>CAIVWG010000083.1 GCA_903909555.1 uncultured bacterium | reverse complement strand
TGCGTGGTCCCCCGATGATGAGGCCTGTCTTCACAACCTCGCGTGGCTGCGCTGGGGCGACTACGGGCTCGTCTGCCACTTGTGTGGCGACCTTGATCCTGACCGCGGCAGGCTCGACGGCATCGTCTAAGCCGACGAGGTGCTCGTGGGCGGCAAGAAGAAGGCCGGGGCTCCCGGCAGGGCCGCCAAGCCCGGCGTGAGCATCGTGGTGGCCCTCGTTGACCGCCGGGTCGAGGGCTTCGGCCGAACCCGCCTCGTGGTCGTCCCAGACTCGTCCGACCACTCACGTGCGGCTGTGTTGCGTGAGCACGTCGAGCCCACCGCGACGGTCGCCACGGACGCATGGGTGGCGTGGGAGAAGGCCACAAAGGCGGTCGGGGACGCCCATGACCGCACGAGCGTGCCGAAGTCCGGCAAGAACGCCCACTGCATGCTCTGAGGATCGCCCCCACTGCTGCGCGCGTGGCGCAGCCGGATTTACTCAAGGGTCCAGACCTTGCGTAATCCACCGTGGTTGTAGGGATAGCCCATCCTCCGCAAAACTCAGGGCCCGGCCCCCGAGGGGGGCCGGGCCCTGAGCGTGGTGCCGGGGACTAGCTGACCGGGACCGGGACCGGAACCGGCCCGATGACCTCGATCTCCTCGTACTTGTCATTGGCCTTGTACTCCACGACCGAGATCGTGGCGGCCGCCGGGTCGCCGAACTCGTTGAAGTCCAGCGGGCCGGTGACACCCTCGTAGTTCGGCTGGCCGCCGCCCTGGATGATGGCGAGGCACTCGGCGTACGTGCCGCACGGCGTGCCGCCCGCATCCGCATTGGCCACCATCGGCAGCGCCTCCGCGATCGCGGTGCCGTCGGCGCAACCGGCGTACTCGGCCGCGAGAGCGGTCAGGATGGCCGCGTCGTACGCCTGGGCGCCGTACACGAACTCCTTGAGCTTGCCGTCAGCAGCGAGCAGGCGATCGTTGAACGCCGTCACGTCGACACTGGGGTCGCCGGTCGGGAACGTCGCGATCGTGCCGTTCATCTCGCCCTTGGGGAAGTCCTTGAACGCCTCGACGGACGCATTGCCGTCGGCGAGGTAGATCTGGACGTCCTGCGGGCCGAGACCCTGCTTGATCATCTCCTGGAGGAGCTTGGTGCTCTCCTCGAAGCCCACCACCTGGACGAACTCGGGGTTGGCGGCCTTGAGCTCGGCAACCTCGGCCTCGAACGACGTGGCCTCGGGGGCGTACTTGATGCTGGTGAGAATCTCGCCGCCGGCGCCCGTGAAGTCGGTCTCGAACGCCTGCTGGAGGCCGATGCCGTAGGCATCGTCGCGCGCGATGGTCGCGCCCTTGGTGAAGCCGGCATCCGCGGCGAGCGTCGCCTGGATGGCGCCCTGGAGCGCGTCGGACGGCGCGGTGCGGAAGTACAGGCCGTTGTCCGCGTAGGTGGTGAGGGCCGGCGCGGTGTTGGCCGGGGAGATCATGAACACGCCGTTCTGGGTGACCTTGTCGATGACGCTCAGGGTCACGCCGGAGGACGCGGCGCCGATGATCGCCTGCACGCCCTTGGAGAGGTGCGAGTCGACGGTCTGCGACGCGATGTCGGTCGTGGTGTCGCCGGAGTCGCCGTACTCCTCGGTCACGGGAGCACCCAGCACACCGCCGGCGTCGTTGACCTCCTTGAGGGCGACGGCGACGCCCGCGAACTCGGGCGGGCCGAGGTAGGCGAGCTGGCCGGTGGCCGGCAGCAGCGTGCCGACCTTGAGCGTGGGGTTCTTGCAGTCGGAGGCGGGCTCGCTGGAAGCCTCCTCGGACGGGGCCGCGGACGTGGCCGGGGCCTCGGACGTTGCCGGGGCCTCAGAGGTCGCGGGGGCAGCGCTCGAGCTCGTGCTCGAGGTGGAGCTGCCACCGCACGCGGCGAGCACGAGGCTCGCAGCGCCGAGGACCACGACCGCTCCCGCAATCGGGCTGCGTCGGATCATGAAGGTTCTCCTTAGGGTGCGGACCGCGGGATTCCGCGGCCGCTCGGTGAAGTGCTGGTGATGGCAACCTACCCTGCCCCGCGAGCGTCGACGAACGCCGGTAGCGGGACGAGTCCGGATGGTTGTGATTCCGTGACCTGCGTCGTTATCGTTTCGTGACCATTGGGGCTACCCCTCACCGGCGATGACCGCACGGGCCAGGTCCGCGAGGGGCATCCGCCGATCCATGGCGGTCTCCCTCAGCCAGCGGTAGGCGGACTCCTCGTCGAGCCCGGCCCGCTGCTGCACCAAGCCCTTGGCGCGCTCGACGTCGCGGCGATCCGCCAACCGGCGCTCGCTGTCCGTCGCGGCCCTGCTGGCCGCCTCCGCCGCCCGGGCGGCCGCCTCGGCAGCTCCCTCCGCCTCCCGGGCCCGACCTCGGAGCTCCTGCAGGGTCCGCCAGCCGGCCACGGCCATCTCCACGGTGGGCATGAGGTCGGCGCGCCCCACGGGCTTCACCAGGTAGGCCATGGCACCGGCGTCACGCGCCTGCTCCACGCGATCACGCTGCCCGAACGCGGTGACGACGACGACCGCCGTCCGCTCGCTCGTGCGGCGGGTCACCTCGATGCCGTCCAGCCCCGGCATGGCGATATCCACGAGGAGGGCATCGGGGCTCAGGGACTCGACGAGGTCCACGGCCGCGAGCCCGTTCGGTGCCTGGCCGACGACGTCGTATCCCTCCTCGCGGAGCATCTCGGCGAGATCCATGCGGATGACGGCCTCGTCCTCCGCCACGACGATCCGGACCCCGCCGACCATGGTGCCGAGCCTATGCGTCCCGGCCTCGACAGCGGGACGACCCCGACTACCCTGGCGGACACGCCCCGGTATCCCAACCGGCAGAGGAAGCGGTCTCAAACACCGTCCAGTGTGGGTTCGAATCCCACCCGGGGCACCGTGCGCCGTGGACTACTCGGCCGCGGGCAGGAGCGTGCCGCGCTCGTCGCGCACCCGGGCGAGCAGGCCGTTGACGAAGGCCGGCGACTCGTCGGTGGACAGTTCCCGCGCAAGCTCCACCGCCTCGTCGATGGCCACCGCGTCGGGGACGTCGCCCCACAGGAGCTCATAGACCCCGATGCGCAGGGCATTGCGATCGACCGCCGGCATGCGGTCCACGGTCCAGCCCAGGGAGTACGTCGACAGGATCTCGTCGATGCGCTCGCGGTGGTCTCCCACGCCGCGCACGAGGTCCACCGTGTAGGGGTTCAGCGCGGGGTCACCCGACTCGTCCCGCCGCGCGACGGCCTCGGCGAGGACATCGGCGATGGGCATCTGCCTCAGGTCGGACTCGAAGAGGATGTCCAGAGCCCGCTTGCGGGCGCGATGCCTCGCCGACACGTCAGTTGACGCGGCCCAGGTAGGAGCCGTCCCGCGTGTCCACCTTGACCCGGGTGTCCGCCTCGATGAACAGCGGCACCTGGATCTCGGCTCCCGTCTCCAGCGTGGCGGGCTTGGTGCCGCCCGTCGCCCGGTCGCCCTGCAGCCCCGGCTCGGTGTACGTGATGAGCAGCTCGACGGCCGCGGGGAGTTCGACGTACAGGGCGGTCCCCTCGTGCATCGCGACCACCGCCGACTGGTTCTCCAGCAGCCACTGGGCGTTGTCGCCGATGACCGCGGTCGAGATGGGCACCTGGTCGTAGGAGTCGGTGTCCATGAACACCCAGTCGTCGCCGTCCCGGTAGAGGTACTGCATGTCGCGCTTGTCGACGTTGGCGGTCTCGACCTTGACCCCGGCGTTGAAGGTCTTGTCCACGACCTTGCCCGAGAGGACGTTCTTGAGCTTGGTCCGGACGAAGGCCCCGCCCTTGCCCGGCTTGACGTGCTGGAACTCCACCACCGTCCACAGCTGGCCGTCGAGGTTGAGCACGAGGCCGTTCTTCAGGTCGTTCGTCGTCGCCACGTTGGCTCCTTGCCTCTCAGCCCAGCACCGTCAGGCCGCGATCCGTCGCGGTGATCGGGACACTGGGACCATCACTGATGGCCACCGTGTCCTCGATGCGCACCCCTCCCCTTCCGGGGAGGTAGACACCGGGCTCCACGGTGACCGCGGAGTCGCCCGCGAGCATACCCAGGGCGTGCGGCCCCAGGAACGGCGCCTCGTGGATCTCCAGCCCGACGCCGTGCCCCAGTCCATGGTCGAACCTCTCCGCGTGACCGGCGTCCGCGATGAGTCCTCGCGCGCAGCGATCGACGTCGACGAGGTCGGTCCCGGCGGTCGCCGCATGTCGCGCCTGCTCCTGGGCCGAGAGCACCAGGGCATGGAGTTCGACCTGCCAATCCGCGGGGCTTCCCACGACGAACGTGCGCGTCTCGTCGGCGTGGTAGCCGCCGACCTCGGCTCCGAAGTCGATGACGACGAGGTCTCCCTCTGCCAGCGGCCGGTGGGTGGGCTCGTGGTGCGGGATGGCGGAGTTCGGGCCCGCGCCCACGATCGTGGAGAAGCTGATGCCGTCCGCGCCGAGTGCGAGCATCGTCGACTCGAGAAGCCGCGCGATATCGCGCTCGGTCTGGCCTGCTCTGATCGACGGGACGACCCGCGACAGCGCAGCGTCGCTGATCGCGCACGCGGTGCGGATCAGGGTCATCTCCCCCTCGTCCTTGGCCGCGCGGAGACCCTCGACCACCCCCATGAGGGGCGACAGCCGCTCGACCCCGCCGACGGCATCCGCCAGGGCGACGTAGTCGGCCACCGACAGGTGAGCCGACTCCAGGGCCAGTCGCCCCTGCGGCGAACCGCCCGTGCGGGACTTCCAGCGGGCCACGACCGCGGCGAGGGTCTGGCGATCCAGCACGAGGTCCAGCCCGGGGCACTGCTGTCCCGCCTGCACGAGGTAGCGACCGTCGGTGCCGAGCAGCGGATCGGCATCGGACAGCAGGAGCACTCCGCTGCTCCCGGTGAACCCGCAGAGGTAGCGCACGTTCGCCAGCCCGGTGACGAGGAAGGCGCTCGCCGCCGGATCACGCTCGAGGACCTCGGCCCACGCCCGGGCTCGACGACCGTGGTACTCCGGGGAGCTCACGGGCCCGCGCCGGCCAGCCGGGCAGCCACCGCGCGCAGGGCGAGTTCGTACGACGTCAGCCCGAAGCCGGAGATGCTGCCGGAGACCACGCCCGCCACCACCGAGGTATGCCGGAAATCCTCGCGAGCAGCGGGGTTGGACAGGTGGACCTCGACCGTAGGGGCCGACACCTGGGCGAGGGCATCGCGAACCGCGTAGGAGTAGTGCGTGAAGGCGGCGGGGTTGAGCACCACCGGGGTGGATGCCTCCGCGGCTTCGTGCAGCCAGGACACCAACTCGGCTTCGTTGTCCGTCTGGCGCACCTCGACGTCGAGCCCGAGGGACATGCCGACGGCCCTGCATCGCTCCACGAGGTCGTCATGGGTGGCGTGGCCGTAGACCTCAGGCTCGCGCGCGCCGAGCCGGCCGAGGTTGGGGCCGTTGAGGACGAGGACACGGGTCATCCGGAGACCTCCTCGTAGGCGCTGACGAGAAGGGCCGGGTCGGGCCCCTCGAGAAGGCCAGGATGGCCTATTCCGTCGAGCACGACGAAGCGCATGACGTCGGCCCGGGACTTCTTGTCGACCCTCATCGCGGCGAGCAGGGGATCCCAGCGTCCGCCCGCATAGGTCGTGGGAAGGCCCAGCGCCCCGAGAACCTCCCGGTGCAGGTCCACGCCCGCGTCATCCAGCCGTCCGGCGAGTCGCGCGAGCTCGGCGACGTACACCATGCCGACGCTGATGGCCGCCCCGTGGCGCCAGCGGTAGTTCTCGACGCGCTCGATGGCGTGCCCGAACGTGTGGCCGTAGTTGAGGGCTTCGCGGCCCAGCGTCGTCGCCCCGACGCTCTCGCGCAGGTCTGCGCTGACGACGTCGGCCTTGACGCGGATAGCGCGCTCGATGATCTCCCGCAGCCGCGGGGAGTCCCATCGCGCGCAGTCGTCGGGATCGTCCAGGACGGCGTCGAGGATGGCGGTGTCCCGGATGAACCCGCACTTCACGGCCTCGGCCAGGCCGGCGACGAGCTCGTTCCTCGGGAGGGTCTCGAGGACCGCGAGGTCGCACAGCACGCCGGCGGGCTCGTGGAACACTCCGACGAGGTTCTTGCCCGTCGGGGTGTTGATCCCGGTCTTGCCGCCCACCGCCGCGTCGACCATGCCCAGGACGGTCGTGGGGATGTTGATGTGCCGGACTCCGCGCAGCCAGGTGCCGGCCACGAAGCCGGCGAGGTCCGTCGCCGCTCCCCCGCCGATGCCGACGACCGCGTCGGTGCGCGTGAAGCCTGAGCGGCCCAGGACGTCCCAGCAGAACGTCGCCACCTCCGCGGTCTTGGCGTCCTCCGCGTCGGGAATCTCGAGGATGATCCCCTCGAGCCCCTGGCTCGCGAGATCCGCGCGCACCGCCTCCGCGGTGAGCTCGAGGGCGCGCGGGGCGATCACCGCGACCTTGGCGACGCCCTCTCCCAGCATCGGCGTGAGCTCGCCCAGCAGTCCGGTGCCCACGAGGACGTCGTACGGGCGCTCGGCGGAGACGCGGATGCGCGTGGTGCCGGCGCGGGACCCGTCCTCGGGCGGCGCGCTCACGTCGCTCCCGCGGGGCGCGGCCCGCCCAGGGCGGCGACCGCGGCCAGGACGTCGTCGGTCACGGCGTCCACGGTCCGCCCGTCAGTCTCGACGGCGGCATCGCACACCTCCTCGTAGAGCGGAGTGCGCTGCGCCAGCAGTGCGGAGAGCGTCCCGCGCACGTTCCCGACAAGCAGGGGGCGCGCGGCATTGAGTCCCACCCGGCGGGCAGCGTCGCCGACGCCGACCTGGAGCCAGACGACGCGCTGGCTCCCCAGGAGCCTTCGCGTCCCCGGGTCCAGCACGGCGCCGCCCCCGAGGGAGAGCACGCCGCGCTGCTCCCGCAGGGCGTCGGCCACGGTGTCGCGTTCCCAGGCGCGGAACGCCGGCTCGCCCTCGTCGACGAAGATGTCCGCGACCCTCTTGCCGGCGCGCTTCTCCACGAGGTGATCGCTGTCGGCGAAGGCGACTCCGAGGCGACGGGCGCAGGCCTTGCCGACGGTCGTCTTGCCCGCGCCCGGGGCTCCCACGAGGACGAGCATCGGCCCCTCGTCCTCCACGACGATGGACGTCCCGAGCGCGTCCGTCACCGGAAGGCCAGCCCTTCGAGGTAGCCCGCGAGGTTGCGCCGGGTCTCGGCGAGGCTGTCGCCGCCGAACTTCTCGAGGATCGCGTCGGCGAGGACGAGCATGACCATGGCCTCCGCGACGACCCCGGCGGCGGGCACCGCGCAGACATCGGAACGCTGGTTGATCGCCTTGGCCGGCTCGCCCGTGGCCACATCCACGGTCTGCAGTGCGCGAGGGATCGTCGAAATGGGCTTCATCGCCGCGCGCACGCGCAGCGTCTCCCCCGTGCTCATGCCCCCCTCGGTCCCCCCGGACCTGCCCGAGGTGCGCCTCAAGGCCCCGCCGTCGGACACGATCTCGTCCTGCGCCTGCGATCCGCGCCGGGCCGCCAGGCCGAACCCATCCCCGACCTCGACCCCCTTGATCGCCTGAATGCCCATGAGGGACGCCGCGAGGCGCGCATCGAGCCGGCGGTCCCAGTGCACGTGGCTCCCCAGGCCCGGCGGCAGCCCGAACGCCACGACCTCCACGACGCCGCCGAGGGTGTCGCCATCGCGGTGTGCCGCGGCAATCTCCTCCTGCATGGCCTGAGAGGCGGCGGCCTCCAGCGCGCGCACGGGATCGTCGTCGATGGCGGGGCCCGCACCGCGCTCGGGAGTGGCGGGGCCCGCCTCGACGCTCCCGATGCGCACGACGTGGCTCACCACCTCGACGTCGGCCGCCTGGGCGAGGAAGGCCCGGGCCACCGCGCCGAGCGCGACGCGCGCGGCGGTCTCGCGAGCGCTCGCGCGCTCGAGGATCGGGCGCGCGTCGTCGAATCCATACTTCTGCATCCCCACGAGGTCCGCGTGGCCGGGCCGGGGGCGGGTCAGCGGGGCATTGCGGGCCAGGGCGGCGAGTTCATCGGCATCCACCGGGTCCGGGGACATGACGCGGTCCCACTTGGGCCACTCGCTGTTGGCGACCTCGACCGCGATCGGCCCGCCCTGCGTGACGCCGTGCCGAACACCGCCCAGGATCGAGACACGGTCCTGCTCGAAGCTCATCCGAGCCCCGCGTCCCACGCCCAGACGGCGCCGCCGGAGGTCCTCGGCGATGTCGTCGGTGGTGACGCTGACTCCGGCGGGCAGGCCCTCGAGGATCGCCACCAGCGCCGGGCCGTGGGATTCGCCGGCCGTGAGCCATCTCAGCATCGCGGGCTCCCGGGCATGGGCGACATCCTCTCAGATGGCCGCGGGGACCAGCATGGCCGCGATCGCTCCGGTGACGAGGAAGGGGCCCAGCGGGATCGGCGTCCGCAGCGCGGTCACCGCGCGCCGCCGGGCACTCGGCGGACTCTCCGGCCCGTCCCGCCCGGAGCCGCGCAGCGACAGCGTCACCGCCGCCACGCTTCCCGCGAGACCGGCCAGGGCAAGACCGAGGACGATGCCCAGGAGCAGCGTGCCCCATCCGATGTAGCCGAGGTACAGCCCGAGCGCACCCATGAGCTTGACGTCGCCCATCCCCAGGCCGGAGGGCGAGACGAGGGCCAGCGCCAGGAACGCGCCCAGGCACGCGCCGGCGGCCGCCCAGGCCCGCGCGTACGACGCCATCGTCCCCCCGAGCCAGGCGGCGGCGAGCAGGCCCGCGCCCCCGCTCGCCAGGAGCAGGGCGACGAGCACGTCGGGGATCCGGTGCCGGTCCAGGTCGGTTCGCGTGATCGCGACCCCGATCAAGGCCAGGGCCCACCAGGCCGGGAGCGCCGCCCAGGGCAGGCGCTCCGCCACGGCGAGGGTGACGCTGACGCCGGCGAGGGCGCAGGCCACGACGCAGGCCGCGGTCGACGTCGCGGCCCAGGTCGACCATCGGGACACCGGGGAGGGAGTTGCGCCGGCGTGGGGCGCGCGCCCGAGGGGGTCTGCCCCGGGGAGCGGCGCTACGGTGCCGGTGGTGAGGGCCCATCGCCCCAGTCGGTCGACAGCCGGGGCGCAGGCCGCCCCGAGCACCGCGGGGACGATCCACCAGGCGAGATCTCCCCCCATGCCGCCCCCTCGGTCGCGTCCTAGCCCCGGCCCACCGCCCCCATGAGGGCCGCGCGCATCTCGTCGACGGGCGCGTCGCGACCGGTCATGAGCGCGACCTGGTCGACGGCCTGCCACAGCAGGAGCAGCAATCCGTCCGCCGCCACTGCGCCGCGCGCCCGCCACGCGGGCACGAGCGTGCCCGCCTGTTCACCGTAGGCCACGTCGAGGAGGATGCCGGGGTCGTCGGGGACGTCCTGTGCATAACGGTCCGCCGCGCCTCCGGGAACCGTGGAGATCACCACATCGGCGTCGAGGTGGTGGTGGGCCTCGTCCCAGGACACGATCCGCAGGTCCATCCCGAGGTCGCCGGAGATGCGCAGCAGGTCGGCGCCCTTGCCGGGATCCCGGAGAGCGGCGTACACCACCTCTGCTCCCAGCCGGTGAAGCGCGGCCAGGGCGCTGCGCGCCGTCGCCCCGCCGCCGAGGATGGTCGCGCGAGGGAAGGCAGGCGAGGGGCCGGCGGGCTGGCCGCCCGCGGCCTCCTCCGCGAGCTCGCGGATGGCGCGGACCATCCCCATGACATCGGTGTTGTGACCGTGGCGCCGACCATCGCGGAGCAGCACGGTGTTCGCGGCGCCGACGGTCTCGACGGTGTCGCTGGCGTCATGGAGGAGCGGCAGGATCGCCGTCTTGAGCGGCATCGTGAGCGAGAGTCCGACCCACGCATCGTCCAGGGCATCCACGAACTCGGCGAGTTCGTCCTCCCGAACGTCGAGCGCGTCGTACCGCCAGTCCAGGCCCAGGCTCGAGTACGCGGCCCGGTGCAGGACAGGTGACAGGCTGTGGCCGATCGGGGAGCCGAGGACGGCGGCGCGGCGGGGCTGCTCGATCACGGGGTCGCCGAGGCAGAGGGGCGAGGGGCATTGGACGCCCCGTAGCCCTCGCGGAACTTCTGCTTCCACTCGAGGAACTGCTCGTAGCTCGCGGTGAACTTGGTCGTGAGGGAGTCGGGGTCGGTGGTGACGAAGTACAGCCAGTCTCCCTCGGCGGGATTGAGGGCTGCCTCGATCGCCTCCTGACCGGGCGAGTTGATCGGGGTGGGCGGAAGCCCGTCGATGACGAAGGTGTTGTACGGAGACTCGACCGACAGCATCTGCTCGGTGAGGAAGAAGGTGTCGGTCTTCAGGGCGTAGTTCACCGTCGAATCGAACTGCAGCTTCATGCCCTCCTTGAGACGGTTGTAGGCCACCCGCGCGACCTTCCGGAAGTCGCTCGGGGCCGCCTCCGCCTGGACGAGGCTGGCCACGATCATGACGTCGTACGGCGTCATGCCCAGCTTCTTCGCGCGCTTGACCAGATTCAACTCGGCGGCAGCGAGGTCGAAGCGACGGACCATCGTGTTGAGAACCTCGCTCGCGGACCGTCCGGGGATGATGTCGTACGACGCCGGGAACAGCAGGCCCTCAGGGCGCCCGTCGGCCCACTCCGGCAGGGCCAGCGCGTCGGGCTCGCCGAGGGCGTCGGCGAGCTGCGACTCGGGGATGCCGGTCGCCGCCGCGGTGAAGCGCACGGTCTCGTCGATGCGCAGGCCCTCCGGCAGGACCAGGGGCGCCGCGCGCGACGCGGGGTCCAGCATGGCGTCGATGACGCTGGCGGGATCCATGCCCGTAGTCAGGGAGTAGACGCCCGGTCCGATACGCGTGGCCCGGTCGTCGAGCTCGGCGCTGGCAAGGAAGCCCGACGCGGTCGCCACGACGCCCGCAGCCTCGAGGCTGCGCGCCACCGTGGCGAGCGAGTCGCCGGTGTTGACCACGACGAGGACCGGTGTCCCCGCGACGGCCGCCGCGCGCTCCTCGGGGGCGAGGGTCTGCACCGTGGTGAACGCCCAGACCCCGGCGACCACCAGCGCGAGGATGCCCAGGGCCGCCACGGTCCACCGCACCGGGCTGCGCCGATTGCGCGAGGGCGGCAGCGGATCCTCGGTGAGGAAGGGCAGCAATTGGCTCATCGCCGAGGCCACCTCCTCCCAGGGCGCCCGCCACGCCCGTGCACCCTTAGACGGTAACGGCCGTCCCCGCCAGTGTCCCGGTGGCGCGCTCGATCGCCAGCGCCTGCTCGAGGATGATGACCGCCGCAACCTGGTCCACGACGGACCTGCTCGATCGCGCCGACCTCCCCGCATCGCGGAGTGCGCGCTGCGCATCCACCGTGCTGAGCCGCTCGTCCACGAGGAAGACCGGGCAGGTCGTCGCCCCCGCGAGTTCGACCGCGAACGCGCGCGCGGCGTCCGCGGCGAGGCCCTCCGCCCCGGACATCGAGACCGGGAGCCCCACGTACACCACGAGGGCCTCCAGCTCCTCGACCAGGGCGACGATGCGCTGCACCGTGCCGGGCTCTCGGGCGAGGGTGTCGACCGGGGAGGCGAGGATCCCGTCCGGATCGCACCGCGCGACGCCGACGCGCACCGCGCCGACGTCCACGGCCAGTCGCACGCCCCGCATCGGGACGGCACCCATGGCGCCGGCTACTCCCCGGCCCGGGAGGCGACGAAGTCCGCCACCGCGGCGAAGGCCGCATCCAGGCCCTCCGGCTTCGTTCCCCCGCCCTGGGCGATGTCGTCCTTGCCGCCCCCTCGGCCGTCGATGGGGGGCAGCGCCGCCTGCAGCACGTCCTTCGCGGAGACGCCGAGTTCCTGCGCCCGCGGGTTGACGACGGACACGAGGGCCAGTCGCCCCTCGGTCAACGTCGCGCCGATCATGATGACCCCGCGGTCGGGACGCGCGGCCGCGCGTCCCCGCACGGCGAGTTCGCGCAGATCGTTGGCCGTGAGCCCGTCCGGAGCGCGGTAGGTCCACAGCCGGAAGGGTCCGTAGTCGCGGCCCTCCCCGATCACGCCCTCGACGTTGGATGTGAGCTGCGCGCTGCGGAAGCGCTGCAACTCGCGCTCGGCGTCCTTGAGCCGGCCGATCATCCCCTCGATCCGCTCCGGCAGTTCCTCCGGCCGCGCCTTCACCATCTGCGTGAGCTGCCCCACGAGCACGTGCTCCCGCGCGAGGTGCCGGTAGGCGTCGACTCCGACGAGCGCCTCCACCCGGCGCACCCCGGACCCGATCGACCCCTCCGACAGGAAGGTCACCACGCCCAGCTGCCCCGACCGCTCGGCGTGGGTGCCCCCGCACAGTTCGTGCGCCCAGTCCCCGACGGAGATCACGCGCACCTCGGCGCCGTACTTCTCGCCGAACAGCGCCATGGCACCGAACGCGCGCGCCTCCTCCTGGCTCATCAACTGCGCCATGACCTCGAGGTCGGCGGAGAGGACATCGTTGACGCGCGCCTCGACGTCGCGCAGCACCGGGTCGCCCACCGCGCCCGCACTGGGGAAGTCGAAGCGCAGGCGTCCGGGGGCGTTCTCCGAGCCCATCTGGGTCGCCGTCTCGCCGAGGAACTCGCGGAAGGCCCGGTGCACCAGGTGCGTGGCCGTGTGCGCGCGGGAGATCGCCCGCCGACGGCCGACATCGACCATGCCGAGCACCTCGGAGCCCGCGACGACTTCGCCCTCGGTCACGGTCGCGCGATGGACGAACAGCCCGGGGACCGGCGTCTGCACGTCGTACACCTCGAGTACTCCACCGCCCTCGACGCGAATCGTCCCGTGGTCGCCGAGCTGGCCCCCGGCCTCCGCGTAGAACGGCGTCCGGTTGAGCACGATCTCGACGTGATCTCCCTCGCGCGCCACGGGGACGACCACGCCGTCGCGCAGGACTCCGGTGATCACCCCCTCGGAGGTGGACTCGTCGTATCCGGTGAAGGCCGTCGAACCCCCGGCCTCGAGCACCTCCCGGTACGCCGTCACCGCGGTGAGGCCCGCCTTGCGCGTCCGCGCGTCGGCCTTGGCACGCTCCCGCTGCTCGGCCATGAGCCGTCGGAAGCCCTCCTCGTCCACGTCGAGGCCCTGCTCGCGGGCCATCTCGAGGGTCAGGTCGATGGGGAATCCGTAGGTGTCGTGCAGTTCGAAGGCCTGGTCCCCCGGCAGGATCCCCCCGCCGTTGGAACGCACCTCAGCCGCGGCGAGGTCGAAGATCTGCGTCCCCGTGCGCAGCGTCTGGAGGAACGCTGCCTCCTCCTGGACCGCCACGCTGCTGATACGGCGCGCTTCGTCATTGAGCTCGGGGTACTGCGGCGCCATGACGAGGATCGTGGTCTCCATCAACGGATCCATCGAGGGGTCGCTAGCGCCGAGGAGCCGCATGTTGCGCACCACGCGACGGAGCAGCCGCCGCAGGACGTAGCCGCGCCCCTCATTGCCGGGGGTGACACCGTCCCCGATGAGGAAGGCGCAGGTGCGACTGTGATCGGCGATCACCCGCAGGGCGACATCCGACTTCTCGCCCGAGCCGTAAGCGACCCCGGTGAGCTCGCTCGCTCGATCGAGAATGCCGCGCGTGGTGTCGATCTCGTAGATGTTGTCAACGCCCTGGAGGAGCGCCGCCATGCGCTCCAGCCCCATGCCGGTGTCGATGTTCTTCGCCGGGAGCGGCTTGAGGATGTCGAAGTCCTCCTTGGACCGCACGGTGGACAGCTCGTCCTGCATGAAGACGAGGTTCCAGACCTCGAGATACCGGTCCTCGTCGACGACGGGGCCGCCCTCGCGCCCGAACTGCGGCCCCCGGTCGTAGTAGATCTCCGAGCACGGCCCGCCGGGGCCGGGCACGCCCATCGACCAGTAGTTGTCCTTGGCCCCACGGCGCTGGATGCGCTCGAGGGGGACCCCGACGTCCCGGTGCCAGATCCCGGCCGCCTCGTCATCGTCGTCGTAGACGGTGACCCACAGCCGGTCCTCCGGGAAGCCGAATCCCCCGTCCGCCTGCGATGAGGTGAGGAGTTCCCACGCGAAGGGGATCGCCCCCGCCTTGAAGTAGTCCCCGAACGAGAAGTTGCCGGCCATCTGGAAGAACGACGCATGCCGTGTGGTCTTCCCGACCTCCTCGATGTCGAGTGTCCGCACGCACTTCTGCACGGACGTGGCTCGCGGGTACGGCGGCGGAGCCTCACCGAGGAAGTACGGCTTGAACGGCACCATGCCCGCATTGACGAAGAGCAGCGTCGGGTCGTCGAGGAGAAGGGAGGCCGAGGGCACGACCTGGTGGCCTCGATCGGCGAAGAACGACAGGAATCGGGTGCGGATCTCCGCGGAATCCATCAGCGGTCCCCGGGACGCTCAGCGCGCAACTTCGACTGGGATTCGGCGAGCACCTTCGCGGCGGCCGCGCCGGTGGGTCCCGGAGAGGCATCAGAAGCGGGGCGGCCCGACCGGGCCGACGTCGGCGGAGCCGAGGCGGTCCCCGCGAGCAGCCCGCGCGCCGCGGTCGCCAGGCTCGTGGCGGATCCCGTCGCCGCCTGGACGCTCCCCACGACCCCGCGCTCGCGCGCCTCCTCGAGGAGGCGCTGCCCGCGACGGTAGGCGTAGACGCCCCCGGCGGCCCCCAGGGCCACCCACACCAGCCTGCTCACCCGGCTCACCTCCTCGCGTCGTCGCCGCCGGACATCCCTTCGATGTCCCCAGGCGCCGTGCCCACGCCTCCTGAGGGGTCTGACCCTAACGCGTCCGGTGCGCCGGACAGCCCGGAGACGGCGCGTCGCAGGCGTTCGTGGACCTCCGACCACCGTGCCTCCGCCCCGTGGCCGGTCGGTCGGTAGTAGCGACGGCCGAGGACCGGATCGGGGGCGTACTGCTGCGCCACGACGCCCTCGGGCGCGTCATGCGGATAGGAGTAGCCGCGGCCGTGACCGAGGTCGCGCGCGCCGGGGTAGTGCGCATCCCGAAGGTGCGCCGGGACCGTGCCGATCCGCCCGCCACGCACGTCCGACTGCGCCGCATCGATGGCGGCGATGACGGCGTTGGACTTGGGGCTCAGCGCGAGGTGGATGGTCGCGTGGGCCAGGGTTAGCCGGCCCTCGGGCATGCCGAGCATCGCGACGGCCTGCGCCGCGGCGACCGCCGTCTGCAGCGCGGTCGGGTCGGCCATGCCGATGTCCTCGCTGGCGAGGATCATGAGTCGCCGAGCGATGAAGCGGGGATCCTCCCCCGCCTCCATCATGCGCGCGAGGTAGTGCAGCGATGCGTCCACGTCGCTCCCCCGCACGCTCTTGATGAACGCGCTGATCACGTCGTAGTGCTGGTCGCCGTCGCGGTCATAGCGGACGGCCGCCGTCTGGATGGCGGCCTCGACGTCGGCGACCTCGATCTGCGCGCCGCGACCCCGGGTGGACAGGACGACGCCCGCCGCAGCCTCCAGTGCGGTGAGGAGACGGCGTGCGTCGCCGCCCGCTACGCGAAGGAGATGCTCGCGCGCCTCCCCCGACAGCGTCACCTCGCCCATGAGACCCCGGGGGTCGGCCAGGGCGCGGTCGACCAGACGGGACAGGTCCTCGTCCTCGAGCGGCTCGAGAGTGAGGACGAGACTGCGCGAGAGCAGCGGCGACACCACGGAGAAACTGGGATTCTCGGTGGTCGCGGCAATGAGCGTGACCCAGCCGTTCTCGACCGCCGGCAGAAGTGCGTCCTGCTGGGTCTTGCTGAAGCGGTGCACCTCGTCGACGAAAAGCACGGTGCCGCGTCCCTGCATGCCGAGTTCGGCGCGGGCCGTGTCGATGACCTCGCGCACGTCCTTGACACCGGCGGTGACCGCGGACAGTTCCACGAAGCGTCGCCCCGTGGAGGAGGACACCATGCTCGCCAGCGTCGTCTTGCCCGTGCCCGGAGGCCCCCACAGGATCACCGACACCGCGGCGCCCTCGTCCCCCTCGAGCAGGCGGCGCAGGGGGGAGCCCTCGCCCAGCAGGTGCCGCTGGCCGACGATGTCGTCGAGCGTGCGCGGCCGCAATCGCACGGCGAGGGGTGCTCCCGGGCGCCCCGGCCCGGTGCCCGCATCGAAGAGCGTGGCCGCCATGCTCGGAGCCTAGGGGCCGACCCGGACCCCTAGCCGCGGCCGGGCAGGAATCCGGAGCGGTACCGGCCGCGCTCGCGGAAGCCCAGCCCGCGGTAGAGCGCGGCCGCGGGCGCATTGGCGGCGTACATCTCGAGGTAGACGGCGGGCGCGCCGCGCGCCAGCGCATCCGCGGCCAGCCTTCCCACGACGGCGCGCCCGAGGTGGCGGCCGCGGGCATCCGGGTGGGTGCAGATGCTCACGAGGTGCGGCACGGAGGACCCTGGTCGGCCCGGCAAGGCCCCGCCGACGGCGACGAGCGAGCCGTCGATCTCAACGCCGACCCAGCGGCTCACGCGCGGATCTCCGGCGAAGAGGTACGCCGAATCCGAGTGCGCGAGAAGGGAATCGATCCGTGGATCGTCATGATCGATGTCGTGGGCGTCCACGTCGATGGCGTACGGGCCGGTGGGCAGGTCAGGGGCGTCGAGCAGCCAGATCGACCAGTGGCCCGGGTCCGGGATGCGCATCCGCGACGGCAGCCGCTCGTAGACGTCATCGAAGACGTGGATACCGTCGATCGTGCGGCCTTCAGCCAGGGCGTCGATGAGCGCGCGGACGCGCTCCACGTCCTCGCCCAGTGCGGTGATCCACGTCTCACCCGTACGCCGCCCGCGACGGAGGATGCCGACGTGGTCTCCGTCGACGAGGTAGGTCTCGACCTGCGCGTCCGTGAGGCAGTACTCGAGGTAGGGGTCAGTCGGACGCGCGATCCGCAGCGGGTGCGGCATCGATCCCGGCCTCCTTGCGCTGCTGCACCGTGATGGGCGTGGGGGCGCCCGTGAGCGGGTCCTGCCCGCCTCCCGTCTTGGGGAAGGCGATGACGTCCCTCAGGGAGTGGGCCCCCGCGAGGAGCATGCAGATGCGATCCCATCCGAAGGCGATGCCGCCGTGCGGTGGCGGGCCGTAGGCGAAGGCCTCCAGCAGGAAGCCGAACTTGTCCTGGGCCTCCTCGGGCGTGATTCCCAGGATGCCGAACACCCGCTGCTGCACGTCGGCGCGATGGATGCGGATGGAGCCGCCGCCGATCTCATTGCCGTTGCACACGATGTCGTAGGCCCACGCGAGCGCGTCGCCGGGCGAGGACTCGAAGGTGTCGATCCACTCGTTGTTGGGCGAGGTGAAGGGGTGGTGGACCGCGGTCCAGCCGGCGTTGCCGTGATCGTCCTCGATGGGCTCGAACATCGGCGCATCGACGACCCACAGGAACGACCACGCGGACTCGTCGATGAGCCCGAGGCGGTGGCCGATCTCCAGCCGCGTCGCACCGAGGAGCGCCAGGGCGTCGGCACGCGAGCCCGCGGCGAAGAACACGCAGTCCCCCGGCTGCGCTCCGGCTGCCGCGGCGAGCCCGGCACGCTCCTCGTCGGAGAGGTTCTTGGCGACGGGACCGCCGAGCTCGCCGTCGGGTCCCACGGTGACGTAGGCCAGGCCCTTGGCCCCGCGCTGCTTCGCCCACTCCTGCCAGGCGTCGAAGGCCCTCCGGGGCTGGTCGGCACCGCCGCGCATGACGACCGCGCCCACGTGGGGGGCCTGGAACACGCGGAAGGGGGTGTCCGCGAAGAAGTCGGTGAGGTCGACGAGCTCGATGCCGAAGCGAAGATCCGGCTTGTCGGTTCCGAATCGGCGCATCGCTTCGGCGTAGGTCATCCTGGGGATGTCACCGACCTCGACGCCGAGGATGCCTTCCCAGAGCGCGCGGACGATGGCCTCGCCCACATCGAGGACGTCCTCCTGCTCCACGAAGGACATCTCGATGTCGAGTTGGGTGAACTCCGGCTGGCGGTCAGCCCGGAAGTCCTCGTCCCGATAGCAGCGGGCGATCTGGAAGTAGCGCTCCATCCCGGCGACCATGAGGAGTTGCTTGAAGAGTTGGGGCGACTGCGGCAGCGCGTACCAATGCCCGGGCTGCAGTCGGACCGGGACGAGGAAGTCGCGGGCACCCTCGGGAGTGGAGCGTGTCAGCGTGGGGGTCTCGATCTCCACGAAATCGCGATCGAGCAGTACCTCGCGCGCGATCTGGTTGACCTTCGACCGCATGCGCAGCGCCGCGCCCGCCGCCGGGCGGCGAAGGTCCAGGTACCGGTAGCGCAGGCGCGCCTCGTCGCCGACGGTGGCGCGATCGTCGATGGGGAACGGCAGCGGCGCCGCGGGGCTGAGCACCTCGACCTCGCTGGCCTCCACCTCGATGTCGCCGGTCGCCAGGTCGGGGTTCTCGTTGCCGGCAGGACGGCGCCGGATCCGACCCACCACGCGCACGCAGTACTCGTCGCGCAAGCCGTGGGCCACGTCGGGATCGTTCACGACGACCTGGACCACACCGCTGGCATCCCGAAGGTCGAGGAAGGCCACGCCCCCGTGATCGCGCCGCGAGCCGACCCAACCGGCGAGGGTGACGGTGGCGTCGGCGTCGTCCGCGCTCAGGCGTCCGGCGTCATGCGTGCGAATCACGTGTCATCTCCTCGGGTCACCTGCGGTCTGAGGTCGCGATCCGGCGGCGTCCAGGTCGCCGCGTCCGCGGGCACCTGGTCTCCGGAGCGGATGTCCTTGACGGTATGCCCCGCGGGGTCGGGGAACCATACGAAGGGGATGCCTCGGCGATCCGCGTGGCGGATCTGCTTGCCGAACTTGTCCGCGCGCGGGGCAACCTCGCACGGAACGCCGCGGGCACGCAGATCGCGTGCCACCGCCTCGCTGGCCGGACGCGAGGCCTCGTCCACGACGGCAATGAGCACGGCAGACGGCACCGACCGGCTGGCACGCACGAGGTCGCGCCCGAGGAGGAGGGACACCAGGCGGGTGACGCCCAGGGAGATGCCCACGCCGGGGTACGTCGTGCGCCCGTCGGTGGCGAGGGAGTCGTAGCGGCCTCCCGAGCACACCGACCCGAACGACTCGAAGCCCTCGAGGAACGTCTCGTAGACGGTGCCGGTGTAGTAGTCGAGCCCGCGCGCGATGTGCAGGTCGGCGAGGACGGCGCCGGGACGCGCTTCATCGACCGCCTCGACGACGCGGGCGAGCTCGGCCAGCCCCTCGTCCAGGAGAGGGTCCTCGACTCCGAGCGCCCGGACCTCGTCGACGAACGACGCATCCGGGGAGCGGATCGCCGCCAGCCGCAGGCACTGCTCCGCGACCTCCGGGGCGAGCCCCGCGTCGTCCTGGAGCAGCCTGCGTACGCCGTCCGCGCCCACCTTGTCGAGCTTGTCGATCGAACGCAGGACCGCGGCAGGATCCTCGATCCCCAGGCCACGGTAGAAGCCCTCGAGCACCTTGCGATTGTTCACGCGGATGATCGCGGGTGGCATGGGCAGGCGAGCGAAGAGCTCCGACATGACCAGGGCCATCTCAGCCTCGTGATGCGATGAGAGCTCGCCTGCGTCGACGATGTCGATGTCGGCCTGGGTGAACTCGCGGAAACGCCCCTCCTGCGGTCGCTCGCCCCGCCATACCCGCTGGATCTGGTAGCGCCGGAACGGGAAGGCGAGTTGCCCGGCATTCTCGGCGACATAGCGGGCAAACGGGACCGTGAGGTCGAAGTGAAGGGCGAGGTCGGCGTCGTCATCGCCGTGCAGGCGCCGGACGGCGTACACCTCCTTGTCGATCTCGCCCTTGCGCACGAGAACGTCCAGGGGCTCGACCGACCGCGTCTCCAGGGAGGCGAACCCGTGCAGTTCGAACACCTCGCGCGCGGTATCGAGGATCTCCAGTTCGACGATGCGACCGTCCGGCAGCCACTCGGGGAATCCCGACAGGCCCGGGGAGCGCGCCATCACAGGCCCCGGGTCGGAGGACGCGGGGCATGGCCCTCCCGGAGCTCGGCGAGGAAGGGGTTGGTGGCGCGCTCGCGCCCGATCGTCGTGAGCTCGCCGTGGCCGGGGAGGACGACAGTCTCGTCGTCCTGAGGGAGGACGACGCGCCGGAGGCTCTCGGCCATGGCCAGCGGATCGCCCCCGGGCAGGTCGGTCCGCCCGATCGACCCCGCGAAGAGCAGGTCCCCGCTGACCATGAGCGGAGCGCGGTCGCCCGCCGCGGGGGCGAGGAACACCGCAGAGCCCTCGGTGTGACCGGGCGCGTGCGCGACGGTCAGGTCGAGTCCTGCGATCTCGAGGCGCGCGCGATCATCGAACGTCCGCACGTCGTCGGGCTCGGTGAGTTCGAGGGTGCCGTCCGTCATGGCGAGCAGCTGATCCCGCGCTGCCGCGAAACTCGTCCCCGTGGGATCGGCAAGGCGGTAGCGGTCATCGGCATGGATGTAGGCCGGGATTCCTTCGGCGTGTGCGAGCGGTGCCACGCTCCACACGTGATCGATGTGGCCGTGGGTGAGCAGCACGGCAACGGGACGGAGGCGATGCTCGCCCAGCACCTCCCGGAGCTGCCCGAGACTGTCCTGACCGGGATCGACCACGACGCACTCCTCGCCCGGAGCCGTGGCCAGGACGTAGCAATTCGTGCCCCAGGAGCCCGCGGGGAAGCCGGTGACGAGCACGGTGACCTCCCCATTCGGCACCCGGCGGGCGCGCCCGGGCGAGCCTACCGGCCGCGCGGCGGCGCCGGATGCGCTCGTCACCCTCCCCCCGGGCATTACGTACACTCACGCAACGGCTCCGCCACCCTGGGGCCGTGGGCTGCTGGAGGGAGGATCCGTGGGGTCCAGCAAGCGAGCGCGAGCGGTTGCTCGGGCGAAGGCGGAGCGCCAGGCAGCGCGCCGGGCCGAGACCGCGCAGCGTCGGCGTCGCCGCAACCAGATCATCGCGGTCATCGCGGTCCTCGTGGTCATCGGTGGCGGTGTCGCATGGTTTGCGGTCAACCGCACGTCCGACACCACGGCAGCGCCCGCGGACACCGCGACGGACGTTCCCACTCCGGACGTCCCCACCGACGTCCCCAGTCCCGACGCACCCACCGATGTGCCGAGCCCGGATGCCCCCAGCGACGCGCCCTCCCCGGAGGCGTCCTCCCCCGCAGCATCGGCGTCGGCCCTCGGCCTCGACTGCGCCGAGGCCAAGCCACCGCGACCGGACGACCTGTCCTGGGACGCGGCACCCGACACTCCCCTCACGGCGGGCACCGACTACACGATGACCCTGGTGACGAACTGCGGGGACATCGAGATCGCGCTCGAGCCGAAGGACGCTCCGCTCACGACCGCCTCCATGGCCTTCCTTGCCGACGAGGGGTACTTCGACCTCACGGCCTGCCATCGCCTCACCACCGAAGGGATCTACGTCCTCCAGTGCGGCGACCCCAAGGGTGACGGCACGGGGGGCCCCGGCTACGCGATCCCCGACGAGAACCTTCCGGCCGAGGGGGCGGACAACTACCCCGCCGGCACCGTGGCCATGGCCAACGCCGGCCCCGGGACCGGAGGCAGCCAGTTCTTCATCGTCTACGAGAACACCACCCTCCCCTCGGGCTACACGATCTGGGGAACCGTGACGAGCGGCCTGGACGTCGTCCGCGCCATCGCGAGCGCCGGGGTCGAGGGCGGGGGAACCGACGGACCCCCGGCGCAGCCCGTCATCATCGAGAAGGCGACGGTGACGCCCGCAGCGAGGGGCTGAGCCGCGAGGGTGGCAGGATCGCCCCCAGAGCGAGGGAGTCGGATGAGCGAGGACAGCCGAGACGGAGGCCCGCGGCCTGCGTCGCAGGAGCCCGTGGCCGTGGTGGCCGGTGTCTCGGCATTCGGCATCATCGAGAGCCGACCCGCGCCGGCTCAGTTGACGGCACCGCCGGCTCCGACCCCCGGTGGGTTGCGCCCGCGCCCCGCGCCCGGGGGCCGTCGCCCCGCCGCGGTCCCCGCGCCGCGCATCACCGATCCCACGCGCTTCGGGCGCATCGACGAGTCCGGCACCGTGTGGCTGCGCACTCCCGAAGGCGACGTCGTGGTCGGCAACTGGGCCGCCGGCACCGTGGCGGAAGGCCTGGCCTTCTTCGGGCGCAAGTACGACGACATCCTCGTCGAGGTGGACCTGGCGGCGTACCGCCTGCGCGAGGGGCGCGGACGACTCGAGCAGGCGCGAGCGGCCGTCGAACACGCCCAGGCCGCGCTCGTCGCACCTCAGTTCATCGGGGACGTCATGCAGCTGCGGGACGCCTGCGCCGAGGTGGAGCGGCTCATGGCGGACCACCGTGCCGAACGTGAGGCCGCTCGGGTCCGGCAGCGCGAGGAGGCCTTGCGCCGCCGCGAGGAACTCGTGGCCGAGGCGGAGTCGCTTCAGGGATCGACCGCGTGGAAGTCGACCGGAGAGCGCTACGCCGCGATCCTCGAGGAGTGGAAGACCGCTGCCCACGTAGACCGCGCCACCGAGCAGCAACTGTGGCGACGATTCAGCGCGGCGCGCGCGCAGTTCGATCGCCGTCGGCGTCAGCACTTCGCGCAGATGGACGTCCAGCGCAAGGAGGCCGTGGCGGCGAAGGAGGCCCTCATCGCCGAAGCCACGACCTTGTCCTCCTCCACGGACTGGGCCGGAACGTCCCGGGCCTTCCGTCAGCTCATGGATCGCTGGAAGTCGGCCGGGCACGCGGGCCGTGCCGAGGAGGAGAGGCTGTGGGCCCGGTTCCGCGAGGCGCAGGACGCCTTCTTCCGCGCGCGCGACGCTGCCAATGCCGAGCGCGACGGGGAGATGAAGGCGAACCTGGAACTCAAGCAGGCGCTGGCCACCGAGGCCGAGGCGCTGCTGCCGGTGACCGACCTGGCATCCGCCAAGCGGGCCATGCGCTCCCTGCAGGACCGGTGGGATGCCGTGGGTCCGGTACCCCGCGCCGACCGGGAGCGTGTCGAGGGACGACTCAAGCGGGTCGAGGACGCCCTGCGTGCCGCCGACCAGCAGCGATGGGGATCGGCCAACCCGGAGGTGCGAGCCCGAGCCGAGGAGACGGCCGCGAAGTTCCGCGCTGCGCTCGATCGGGCGCAGGACGATGTGGACTCGGCGCGCGAGCGCGGAGACTACGTCGCTCTCGCGAAGGCAGAGCAGACCCTGGAATCCACGCGTGCCCTTCTCGAGGCCGCAGAGGGCACCCTGTCCGACCTGGCCTAAGGCCTCACACGCGGTAGGCGTCGAAGACGCCCTCGACCGCCCTCACGGACTTGAGGACCGACCCCAGGTGCAGGGGATCCGCCATCTCGAACGTGAATCGCGACAGGGCAATCCGGTCGCGCGTGGTCGTCACGGACGCACTGAGGATGTTGACGTGCTGGTCTGAGAGCGCCCGGGTCACATCGGACAGCAACCGCGAGCGGTCCAGCGCCTCGACCTGGATGTTGACGAGGAAGACGCTCGACGCCGTGGGCGCCCAGGCGACATCCACGAAGCGCTGGCCGGGCGCGCCGTCGCCCTCCGACCCCAGCAGGCCCGGCACGTTGCTGCACGACCGACGATGGACGGAGACGCCCGACCCGCGCGTCACGAAGCCGACGATCTCGTCACCCGGGACCGGCGTGCAGCACTTCGCGAGCTTGACCCACACGTCCGTGACGCCCTTGACGATCACTCCGGGGTCGGTGCCCGGCGCCGTGCGCGGCGCCCGGGTCGGCGTCACCGCCTCGGCAACGTCGTCCGCTGCACCGTCCACGCCGCCCGCCGCGGCGACGAGCCGCTTGACGATGCTCGTGGCCGAGATGCGGCCATCGCCCACGGCCGCGTAGAGAGCGGACACGTCCGCCTGGTGCAGCTCGGCGGCAATCGTGCTCAAGGCCTGGTTGGTCATGAGCCGCTGGAGCGGGAGGCCCTCCTTGCGCATGGCCCGCACGATGGAGAGCTTGCCGGCCTCGATGGCCTCCTCGCGCCTCTCCTTCGAGAACCACGCCTTGATCTTGCTGCGCGCCCGCGGGGACTGCACGAAGCCGAGCCAGTCGCGACTGGGGCCGGCACCCTCGGCCTTGGACGTGAAGATCTCGATCACGTCGCCGTTCTCGAGGGGTGACTCGAGGGGCACGAGCTTGCCGTTCACGCGGGCGCCGACGCAGCGATGCCCGACCTCGGTGTGGACGCTGTAGGCGAAATCGACCGGCGTCGCGCCGGCCGGAAGGGCGATCACGTCACCCTTGGGGGTGAAGACGAACACCTCGGTGGACCCGAGGTCGTACCGCAGGGAATCCAGGAACTCGTCGGGATCCTCGGTCTCGCGCTGCCACTCGAGCAGTTGGCGCAGCCACCCGAAGTCATCGGGGCCCCGCTTGCCTCCCACCTCGGCCTGCTTGTACCTCCAGTGCGCGGCTACCCCGAACTCCGCGGAGCGATGCATGTCCCAGGTCCGGATCTGGAGTTCGACCGGCTTGCCCTCCGGGCCGATGACGGTCGTGTGCAGCGACTGGTACATGTTGAACTTGGGCATGGCGATGAAGTCCTTGAACCGCCCGGGCACCGGACTCCACCGCGAGTGGATGACACCGAGGACGGCGTAGCAGTCGCGCACCGACTCGACGAGGATGCGGACCCCCACGAGGTCGTAGATGTCGGAGAAGTCGCGCCCGCGCACGATCATCTTCTGGTACACGGAGTAGTAGTGCTTGGGGCGGCCGGTCACCGATGCCTTGAGCTTGGCGCCGCGCAGGTCGGACTCGATGTCGGAGATGACTCGCGTGAGGTACTGGTCCCGCGAGGGCGCCCGCTGGCCGACGAGTCGCTCGATCTCCTCGTACATCTTGGGGTACAGCGTGGCGAAGGACAGGTCCTCGAGTTCCCACTTCATGGTGTTCATGCCGAGCCGGTGGGCGAGCGGGGCGTAGATCTCCAGGGTCTCCCGCGCCTTCTTCTCCTGCTTCTCCGGGGGCATGAAGGACAGGGTGCGCATGTTGTGGAGTCGGTCGGCCAGCTTGATGACGAGCACCCTGATATCCCGGGCCATGGCGACGACCATCTTGCGCACGGTCTCCGCCGCCGATGCTTGGCCGTACTTCACCCGGTCGAGCTTGGTGACGCCGTCGACCAGCGCTGCCACCTCGTCGCCGAAGTCCTCCCGGAGCTCCTCGAGGGAGTATCCGGTGTCCTCGACGGTGTCGTGGAGCAGCGCCGCAGCGAGGGTCGGGGCCGTCATCCCCAGTTCGGCCAGGATGGTGGCGACCGCGAGAGGGTGGGTGATGTAGGGGTCGCCGGACCGCCGCTTCTGATCGCGGTGGAGGTAGGCCGCGGTCTCGTAGGCGCGCTGCAGGAGCCGCACATCGGACCGGGGATGGAACTGGCGGAGGGTCTTGAGAAGGGGCTCGAGCTCCGGGGTGGCGCTACGCGAGCCCGCGAGGCGGGCGATCCTGGACCGCAGCCCACCGGAGGCATCGACCGCGACTGGGTCGCGGGGAAACGTTGCCTCCTGGACCACGACTCACCTCCGGGGCCAGTGTACGGGCCACCGTCCCGGTGCGATGTGCGCCTGCCGCGCTACTTCTTGCCCCGCTTCGACCGCGGTTGCCGCTTCGGCTGCGCGCGCGTGCCCGCGGCACTGCCGGGGGCGGCGGCCGCGACCGACGCGGTCTCTCCGGCAGCGGTGTCGTCGTCCCCTCGGCGAGCCTGCCCGGCCCGCCTTGAGGACACCCGACGATCCAGGGCCCTGATGTCCTCCTGGCGAGACTTGAGGATGACGGCCAGGGGCGTCGCGACGAAGAGCGATGAGTACACGCCGATGAACATGCCCACCGCGAGGGCGACGGCCAGGTCCAGCAGCGTGCCGGCGCCCAGCAGCCCGGCGCCGACGATGATGATCGCCAGGACGGGGAGCAGCGAGGTGATCGAGGTATTGATCGACCTGACGAGGACCTGGTTGACCGAACGGTTGGCGACTTCGGCGTAACTGAGCACCGACTGGCCGGTGATGCCCTTGGTGTCCTCGCGGATCTTGTCGAAGACCACCACCGTGTCGTAGAGCGAGTAGCCGAGGATGGTGAGGAATCCGATGAGCGTGGCGGGAGTCACCGGGAGACCGGTGAGGGCGTAGATCCCGACGGTGATGATGATGTCGTGCGCGAGCGCGGCAAGCGCGGCAACCGCAAATCGCCACTCGAAGTAGATCGACAGGAACAGCGTCACGAGTATGAGGAAGACGACCAGGGCCTGGATGCCCTTGCTCGTGATCTCGGCGCCCCAGGTCGGCCCGACGACCTGCGAGGTGATCGCCTCAGCGCGGACGTTGCACGTCTGCGCGAGGACGTCGATGACCTCCTGGGTCTGCACCGGGGTGAGCGGCTCGGTCTGAACCCGCACGATGCCGGCGCCCGTCTCCGTGACGATGACTCCGCCCTCCGTCACCCCCTCCGTTGCCGAGCGCGCATCGGGGACCGAGCAGGTGGCCTGGGGGACGGCGAACACGGCGCCGCCGGTGAACTCGATCCCGAGGTTGAGACCTCGGAAGACCAGGGCCCCGATCGAGATGAGGAGCAGCACGGCCGAGATGGAGAACCACAGCCGTGCCCGGCCGACGAAGTTGATGCCGGACTGGCCGGTGTAGAGGCGATCGCCCCACGTCATCCTGGCCATCAGGACTCCACCTCCGCGGTCTCGGTCTCGGCACGTTCGGAGCCTTCCGGCCCGTCGTCGTCTCCCCCGCCGTCGTCGCGGCCCTTGCCCTTGCGCTTCCCCACGCTGTCGGACGAGCGGACGCCTACCCGCAAGCCACCCAGCCAGGTTCCCTTCTGCATCCACGCCGAGCGGCAGAACAGGACCGTGAGGGGGTAGGAGAACAGGAAGGCCACGATGATGTCCACGGCCATCGTGAGCCCGAGGGTGAACGCGAATCCACGGACGTTGCCCACGGAGATGATGTAGAGCACGATGGCGCCGAGGAGCGTGACGAAGTCCGCCGCGAGGATCGTGCGCCGCGCGAGGAGCCATCCGGACTCCGCCGCCTGGCGCATGGACTTGCCCTCGCGCAGGGCGTCACGGATGCGCTCGAAGTAGATGATGAAGGAGTCCGCGGTGATGCCGATTGACACGATGGCGCCAGCGACGCCTGCCAGTGTCAGGGTGAAGCCGATCGTCTTGCCCAGCGCGACGAAGAGGAAGTAGATCATCGCCGCCGCGAGCAGGAGGCTGAGGACGGCCACGATCCCCAGGGCGCGGTAGTAGACGAGGAGGAAGACCACGATGAGCAGGAAGCCGATCGCACCGGCGATGAGGCCCGCTCGCAGCTGGTCGCTGCCCACGGTCGGCGAGATGCTGGTGACCTCGACGACGTCCAGCGTCACGGGCAGGGCGCCGTAGCTGAGGATGTTGGCGAGGTCCTGCGCCTCCTGTGCCGTGAACTGCCCCTCGATCTGGGCCTGCCCGCCCAGGATCGGCTCGTTGAACCGGGGGGCTGACACCACGACGCCGTCCAGCACGATCGCGAAGGCGTTGCAGGGACTGGGTCCCCCGGGGCTGCACTCGGGCAGGGAGTAGAGCTCCTGCGAGGCCTGGGAGAGGGCGGACGCGCCCTCCCCGTCGAAGGTGAGGCTCACGACCCAGCCCCCGACCCCCTGCTGCGGGAGCTGGGCGACCGCGCCGGTGACGTTGGTGCCCTGGATGAACGCCGGCTCGAGGGTGTACTTCGCCAGCCCGTCCTGATCGCAGGTCCCCAGCCACTGCTGGGGATCGTCCGGCGTGCCGCCAGCCTGGTTCACGGGGTCGAGGCAGTCCAGCGCGGCCACCTTCTCCGTGAAGGCGGGGTCGTTCTCCGGGGACTGGACGATGGCGGCACTGGTCTTCGGCGCCGTGTCGTCCGCGCTGGCCGAGGCCCCGCCGGCCGCCGCGGTGTCGTCGGACGCGTCCGCGGCTGCGCCGTCGGCGGGCGCGGTGTCGTCGCCGACCGCGATGTCCTGCGAGGCCGCGGTGTCGTCCAGCGGAGGCTCCACCGTGGTCGACGCGGGCGGCGCGAGGGACCAGACCGGCCGGAAGTCCAGCAGGGCTGTGCGCCCCACGAGCTCGACGAGTCGCTCCTGGCTCACGTCGGGCACGGACACGACGATCGCGGCGCCTTCCCCGGAGCCTTGGACCGTGACCTCGCTCTCCGCGACGCCCACCCCGTCGACGCGCTGGCGGATGATCTCCACGGTCTGGGCGAGCTGCGCGTCGGTGATCGTCGTGCCCTCCTGCACCGCCCGGGGCTGCAGGATGACCTGGGTGCCGCCCCGCAGGTCGAGCCCCAGGCGCACGCGGTTGTCGCCGCCCGGCCAGAAGGCCCAGGCGGCCAGGAGCGCGAAGATCACACCCATGATGATGAGCAGTCGACCGGGGCGGGCAGTCACTCCGGTGCGACTGCTGGGCGTGGACGGCGGCACGGTAGTCCTCTGGTCAGGGGTGTCGGTGGATCAGGAGGGATCGTCGGGCTTGCTCGGGGAGGTCGAAGGCCCTGCCTCGAGTTCCGGGGACTCCGGCTCGGTGAGCACCCGTCCGATGGCCGCCTTCACCATCCGAACGGTGACCCCCGGGGCGATCTCCACGGACATGTCCTCATCCTCGACCTCGACGACGGTCCCGTAGACCCCGGCGGTCGTCATGATCCGGGCGCCCGGCTGCACCGCGGACAGCATCTCCTGCTGGCGCTTCTGCCGGTTGCGGGCGGGCCGCATGATGAGGAGGTAGAACACGACGCCGATGAGCAGGATGGGCAACAGCGTGGTCAGGCTCTCCACCGCACCTCCTCAGGCGACCCCGGGCTTCCCCCGGCGCAACGAGCACTGAGCCTATCCGGCTCGGCCCCGGGACCTCACTTCGAGTCGCCGGACCCGAAATCCAAGGGCGCCTGGCCCCCTGGCGCGAGCGCGGACGGCGGCACGAGGCCGAGGTGGGCCCACGCGGCGGGCGTGGCCACGCGGCCCCGGGGGGTGCGCACGAGCAGGCCGCAGCGCACGAGGAAGGGCTCGGCCACCGATTCCACCGTTTCCGTCTCCTCGCCCACGGCCACGGCGAGGGTGGAGAGGCCCACCGGACCGCCTCCGAAGCGCACGACGATCGCCTCGAGCACGGAGCGATCCAGGCGGTCCAGCCCGAGGACGTCGACCTCGTACAGGTCCAGGGCGGCGCGCGCCGTGGCGAGGTCGAGACGACCGTCACCGTGAACCTGCGCGTAGTCGCGCACACGACGGAGGAGCCGGTTGGCGATGCGGGGCGTGCCGCGCGAGCGGCGCGCGATCTCCTCCGCGCCGGGCCGGTCCACCGACACCCCGATGATGTGAGCAGAGCGATCGATGATCGCGAGGAGATCCTCCGGGTCGTAGAAGTCGAGGTGGGCGGTGAACCCGAATCGATCGCGCAGCGGCCCCGGGAGCAGCCCGGCCCGCGTGGTGGCCGCCACCAGCGTGAAGGGCGGGAGCTCGAGGGGCACCGCCGTGGCTCCGGGGCCTTTCCCGATCACCACGTCCACCCGGAAGTCCTCCATCGCGAGGTACAGCATCTCCTCGGCCGGCCGCGCCGTGCGATGGATCTCGTCGAGGAAGAGCACCTCCCCCGGCTGCAGGCTCGACAGGATCGCCGCGAGATCGCCCGCGTGCTGGACCGCCGGTCCGCTGGTGATCCTCAGCGGGGCGTCGAGCTCGCGCGCGATGATCGTCGCGAGCGTCGTCTTGCCGAGCCCCGGGGGGCCCGACAGCAGGACGTGGTCCGCGGTGCCCCCACGCCGGCGCGCCGCCTCGAGGACCAGTCCCAATTGGGCGCGCACGCGTTCCTGGCCGATGAACTCATCGAGGCGCTCCGGACGCAGGGCACCCTCGACCACGCGATCGTCGAGATCCGCCTCGGCCGCAACGAGCCGCTCGGCGTCATCGCGGCTCGGGTCGTCCGATGGGCTCTCCCGGCTCATCCGCGATCCAGCGTCTGCAGCGCGGCCTTGAGCAGCACGGCCACGTCCGGGTCCGACTGCTCTCGAGCCCAGGGCTCGACCGCCGCGATCGCGGCGTCCGCCTCGCGCGAGGACCAGCCGAGCGACTCCAGGCCTGACCGCACGTCGTCACGCCACGCCTCACGGCCCTCCGGGGCTTCGGCCGACGCGGGCGCGAGGCGGTCGCGGAGTTCGAGGACCATCCGCTCGGCACCCTTGCGCCCGATGCCGGGCACGGTCGTCAGCCGCGCGATGTCCCCGCGCGAGATCGCTCGGCGCAGGTCGTCGGGACTGAGCGTCGACAGCGCCGCGAGGGCAATCCGCGGCCCGACTCCCGATACCGTCTGAACGGCCTCGAATACGTCCCTCTGGTCGGCGTCGAGGAACCCGTACAGGGTGAGGGAGTCCTCGCGCACCACGAGGGTGGTGTGGAGCGTGATGGGCTCGCCGCCGCGCAGCCCACGCGCGGTGTCGGGGGTGCAGTGCGCCACGATGCCGACTCCCCCGACCTCGACCACCACCGCGGAATCCCGGGCGACCGACACGACGCCCCGCAGGGAGGCGATCATCCGGCGGCTCCGGGGGCGACACGGGCCAGCGCCGCCTCGCGCCTGCGCTCGGCCCCGCCGCGCCAGATCTCGGTGATCGCCAGGGCGAGCGCGTCCGCGGCGTCCGGGGGTCGGACCGGGCCGGGCAGTCCGAGCAGACGGGTCACCATGGCGGTGACCTGCGCCTTGTCCGCGCGGCCGTTGCCCGTGACCGCCGCCTTGACCTCCGACGGCGTGCGCAGGCAGACGGGCAGACCATGCCGCCCGGCCGCGAGGATGGCCACGGCGCCCGCCTGGGCGGTGCCCATCACCGTGCGCAGGTTGTGCTGGCTGAAGACGCGCTCGACCGCCAGGGCCTCGGGCTCATGCGTGGCGATGAGGCCGGCCAGGGTCTCGTCGAGGCGCGCAAGCCGCTGTTCGAGGGGCAGGTCGGGCGCGGTGCGCACGACGGACACGTGCAGCACCCTGAGGACCCGACCGGGCTCGCCCTCGACCACGCCGACGCCGCAGCGGGTGAGGCCAGGGTCGACCCCCATGACGCGCACGGGCCCTCCCGGACAGACGGCACCGACCAGCGATGCGAACACCTGTGCGAAGGCTAGTCCCCCGAAGCGCCCTCGGCGCGGACCGCGCGCGCCTTCGGCGTGCCGTCGCCTTGGGCGGGCTTGGGCAGGGGGTCGGCCGGCCCTACGGGCACGTCGGTGACCGTGGCGAACCCGGAGCGCAGGTCCTCGAGCAGGTCGTGCAGGTCGGGCACGGCTCGGTCGTCCGCGGAGACTCCGACGAACGCCGATCCGTCGTAGGTCACCATCGTGACGTTGACGGCGGCCCCGATCGTGGCGACGAGGGGGTACATCCCCACGATGCGCGCGCCGGCGAGGTAGAGCGGAATGGGCGGACCGGGGACGTTCGACGTCGTCACGTCACTGGCACGCGCGGCCTGCGCGAGCACCGGCAGGGGCACCAGCCAGCTGACCTCGGCGAGCGGATCCGCCAGTCGCAGCGCGGGCTCGCGACGCCAGGACTCGACCCGCGCATGCGCCGCCTCCATCCGCTCGTCGACCGTGAGGCCCGCGACCGGGAGGGTGAAGCGCGCGATCGTCACGGCATTGGAGGCCTGCGCGGAGCGATCGCCCGGGTCGCCACGCAGGCTGATGGGCACGTTGAACCTCAGGTCGTCGGCCAGGGTGCCGTGACGCACGTGGTAGCGCTCGAGGCCGAGTCCCACGGCCGCCATGAACGCATCGTTGACGCTCCGATCGCGGCTCTTGGCCGCCGCCCGCAGGCCGGCGAAGGGCAGGTCGAAGGCACCGAAGTGATAGGTCGTCCCGCGCTCCGTCATCAGGGGCGACAGTGGGCCGTCGGGGACCGCCGCGAAGCGGCCGACCGAGGCCAGGGTGGCCAGGGCCGACGACCACGTCGTCACCGGATCGGTCACGGTGCCGCGCACGAGGTCGGCCGCCACCTCCACGATGCGCTCCGCGGCGGCAAGGCCGCGGCGCACGTTGTCGGAGATGTCCGCGAGGCTCACGTCCTGCTGCGAGGAGTCCTCCGCGACAGGCGGCTCGGGCGCAGGGGGCTCGTCGGGATTGGGCTGGGGACCGAGTTCGAACAGCGACAGGCCGATGAGGACCGTCGCCTGGCCGTCGGCGATGGAGTGATGCAGCTTGAGCAGGAGCGCGGCCCGCTTCCCGGGCAGCCCCTCCACCAGGACCATCTCCCAGAGGGGCCGATCACGGTCGAAGTCGGTGAGGCTGAGGCGTCGAGCCTCGTCCATGAGCGCCGACCACGAGCCACGTCCCGGCAGCCGCATGCGCCGCAGGTGCAGGTCGAGGTCGAAGTCGGGGTCGGTGGCCAGTCGCGGGGAGGCCACGCCGAACAGCCCGCGGATGGGACGCTGCCGCAGTACGGGGACCATGCAGGTCAGCCGATTGACCCGCGCGCGCAGGCGCTTCCACGACGGGGCGTGGTCGAGCAGCACGAGGGCCACCACGGTCGACCGGAGAGAGGGGTCCCCGGCGGCCGTACGCCACGTGGCCGCATCCCACCCGGTGAGCTGTCGCCCGGTTGCCTCGGCCATGGCCCCTCCGTGATCCTTGGTCGCCCCGAACGGGCGGACTACTCGGCGTCCAGGCTGGCGAGGACCTCGTCGCTGACGTCCACGTTGGTGTAGACCGCCTGGACGTCGTCGCTGTCCTCCAGGGCCTCGACGAGCCGGAACACCTTGCGGGCGACGTCCTCGTCGGCCGGAACCTGCACGCTGGGGACGAAGGTGGCCTCGGCCGAGTCGTAGTCGATCCCGGCGTCCTGGAGCGCGGTGCGCACGGCGACAACGTCGCCCGCCTCCGAGAGCACCTCGAACACGCCGTCGAGGTCGTTGACCTCCTCAGCCCCCGCCTCGAGCACCGCGGACAGGATGGCGTCTTCGTCGACCCCGTCCGCCGAGGGGACCATGACGACTCCCTTGCGGGTGAACAGGTACGACACCGACCCGGGATCGGCCATGCTCCCGCCATTGCGCGTCATCGCGACGCGCACGTCCGATGCGGCCCGATTGCGATTGTCGGTGAGGCACTCCACGAGCACCGCGACACCCTGCGGGCCGTATCCCTCGTACATGATCGTCTGGTAGTCCGCTCCCCCGGCCTCGGCGCCGGAGCCGCGCTTCACGGCCCGCTCGATGTTGTCGAGCGGCACGGAGTTCTTGCGGGCCTTCTGGATCGCGTCGTACAGGGTGGGATTGCCCGCGGGATCACCGCCGCCCTGGCGGGCGGCCACCTCGATGTTCTTGATGAGGCGAGCGAACAGCTTGCCGCGGCGCGCGTCCACCACGGCCTTCTTGTGCTTGGTGGTCGCCCACTTGGAGTGACCGCTCATGACGCCTGCCTCACCATCCCGACGAAGATCGCGTGGACCCGGCGGTCACCGGTGAGTTCCGGATGGAACGCGGTGGCCATGAGCCGGCCCTGCCTGACGGCCACGATGGTATCGGGGGCACCCTCCTGGCGAAGCCTGCCGAGCACCTCCACGCCGGGCCCCACGTCCTCGACCCACGGCGCGCGGATGAATACCGCGGTGAGCGGCCCGTGGTCTGCGGCATCCGCCTGCTCGGTCGGGATCCCCTCCAGGCGGATCGGCGCCTCGAAGGAGTCCACCTGCCGCCCGAAGGCGTTGCGGCGCACGGTGATGTCGAGGCCGCCCACGAACTCCTGGTCGGGCCGCGCATCGAGGACCCGGTCGGCCAGCATGATCATGCCGGCGCACGACCCGTACATCGGCATCCCTGCGGCACGCGCCTCCCGCAGGGGACCGATGAGACCGTCGCGCACGGCGATCTTGGACATGGTCGTGGACTCCCCGCCGGGGATCACCAGGCCGTGGATCCGCGTGAGGTCCGCGGCGCTTCCCACCGCGAGCGGCTCGGCTCCCACGGACTCGAGGGCATGAGCGTGCTCGCGGACGTCGCCCTGGAGGGCGAGGACGCCGATGCGTGGACCCGCGGTCACCAGCCCCGGTCTTCGAGCCGGTGGTGCACGGGGATGTCCGCCACGTTGATGCCGACCATCGCCTCGCCGAGGCCTCGGGAGACCTTGGCGACGATGTCCGGGTCCTGGAAGTGCCGTGTCGCCTGGACGATGGCGTCCGCACGCTTGGCGGGATCCCCGGACTTGAAGATGCCCGAGCCGACGAAGACCCCCTCCGCACCCAGCTGCATCATCATGGCGGCATCCGCCGGCGTGGCGATGCCGCCCGCGGTGAAGAGCACCACGGGGAGCCTGCCGGCGCGAGCCACCTCGACGACGAGGTCGTACGGGGCCTGCAACTCCTTGGCCGCGACGTACCACTCATCCTCGGGGAGAGAGCTGAGGCGCCGGATCTCGTCGCGGATGCGGCGCATGTGGGTCACGGCGTTCGAGACGTCACCGGTGCCAGCCTCGCCCTTGGACCGGATCATGGCCGCGCCCTCGGTGATCCGGCGCAGCGCCTCACCGAGGTTGGTCGCGCCGCAGACGAAGGGCACCGTGAACTGCCACTTGTCGATGTGGTGGGCATAGTCGGCCGGGGTGAGCACCTCGGACTCGTCGATGTAGTCGACGCCGAGGGCCTGCAGGACCTGCGCCTCCGCGAAGTGCCCGATCCGGGCCTTCGCCATGACGGGGATCGTGACCGCGTCGACGATGCCCTGGATCATGTCCGGGTCGGACATGCGCGCCACGCCGCCCTCGGCCCTGATGTCGGCGGGGACGCGTTCGAGGGCCATGACCGCGACGGCACCGGCGTCCTCGGCGATCTTGGCCTGGTCCGGGGTGACGACGTCCATGATGACGCCGCCCTTGAGCATCTCGGCCATGCCGCGCTTGACGCGTGTGGTGCCGGTGACGTGCTGCGGGGTGGTGGACACGGGATCCTCCGGGCTCGGGACCTTCGCGGCTGACGCTGCCTGAGCCTCCATGCTAGTGGCCCCCGGGCCACTCGGCACCGTGGCACCGTCGCGCTCCCGCGGGAGCCCTTCCGGCGGCGGGGCGAGACCCCCTACTTGATGGTGGGCGTGCGCTTCTTGTCGAGCAGCACGATCCACTCCTGGCCGATCGCGAAGGGCATCGGAGTGCCGTCGGCCTGCACGTACTTGGTCACGGAGTCGGGCGTGGGCCGGTCCCAGGTGACGGTCCACATCCGGCCGTCCCTCAAGACCAGGGCCGTGCCGCTGCCCACGGTCTCGATCTCGGGGGTGATGCCGCCGTAGCGGTCGCCGAGGCCCGAGTCCTTCTGCTCGACCTCCTGCAGGACGACCGTGGCCGCGACGGCCACGCTGTCGTCGGTGGACTCCTCCGGCGTGCCGTCCATGAGGATGCGGTATCCGCCGGCCTGCGGGTCCCACTGGAACGTCACGGTCGACGAACCGTAGGAGGCCGTGAGCTCCGACACCGGCTTGCCCCCGGGCGGAGGCTCCTCGGAGAACTCGAAGCCAATGTCCTGGGCAGGCGCCGCATCGGGCGCACGGGTCATGATGACCGTGGGATCGATGACGTGGTTGTTCCAGCCCACCGACCGCCACGGCTGGGTCGACCACCCCACTTCACCGGCCTCCTCGGACACGTTGACGTAGTCCGCCTCGGCGAGGAGTCGTCGGGTACGCTCGGAGGCTCCCGAGTAGGCGAAGGCCACGCGCCCGTAGTTGGCCAGGATGTCGATGTCGCTGATCCTCGCGGAGCGCACCGGCGCGATTTCCTGGGGCAGGCTCGTGGAGAAGATGGCGAGGAGCCGGGTGAGCTGGCCCTCGACCTCCTGCACGTAGACGACGTCCGCGTAGGCGAGGCCGGAGTGGGGCTGTGCGGAGGCGGTGTTGTCGATCTTGACCGCCAGGACGGGCCGGCCCGCGCCGCCCGGCCGTCCGGACAGCGGCGACGCACCCTCGGGGATGCCGTACGGCGAGGTGGACGTCGGCGTCGGCGTGGGCGTGGGGGTCGGCGTGGGCGTGGCGCTCGGCGTGGGGCTGGGCGTGGGCGACGGGCTGGGCGTCACGGCTGCCTGCTCCGCCCCCGAGCAACCCACCGCGAGGAGGGCGGCGGCCACGGCAAGGGCAAGGGGACGGGAGACCGGCACCCGACCACCGTACGTCGCCGATCAGCGGGGAGGCAGCCCCGGAGGCGGCGTGTCGTCCATCTCCAGCGTCTGGGGCAGCGGCGTACGCCCCGCCAGGCGGAACCACCGCACGGCGCGCTGTCGGCGCACCTGACGACACGCCCGAACGGCGTCATTGTGGAAGCGGCGCGCCAACTGCACGCGCAGGCAGGCGCCCGCGAGTTCGTCGAGCATGCCCCGCGCCTCGGGGTCCTCCCTCAGATCCGCGACCTCCTCCTCGTCGGGCAGCGCCAGCCCGAGGACACGGCTCAGGTCGCTCTCGGCGAGCCCTCGGCTCACGTGGTCGTCCTCGGACGCGGCGCGCGCGCGGTGTGCGCTGTCGCCGACGACCACGGCCGTGGCCGGGTCGAACACTCCCGTCCCTGCCAGGTCCAGGGCGAGCGCGGAGCGGCGCAGCAACTGCACGTCGAGGGCGCCGGCGGACGTGTCCACGCGCCGATGCAGGCGGTCCAGCCGACCGGCCGTCATGCTGAGGTAGAGACCCACGAGGGCCAGCACGCCGACGACGACCGCGATCCACGCCCAGGTCATTCCGCCCCTCCCATCACGGGGCCTCGCGCGACGATCGGGGACGGGCCAGGCGCCCGACCAGTTGTCCCCTCAGGTCCTCGGACACGCCCTGGGAGCCCGCCATGACCGACTCGTACACCGCCACGATGTCGCGGGCCACGGCGTTCCAGTCGTAGTCCTCGGCGCGAGCGCTCCCCCGGCGCGCCATGTCCTGACGGAGCTCCTCGCTGTCGAGCAGCCGGCATGCCTGCACGGCGAGCGCCCGGCTGTCTCCCACGGGGAACGTCAAGCCCGCCCGGCCGTCGTCGAGGACACGCTCGAAGGCCTCGAGGTCGCTCGCCACCACCGGCGTTCCGGCCGCCATGGCCTCGAGGAGCACGATGCCGAAGGACTCACCCCCCGTGTTGGGGGCCACGTAGACATCGGCGGCGGCCAGGGCGGATGCCTTCTCGGCCTCGTCCAGGCGGCCCAGGGGGACCACGCAGCGCTGCACGCTCTCGGGGTGGCCCTGGAGGACCTCGTCGAGGTCGCCCGGGCCGATGATGACGAGACGGGCGCTCGGGTGCCGCTCGAGGATGTCCGGCATCGCTCCCAGGAGCACCGCCAGCCCCTTGCGCGGCTCCTGCACTCGCCCGAGGAAGGCGAGGAGCGGGCCGTCCGGCAGTCCCGTCATCGGCGCGGCGTCGCGGAAGACTCCCACCCGGACGCCGTTGGGGATGAGCACGGCGTCTCCGCCGAGGTGATCCACGATCGTGCGGCGCGCGTACTCGCTCACCGCGATGAGAGCCGACACCTTTTCCAGCGCGGTCTGCGCGATGTAGTAGGCGGTGACCAGTGCGCGCGAGCGGAAGATCGACGAGTGCACCGTGGCGACGATGGGGCCGCGGGCCGCCCACACGGCGAGGATGCCCAGGGACGGAGCGACCGGCTCGTGGACGTGCAGCACGTCGAATCGTCCTCGCCGGATCCACCGTCGCACGCGCGCGGTCGCGGCGACCCCGAAGGTGAGCCGGGCCACCGATCCGTTGTAGGGGACGGCCCGGGGACGTCCGCCGTCGACGGCGTAGGGCGGCAGGCTCGCGGGATCGTCGACCGGCGTCATCACGCTGACCTCGTGGCCGAGCTCGATGAGCGTCTCCGCGAGGTCGCGCACGTGCGCCTGGACCCCGCCGGGGACGTCCCAGGCGTACGGGCAGACCAGGCCGACCTTCACCGACGCGGATCCAGGTCCGCCGTCCACAGCGGCTGCATCATGTGCCAGTCCGCCGGATGCTCGGAGATCGAGCGTTCGAACGCCCCCGCGATCATCTGGGTGATCTGCTCCACGCGATCGCGGCGGCTGCCGTCCGCGGGCAGGTCGAGAGGCTCCTCGATGCGCCCGTGCGTCCCCAGCTCGGAGTGCCACACGGTCACGGGGATCACCGGTGCGCCGGTCATGAGAGCGAGCATGGCCGGGCCCGCGGGCATCGTCGCCCGATCCCCGAAGAACTCCACGGGCACCCCGGCGTGCGAGAGATCCCGGTCGGCCAGCAGGCACACGAGCCTCCCCTGCTTGAGGCTGCGGGCGAGATCGCGCACGATCTCGGGATCCCCGAGCGGATGGACCTCCATCCCGAGCCCGCGCCGGTAGGCGAGGAACTTCTCGTACAGCCCCTCCGGCTTGAGTCTCTCGACCACGGTGTCGAGCCCGTCGTAGGTGAGGGCGGCCCAGGCGGCCGCGTGGTCCCAGTTGCCCATGTGCGGGCTCACGATGATCGCTCCCTCGCCGGCCGCCTGGAGGCGGTCGAGGCGCTCCTGGCCCTCGACGAGGAACGAGTCGACCACCTGTGCGCGGCTCCAGGCCGGGAGGCGGAACGTCTCACACCAGTACCGCATGTAGCGGTGCACCGCGTCGCGGGTGACGTCCTCGAGCATGGGCAGCTGATCATCCCCGAGGACACGAGAGAGGTTGGCGCGGAGCTGGCGCACGCCCTGACCGTTCCGCGACCACGTGCGCTCGGCGATGGCGTCGAAGGCCCGGCGGGCAACGGGGTCCGGCAGGGCCTTGAGGGTGGTCCAGCCGACTCCGAACCCCGCCTCGGTGATCGCGTCGCGGGTGATCACGCCACGTCCTCGTGGCGCAACTGCCCCCGCACCACGATGATGCGCTGCACGACCGTGACCACGCTGAGGATGGCGAGGATGCCCAGGGCCGCGGGCAGGACGTAGGGAACGCCGAGACCGGCGAGCAGCGCCGCGAGCAGCACGACGATGAGACGCTCGGCGCGCTCCGCGATGCCGACGTTGGCCGTCGCTCCCACCGCCTCGGCGCGGGCCTTCGCATAGGAGATGACCTGCCCCCCGACCAGGCAGGTGAGGGCTGCGGCCACGGTCCAGGGGTTGCCCGTGGAGACCGACCACAGCACGAGCGCACCGAAAACGCAGCCGTCCGCCACCCGGTCGAGCGTCGCGTCGAGGAAGTTCCCCCAGGGGCCCGCCCGTCCGGACAGGCGCGCCATCGTGCCGTCCAGCAGATCGCACAGGACCGCGGCGGCGATGATGAGGACGCCCGGCACGAAGTCGCCGCGCGGGAAGAAGACCAGGGCCGCCGTGCACGTGACGAGGGTGCCCACGACCGTCACGGCGTCGGGGGACACGTGGAGCCGGAGGAGCAGCCGGGCGACGGGTTCGATCACGACGGCGGACACCTTGCGCGCCGCGGGGTTGTTCAGCACGTCATCTCCTGCCCCACCCCGCCTCGACCTGTCATCGTCGCGGCCTCTCGTCGACCCGACCCCTCGTCGACCCGACGTCGCGGCCGGACGGGCCGGGGGCCGTCCCCGCGATGCTAGGCCCTCGGACCCGTCCCCCGTTTCGTGGGACGGATCACGCTCGTGCTGGCAGGCTGGGACTCAGCACGGGGCAGGCGACCTCCGGACGGGAGAAGGACGACAGGAGACAGACATGGCACAGGGCTCCGCGGGCCGCGACCAGGCCGCCAAGGCACCGACCGATCCCGCCGCGATCCGCAACGTCGTCCTCGTGGGCCCGAGCAATTCCGGCAAGACCACGCTCGTGGAGCGCCTCGCCCTCGCCACCGGTGCGATCCCGCGCGCCGGCAACGTCGAGGACGGCACGACCCTGTCGGACACCGATGATGCCGAGAAGCGCCAGCAGCGCTCGGTCTCCTTGAGCCTGGTCCCGTTGGACTGGGACGGTGTGCGGATCAACCTGCTCGACACTCCCGGCTATGCCGACTTCGTCGGCGAGGTGCGTGCCGGCCTGCGTGCCGCCGACGCCGCGCTGTTCGTGGTGTCGGCCGTCGATGGCATCGACGGTGCCACCGCCATGCTGTGGGACGAGTGCGCGGCGGTGGGGATGCCCCGCGCCATCGTGGTGACGAAGGCAGATCGGGAACGCGCGGACGTCGAGGGCACCGTCGAAGCCTGCCAGCGCACGTTCGGCGAGGGGCAGGGCGTGCTGCCGCTCTACCTCCCTCTCCACGCCGACGACGAACATGTCGCGGGCCTCATCGGCCTGCTCTCCCAGCGGATCTTCGACTACTCCGACGGCGACGCGCGGGAGCGGGACCCCGAGCCTCAGCACGTCGAGCTCATCGAGGACGCGCGCACGGCCCTCATCGAGGGGATCATCACGGAGTCCGAGGACGAGAGCCTCATGGACCGCTTCCTGGCGGGCGAGGACATTGCGTTCGACACGCTGGTCTCCGACCTGGAGAAGGCGGTCGCCCGGGGGCACTTCTTCCCCGTGCTCGTCACCGCCACCACCCCGGTCGGGTTCGGCATGCCCGAGCTCCTCGAGGTGCTCACGCGCGGGTTCCCCTCGCCCCTGGAGCATCCCCTGCCGGCGGTGACGACCCCCACCGGAGAGCCGCTGGCGCCACTGGAGTGCGATCCCGCGGGCCCCCTGTGCGCGGAGGTCGTCAAGACGTCATCGGACGCTTACGTCGGGAGGCTCTCCCTGGTCCGCGTCTTCTCCGGAACCCTGCGGTCCGACGCCACACTGCACGTCTCCGGTCACTTCATGTCCGACCGGGGGCACGAGGACCACGACCTGGACGAGCGAGTGGGGGGCATCGTGTCGCCCCTCGGCAAGGTCCAGCGCACCGTGCCCGCCGCCATGGCGGGCGACATCGTCGCGGTCGCCAAGCTCGGGCATGCGGAGACCGGCGACACCCTGTCCAGCCCCGAGCGGCCCATGCTGGTGGAGCCCTGGGCCATGCCCGATCCGCTCCTCCCCATTGCCGTCGTCGCCCACAGCAGCGCGGACGAGGACAAGCTCACGGCCGGTCTCGCCCGGCTCGTCGCCGAGGATCCGACACTGCGACTGGAGCGCAATGCGGAGACGGGCCAGATCGTCCTGTGGTGCATGGGAGAGGCGCACATGGACGTCGTCCTCGATCACCTCACGCATCGCTACGGCGTGCACGTCGACTCGGAGCCGTTGCGGGTCTCGCTGCGGGAGACGTTCGGGAAGCCGGCGAGCGGTCACGGCAGGCTCGTGAAGCAGTCCGGCGGCCACGGGCAGTACGCCGTGTGCGACATCGAGGTCGAGCCCCTTCCGGCCGGGTCCGGCTTCGAGTTCGTCGACAAGGTGGTCGGCGGTGCCGTCCCCCGCCAGTTCATCCCCTCGGTGGAGAAGGGCGTCCGCGCCCAGATGGCGAAGGGGGTCGTCGCCGGCTACCCCGTCGTCGACATCCGCGTGACGCTCGTCGACGGCAAGGCCCACTCCGTGGACTCCTCGGACATGGCCTTCCAGACGGCGGGAGGACTGGCGCTCAAGGAGGCCGCCGGCAAGGCGGAGGTCGTCATGCTGGAGCCGGTGGACGAAGTGCTCGTCGTCGTCCCCGACGACTACGTCGGCGCGGTGATGTCGGATCTCTCCGGCCGGCGCGGACGGGTGACCGGCAGTGAGGGCGCGGGTCCCGGACGCACCCGCATCACGGCGGATGTGCCGGGGCTCGAGCTCACGCGCTACGCGATCGACCTCAGGAGCCTGGCGCACGGGACCGCGACGTTCACCAGGAGGTACCGCGGGCACGAGCCGATGCCGTCGCACGTGGCGAGTTCCCTCACCGCGGGCTGAACGCGGCGGGGTCTCAGGGCCAGGGGTCCGCCGCGCGGCCGGTCTCGCGCGGCTCGAGTTCGGCACCGGGGGGGCCGCTCCAGCGCAGCACCCACTCCTGCGGCGAGGCGGGGCGATAGCGGTGCTCCGCGCCGCGCACCATCATCACGTCTCCCGGCTCCAGCACGACGGTGACGATCCCGCCCGGGGTGACCACCTGCAGGACTCCCTCGCCGCTGCGCACCAGGTGCACCTCGTCGCGCGCATTGACATGCCAGGCTCCCATGTCGACGTGCTCGGCCCCGGGAGCCGGCGGATCGACCACGACGACCGCGCGTGGATCTCGCTCGCCTGCGGGCAGCACCTCGGCGAGCCACGCCTCAGGTACGTCGCCTGCGCCCGTCGAGCGGAACTCCGCTCCCGCTGCGCGGAGGAGCTGCGTCGGATCCGCGCCCCCCGGACCTGTCAGCCTCGCCATGGTGAGCTCCTCTCAGTCCGCTGCCCACGCCTCGGTGAGGATGGCGCACGTCTCCTCGAGCAATTGCGGCATCGTCTTCGTCTGCCCGACGACGGGAAGGAAGTTGGTGTCGCCGCCCCACCGCGGGACGACATGCTGGTGCAGGTGCCCGGCGATCCCGGCGCCACCCACCTTGCCCTGGTTCATGCCGATGTTGAAGCCCTGGGCGCGGCTGACCTGGCGCAGCGTCGTCATGGCCTGCTGGGTCAGGCGTCCGATCTCGGCCATCTCGGTCTCGTCGAGGTCCGCATAGTCCGCCACATGGCGGTAGGGGCAGACCAGCAGATGGCCGGAGTTGTAGGGGAAGAGGTTGAGCACGACGTAGGCGAGCGCCCCTCGGCGCACGACGAGGCCCTCGCCTTCGACCTGGAGCGCCGCGCGACAGAAGGGGCACTCCTCACCGGCCTCATCGTGGGCCGGGCGGCTCTCCCCCGCGAGGTACGGCTGTCGATGGGGGGTCCACAGCCGATCCCACCGGTCCGGCATGCCGCCGAGGTCGCGTCGCACGTCATCGGTCACGGCATGCCCTCGCTCATGCCCCGGGTGCCGAGTCGACCTGGACGCGGCGCGCCACGGCATCGGCGATCTCCGCGATGGCCTCCGGGATGGGAACTCCGTTGCGCTGGCTGCCATCCCGGTAGCGGAAGGAGACGGCCCCCGCCGCGACGTCGTCATCGCCGGCAATGAGCATGAACGGAACCTTGGCCCTCTGCGCGGTCCGGATCTTCTTTTGCATCCGATCGGAGGAGTCGTCCACCTCGACCCGGATCCCCGCCTCGCGCAGCAGCCTCGCCACTCCGTCGAGATAGTCGACGTGCGTGTCCGAGACCGGGATGCACACGGCCTGGACCGGCGCGAGCCAGGGCGGAAACGCACCGGCGTAGTGCTCGAGGAGCACCGCGAAGAAGCGCTCGATGGATCCGAAGAGGGCGCGGTGGATCATGACGGGACGCTGCCGCGTGCCATCGGGCGCCTGGTACTCCAGGTCGAACCTCTCCGGGAGGTTGAAGTCCAGCTGGATCGTCGACATCTGCCAGGTCCGGCCGATGGCATCCTTGGCCTGGACGGAGATCTTCGGGCCGTAGAAGGCAGCGCCACCCTCGTCGAGGACCAACTCCAGCCCCTGCTTCTCGGCGGCCTGGCGGAGGACCTCGGTGGCCTCGGCCCAGACCTCATCGGAGCCCACGGACTTCTCCGGGTCGCGCGTCGACAGCTCGAGGTAGAAGTCCTCCAGGCCGTAGTCCCGCAGGAGGTCGAGCACGAAGGTGAGCAGCTTGTCCAGCTCCTCGGCCATCTGCTCGCGCGTGCAGTAGATGTGCGCGTCGTCCTGCGTGAATCCGCGCGCGCGGGTCATGCCCTGGACGACGCCGGACTTCTCGTAGCGGTAGACGGTGCCGAACTCGAACAGGCGAAGTGGGAGTTCGCGGTACGAGCGGCCGCGCGCATCGAAGATGAGGTTGTGCATGGGGCAGTTCATCGGCTTGAGGTAGTAGTCGAACCCCTGACGTCGCACATGCCCATCCGCGTCGATGTCGGCATCCAGCTGCATCGGGGGGTACATCCCCTCCGCATACCAGTCCAGGTGCCCTGACTTCTCGAAGAGCGCCGCCTTGGTGATGTGGGGGGTATTGACGAACTCGTAGCCGCCCTCCTCGTGCCGCTTGCGGGAGTAGTCCTCCATGACGCGGCGTACCACTCCGCCCTTGGGGTGGAACACGGCGAGCCCCGAGCCGATCTCCTCGGGGAAGCTGAACAGGTCCATCTCCGCGCCCAGCTTCCGATGGTCGCGCTTCTCGGCTTCCTCGAGGAAGGTCAGGTGGGCCTGCAGCGCATCCTTGGAGGGCCAGGCGGTTCCATAGACCCGCTGGAGCTGCTCGTTGCGCTGGTCACCGAGCCAGTAGGCCCCGGACGTGCGCATGAGCCGGAACGCGTTCGGGGGGATGTATCTCGTGTCGGGGACGTGGGGGCCTCGGCAGAGGTCACCCCAGCAGGTCGCCCCGGTCTTGGCATCGACGTTGTCGTAGATCGTCAACTCGCTGCCGCCGACCTCCATGACCTCCGCGCCGCCCTCGCTGCCGATGAGACGGAGCTTGAAGGGCTCACCGGCGAGTTCGTGACGCGCCTCGGACTCCGTCACGACGCGCCGCCGGAAGCGCTGGCCCGACTTCACGATCTCCTGCATCCGCTTCTCCAGCGCCTTGAGATCCTCCGCCGTGAAGGGGCTGGGCACCTGGAAGTCGTAGTAGAACCCGTCGGTGATGGGCGGGCCCACGCCGAGCTTGGCCTCGGGGAAGGCATCCTGCACGGCCTGCGCGAGGACGTGCGCCGTGGAGTGCCGGAGTACCGCGAGCCCGTCCGGACTGTCGACGCTCACGGGCTCCACGGTGTCACCCGCCCGGACCGGGGTCGCCAGGTCGCGGAGAACACCATTGATCCTCGCGACCACGATCGAGCGATCGCCGCCCACCACGTCGAAGGCCGTGGCGCCATCGGGCACGGACACGGCCTGCGGTCCCTCGTGCCTCTCCACGGAGATCACCAGGTCTGCCATCGCTACGCCTTTCCGCTTCCGAGTCCGAGGTGCGCCCACGGTATCGTCCCCGTCATGGCCTCGGACGATGGCAGCCTCCCGTCCGGCGGCCTGGTGCGCTCGCTGCGCACGGCTCGCTCGGCCCCCATCGCCGGGCTGGTGTTCTCCGTCGCACTGGTCGTCGTGCTCCAGTTGTTCCGTTCGGCCTTCCCCGTGGACGCGTTCGTCAGTGCCGCGACCGTGCCGGACGCCGACTCCATCTCTCGAGCGCAGTGGGCCCTGCGCCTGCTGCCCTACGTCGGGATTGCCTTCATCTGGTTCATGGCCGCCCTGAACTACAGCCTCGGGCACGCGGACCATCGGCTGTTCACGACCGTGTTCCTCGCCTCGGGGATCGCCTTCGTCGGCCTCATCTTCGTGGCGGGCGCCCTCGCGTCCGCCGAGCTCGACGCCCTGGAGGCCGGCGTCGACCTGTCCGAGCCATCGCGGATCATCCCGGGCAATACCGTCAACGCGCTGCTCATCAACTACTCCGCGCGCATGGCCGCGGTCTTCTGCCTCGCCCTCGCCACCTTCGGCAGGGTGCGCAAGCTGCTCCCGCCCTGGCTCACGATCCTCGGCACCCTCACGGGACTCTTCCTCTTGCTCGTCCCCTTCGGCGTGCGGTACGTGGAGTACGTGTTCCCCGTGTGGATCGCGATCCTCAGCGTGTACCTGCTCGTCACCGATCCGGGGGGCAAGTCGCGCGCCGCGACCGCCACGAGCCCGTGACTCCTTCCGGCAGCCACATCTGACGCGCGGATGGGGACGGCCGTTCGGTGGGCGATACTGGGTTCGAACCAGTGACCCCTCGCGTGTGAAGCGAGTGCTCTACCACTGAGCTAATCGCCCGGCAGCGCGCAGCGCGCCAGCGCGAGGGTATCGCACTGGATACCTCACCACGGCCACAGGTCGAGGACCGGCTGCAGCGTCCACCCGAAGGTGACGACGTACCACGCGAGGGCGGCCAGGCCGATCACAACGAGGACCGCGGTGATCGCGAGATTGCGGCGACGCACGCGCGGGTCCAGCGCGGCATCCGCCGCGCGCTTGGCCCAGCGACGCACAGGATCGAGGAGCCGACGCGCCCAGGCGTACTCCGAGGCAAGAACGATGAGGCCCAGGATGATCGCCGCCCAGCCTGGACCCGGGAGGACGAGCATGGCGATCCCCGCGAGGACGAGGCCGAAGCCGAGCACGAGCACGCCGGCTTGCCACATCACGTGGGTCGAGCGCCGCCTCTGCGCCCAGGCCCGCGCACGCAGGTGCGGCGGAAGGACGCGGTCGACCGTCTCCTCGAATCCCTCGACGAGTCTCTCGGCCGCCTCCTCAGCCTCCTCCTCGAACCGCTCGAGGCGACTCTCGGGAGGTGGGTCGTCCCGCGGCGCGTCGCTCACCTCACCACGGTAGCCGTGCTGCCGGCGTGCGCGCAGCGTCGGCCCAGCGGTGTCGGAATGACGCGCGGCAGGGTCAGGGATCGAGGTCGGCGCGCGCCCGGCGGCGGAACTCCGCCGCGAGGGGACCGATCACTCGCCCCGGGGCGGGGACCGCGTGCGCGTCGACGCGGTGGACGGGCTGGATGTCGCGCGTGGAGGACATGAGGGCCACTTCCGTCGCGTCCGCCAGCGCCTCGAGGGGCACGTCGCGCTCGGCGATGTCGCACCACTCCAGGGCGAGTTCGCGCGTGATCCCGGGCAGACAGCCCGTCGCCAGGGACGGCGTGATCGCCTCGCCATCGAGGACGAGGAGCACGTTGGATCCCGTCCCCTCGCACAGCCTGCCCTGCGTGTCGGGCATGAGCGCCTCCGCGGCGCCATGGCGGCGGGCTTCCGCCAGCGCGAGGACGTTCTCGGCGTACGACGTGGACTTCACTCCCGCGAGGGGACTGCGCTCGTTGCGCGGCCATGGGACGGTGATCACCGGGGCGGAGTCCGGCCACGGAGCGGTGGCCGCGATCGCCACGACGAGAGTCGCGGCGGCCTCGCCCCGGTCGCTTCCCAGCTCGCCGGCACCGGCCGTGTAGGTGATGCGCAGGCGCCCGAGGGGGCCGACCTCGGCGCGGTTGGCGCGCGTCGTCTCGTGCACGGCGTCGGCGATCGAGGCAAGGTCGGGAGCGGGCAGCCCCATCCGCGCGGCGGAGCGCTCGAGCCGGCGGAGATGCCGGGAGAGCGCGAAGGCGGTCCCGTCGACGACCTTGAGCGTCTCGAAGACCCCGTCGGCCACCGTGAATCCGTGATCGAGGACGGAGACGCGCGCCTCGTCGGCATCCACGAGACCCCCCGACTCGGACACCCAGAACCTCATGCCGGGCTCCGGGTCTCCGCCGAGCCCACCCTGGCGAGGGACGGCTCCAGGGTGCTCGCGCCCGTGGTCGGCGGATCATCTGCCGACGGCCAGCACCCGGACGCGAGCGCGATGAGCCGGGCGGCCTTCAACTCGGTCTCCTCCCACTCGCGCTGGGCGTCCGACCCCCAGGTGATCCCGGCTCCCGTCCCGAACTTCAGGGTCTCGCCGTCGTGCCAGAACGTTCGGATGCTCACGGCGAGCTCTGCGGTCCCCCGGTCGGCGTCCACCCATCCGATCGCCCCGCAGTACACCTCCCGCGACACCGGCTCGACCTCGTCGATGATCCCGAGCGCCGCGATCTTGGGTGCCCCCGTCACCGACCCGGGAGGGAACGTCGCCGCCATGATCTCCGGCCATGTCGCGGCGGGCGTCAGCCGGCCGCGAACCCGCGAGACCAGGTGCACGAGACCGGGATGCTCCTCGAGGGCGAGTAGGTCGGGCACCGAGACCGTTCCTGGAACGGAGACGCGGGACAGGTCATTGCGGACGAGATCGACGATCATGACGTTCTCGGCGCGATCCTTCTCGGTGAGGTCCTGCGGCGTGCGGCCCGTTCCCTTGATCGGACCCGACTCGAGGTACCCCTCATCGCCCCCGGACGTCGACGGCACGGAGCGGAGGAAGAGCTCGGGGGACGCGGTGGCCACGTGGATCCCGTGGTCGGGCAGCCGGAGCATCCCCGAGAAGGGCGCGGGATTGCCCCGGTCGAGGAGCGCGTGCAGTCCCCCGATATCGGAGCGCGCAGCATCCGGCAGGTCCGCGCGCATCACGCGGCACACGTTTGCCTGGTAGACATCGCCCGCGGCGATGTGCTCCCGCACGACCTCCACGGCATCGACGTAGGCCTGTCGGCCCATCGAGGAGGACCATGCGATCGGCCCCTCCCATGCCCCGGCGACGTCTTCCGGGGGCCCCGGCGCCCACCGGTCGAAGCGCGCCAGCACGGGCCGCCCCGCAAACGGGAGCAGGACCGCCCAGCGCCCGGTCGTGTCCAGGGCCGACAGCTCGGAGGTGACCGCATCGAGCCCCGACGCGACGAGCCCGCCGAGTCGGGCGCAGGGAGCGTGCCGACCGGCCGCAGGCGCCATGACGCCATTGTGGGGCATCGTGAGGATCCGAGGGTCGTGTCGGAGGACACGGCTTCAGGGGCGCCTTGGGGAGCGGTGCGCACGTCGGCTATCGTCTAGTTCCCGGTGGACTCGACGAGGGCAGCGATCCTGCGCTCGCGGCTCCCCCAGCGCGGACGTAGCGCAGTTGGTAGCGCATCACCTTGCCAAGGTGAGGGTCGCGGGTTCGAGTCCCGTCGTCCGCTCGAAGGGTCCTCACCCGAGGCCTCTGGTGGAGTGGCCGAGAGGCGAGGCAACGGCCTGCAAAGCCGTCTACACGGGTTCGAATCCCGTCTCCACCTCGACGCACCACCGCAAGCAGCACGGCACACGGGCGATTGGCGCAGGGGCTAGCGCGCTTCCTTGACACGGAAGAGGTCACAGGTTCAAATCCTGTATCGCCCACCACGTGACGCCGGGGAGACCTCGCCTCCCGGGTTCATCCGACAGCGACTACTCGACGCGGACGACCTCGGCTTCTCCGCCGGAGACCACGAAGTAGACGGCCCCCGTCTCGAGGCCGGTGAAGCCACACACGGATTCGTCGAGGCCGACCACGGTCACCTTCGAGCCTCCTGCCGTCTGAGTGTCGAGGTTGACGGGCGTGCCGGTGTAGGAGCATTGGTCGCTGTACAGGAAGTAGTCCGTGACCTGCAGGCTGTACTGCCCGTCCGCGAGACCGGTCCGGGAATTGTTGTCCGGATCAAGCGACGATGACGGCGGTGCCGTGCTGAGCGAGAACAGCACCAGGAAGGTCACGACGACCGCCCCGATCACGAAACCGGCGATGCCGAGGATGGTGCCGGCGAGTGCGCTGCCACGGTTGCTGGCGACACCCTTCTTGACGTTGTTGAGCCCGATGACGCCCAGCACGATCGCGATGATCGCGACGATGATTCCGACGCCGAAGGCGCACGCGAGGACCAGCCCGATGATGCCCAGGACCAGGGCGGCGGTGCCCGTTCCATTGCGCGACGCCGCCGCGTCGGCGGGCGTGCCCGGTAGCGGAGGCGGAGGAGGGGTGTCGGGGGCCGGAGGCGTGGCTGCGTCGTCGCTCATGCGTCCTCGATTCACCATCGTCTCGCGTGGGAGGCGCTGCGGAAAGGGCAAGGCCTCGGGAGGCGTGAGTCTACGACCCTGTCGGGCCCTACCAGAACAGAAGGCGCGAGAGGGGGACTCTCGCCACGGGAGCGCCGGCGAGCGCCCGGCCGTCCCAGGCGACCGCGGAGCCATCCGGGGCGACGCTGACCTCCCCGAGGATCCCGTGGCGCACCATGTCGGAGCCCCGCACCGTACGGCAGCCGCGCACGACCAGGGGGGATCGTGCCGACGGGCCCTCCGCCGCGGCCGCGGAGTTCGTGAGCAGCCGGGACAGTTCCGCCGGTGCTGCCCCCAGGGCGCCGAACTGCTCGGCCAGGCGCAGCGGCTCAGCCTCGGAGATGCTGGCATTCGGATCCCCGGTCACGCCCCAGGCCGGGAATCCCGCCTTGAGCACCAGCCACGGCTTGGCCGCGAAGGTCGATGCGGGCCACAGCACAATGTCGGCGAGGAAGCCGGGCGCGAGTCGTCCCACGTCGTGGGCAAGGCCGTGCGCGAGCGCGGGATTGATCGTGATCTTCGCGAGGTAGCGCAGGATCCGGTCGTTGGAGTCGTCGGTGTCGTGCCCGTCGACGGGCTCATGGCCCGCCATCACGCTGGCGAGGGCAAATGTCCGCCACCAGGTCTCGCCGGCGCGTCCCATCCCCTGCGCGTCCGAGGAGGTCATCGGGATGACTCCCATGTCGTGCAGGCGGTTCTCGGCGGCCATGGTCACGCCGCGAACCCGCGCCCGGGCGATCCGCACGTCCGCCTCGCTGTCCGTGTCCATGCCGTGGCACAGCAGGATCATGTCGAGGTGCTCGGCGACCGCGTTCATGCCGTACGGCAGGGTGGGGTTGGTTGACGATGCCAGCACATGATCGTGCCCGGCGAGCGTGAGCACGTCGGGAGCATGTCCGCCGCCGCAGCCCTCCACGTGGAAGGCATGGATCACCCGGCCATCGAGGACAGCGAGCGTGTCGGACACCGACAGCGTCTCGTTGAGGCCGTCGGTGTGGAGGGCCACCTGCACGTCAATGTCGTCGGCGACCCGCAGGGCGGCGTCGATCGTGGCCAGGGTCGCACCGGTGTCCTCGTGAACCTTGAATCCGCACACGTGGCCCTCGACCGCCTCGCGCAGCACGTCCGGTCGCGCGCTCGAGCCCCGTCCCAGCAGTCCGATGTTGAGCGGGTAGCGATCGAGGGCACGGTGCGCGAGGTCGAGGTACCACCGCGATCCCAGCCCCACGCCCCAGACCGGCCCTGCCTCCTGGCCGATCACGGTCGTCACGCCGGAGGCGATCTCCGCCTCGAAAACCCGGGGGGACAGCGAGTGCACGTGGGTGTCGATGCCCCCGGGCGTCGCGATGAGGCCATCCGCCTCGACCACCACCGTGCCGGAACCCACCACGATGTCGACGTCGGGCGACACCCGCGGGTTGCCCGCTCGGCCGACTCCGGAGATTCGCCCCTCCCGGATGCCGATCGATGCCACGCGCACCCCGTCGACGGGGTCGAGCACGACGACGTTGGTGAGGACCATGTCGCAGGAGTCCTGCGACCGCACGGGCATCAAGCCGATCCCATCGCGAGCCGTCTTCCCGAATCCCACGTGGAACTCGTCCCCCGCGTCCGGCACTCGCGCGGGAATGCGCAGGCGAAGGCCCGTGTCGCCGAGAGCGATCTCGTCCCCCGGTCCCGGCCCGACCCCGCTCACGCGCGACCCTCCATGAGGCGCGCCACGGCGGACTCGGCATCGACGGGAGTGTTGACCTCCTGGCCCTCGACGACATCGAGATACCCGCAGGCGCGCAGCATCGCGAGCGCGCGCTCGCGCACGGACGGGTCATCGAGGGGGCCATCCACCACCCCGGAGTTCCCCTCGACCACGCGCGTGCCGCCGATGGGGAGCATGTGCACCTCGGCCGTCTCCCCGGGACCGATCCACAGCGTCGAGCCGGCAGGGGCGTCCAGCCGCATGCCGAACGCCGCTCCGCGATCCAGGCGCAAGCGCGGGTTCACCTCGGCGAGGTGGATGTGGGAGGTCACGCCGATGGCCGTCACGGCGTCGTTGCGGAGCGTGAGCGGGACGCCCGTCGCCACGTGCTCGGCCCGCCGCGCCGGGGGGCAGGCGCCGAACGGGTCGTGGACCACGACGAGCCGGGTGCCATCGTCGAACCGCGCTTCGACCCGCACGTCCGAGAGGATCTCCGGGACCCCCGGGAGGACGTCGTCGACCGTGAGGAGTGCGCTCGCGCGATCGCGTGCCTCCTCGAGTGTGAGGCCGTCCCGTGCCCATTCGCAGACCGCGTCGGCGATGAGGGCGGTCGCTTCCGGGACGTTGAGGAGCAGTCCGCGTCCCCGGCGGGCACGTGCCAGCTCCGCCTGCGTGAACAGCAGGAGCCGGTCGGCCTCTCCCGGGGTCAGCGCCATGTCATCCGGTGAACGTCCGGCGTCCCCGGTACCACGTGCCCAGCACGGGGATCGCCCCGATGGTCATGGGATCGACCGCCCGCGGGTCCTGCGCGATCCAGGCGAGGTCGGCGATGGCCCCGGGCCGCACGTATCCGGCGTCCGATCGACCCGCCTGGAAGGCGACGCCGCTCGTGTAGGCCGCCAGGGCCGCGTCGACGCTCACGCGCTCCTCCGGCATCCACGGTGGCCCCTCGGCCGTCATCTGGCGCGTGACGGCGACCTGGATCCCCTCGAGGGGCGCGTACGTCGTCACCGGCCAGTCACTGCCGAAGGAGATGATGGCACCGCGATCGGCCAGCGTGGCGGTCTGGAACTGCCGGTGCGTGCGCTCGGGGCCGAGGCGAGGTTCGGTGAGCTCCGTCTGCCACGCGTCGAATTTCGACCAGAAGGGCTCGAAGTTCGCGACCACGCCCAACTCGGCGAAGCGACCGAGGTCGGCAGGGTCGACCAGTTGCGTGTGCACGATGACCCATCGGCGGTCCCGTGGAGGATTCACACGAGCGGTGTACTCCACGGCATCCAGGGACATGCGCACCCCGAAGTCGCCGATGGCGTGCATGTGCGCGGTGAATCCGAGGGCGTCGATGGCCGCCACCGCGAGCTTCATCTCGTCGGGATCCCAATTGGGCAGGCCCTGGGAGTGCGGGCAGTCGCAGAAAGGCTCCAGCATGGCGCTGGTGCCGGACTCGACAACGCCGTCGGCGAAGAACTTAACGGTGTGCGCGGTCACCTGGCCTGCGCCTTCGGCGGTGACACGGGACCGGGACTCCTCGAAGCCCGCCAGCTGGTCGCGCCAGGAGTTGGGATCGGCCCACAGGGCGAGATCCACCTGCTGGTCGAGGACGCCCTTCCGCTCTGCAGTGAGCCAGGTGCCCACATCGCCCGGCTCGACCCAGGCATCCTGGATCCAGGAGATGCCCGCGGAAGCGAAGGAGCGCGACGCGAAGGTCACGGCGTCCATGAGCGTGGATTCGGGAGGGGCCGGGAGGAGGCGGTAGACCGGTCGCCAGGCGCCCCACTCGCGAAGCGTGCCGGTCGGCCTGCCCTCGGTGTCGAGGACGATCTCGCCATCGTGCGGCTGAGCCACGCCGACGCCGTAGCCGGCACGTCGCAGCGCCTCCGAGTTGACCCACACCGTGTGGTAGTCGGTGGCCCTCAGGACCACGGGACGATCGGGTACCTCGGCATCGAGCCACTCGGCCAGGAAGATGCCCTCGGGCGCCAGGGTGTGATCGAAGCCCTCACCCCGGACCCACTCCGACTCCGGGTGCGCACGCGCCCACGCGCCCACGGAGGCCGCGACCTCCCGGGGGTCGGACATGTCCCGCACGGGGGCGAACTGCTGCTCGAGCCCTCCGAAGATCGGGTGCACGTGGCCGTCGGCGAACGCGGCGAGGACGAAGCCGCCGCCAGCGTCGATCACCTGGTCGGCGTCGGCCGCGCGCGCGGTCTGGCCGAGAGCCGTGATCCGGTCATCGCGGATGAGGACGGCATCCGTGGTGAAGACCTCGCCCGAGGGCAGCCGATGCCCGGTCCACACCGTCGCGTTCTCGATGCGGGTGGTCGCCATGGGTCCTCCTCGTGGGTGAAGGGGGGCCGGCCCGGCGAGGCCGGCCCCCCTTCCCTGCCCTACTTCTTGAAGTTCGTCCAGACCTGGTCGTAGAGGTCGATGACCTCGACCGGGCAGCCGGGGGTCGGCTGCGCCAGGGCCTTGAACTCCTCCGGGATGACGACCGCCGGGTTGGCACCCAGCTCGGGTGTCATGAACTCGGCCGACCCGGTGATCCCGTTGTCGTACCCCACGAAGTTCGTCGCCTCGCCGATGTTCTTGGGATCCATCATCCAGTTGATGAAGATCTTGGCATTGTCGACGTTCTGGGCTCCGTTGGGGACCGCGAAGTTGTCCTGCCACAGATTGATGCCCTCGGCCGGGTACACGTACTCCAGATTGGGATTGTCGGCCTGGGCCCGGGTGAAGGCACCGTTCCACATCATGTGCATGATCTGCTCGCCTGAGGCCATGCGGCCGATGACGCCGTCGGAGTTGATGACGGCGACACCCGGCTTCCAGTTCTTGAGCAGCTCCTCCACCTTGACGTAGTCCTCCTTGTTGGGGGAGCACGGCTGCGAGCCCACCGCACGCAGGGCGGCATGGATGACCTCGACCTGGTCGTTCAGCGTCCCGATCTTGCCTGCCGCGGGGCTCGCCGGGTCGAAGAACTCAGCCCAGGACGTGACCTCGCCCCCGGTCTTGGTGGGGTCGTAGGCGATGCCCGTGGTGCCGTACATGTAGGGCGCGGTGTACTTCCGTCCGTCGTCAAAGTAGACGTCGAGGAACTCCGGCTTGATGTACTGCCCGTTCGGGAACGACGCGGGGTCGACCTCCTGGAGGAGCCCGAGTTCGATCATCTGGGCGACCATGTAGTCACTGGGGACGATGACGTCGTAATTGGCGCCGCCCGCCTGGAGCTTCGCGAGCAGGGTCTCGTTCGAGTCATAGTTGTCGAGGTTGACCGTGATGCCCGTCTCCGACTCGAACCGCTCGATCAGTTCAGGCGAGATGTAGTCAGTCCAGTTGTAGAGGTTGAGCTCTCCCCCGTTGGGGGTGGGGAAGTCGGCCGCCGGGGCCGGCGCCTCGGCGCTCTCCGACGCAGCGGGGGCCTCTGCGGAGGAGGCGGGAGCCTCGCTGCTGGCCCCGCCCCCCATGGTGGTCTCGCCACCGCAGGCCGCCAGGGCCATCATGCTCGTGAAGCCGATGACCAGCGCGAGCCTGGGCATGCGGCCGTTCTTCCACCGTGCCATAACTACCTCTTTCTCCGGGTGATGATGTAGGACAGGGTCACGATGATGACGCTGGCGAGGAGAAGCAGCGTCGACAGGGCATTGACTCCCGGGGTTATCGCATTGCGAATCATGCCGAAGATGTAGACCGGCAGCGTCGTGCCCCCCGCCCCGGCGAGGAAGTACGACACCAGGAAGTCGTCGAGGCTGATGATGAACGCCAGGAGGGCACCCGCGACGATGCCCGGCATCAGCAGGGGCAGCGTGATCCGCCGGAAGATCGTCCACTCGTGGGCGCCCAGGTCCGCCGCCGCCTCGTAGACCGCGAGGTCGACCCCGCGGAGGCGGGCCCGGATCGGCAGCAGGGCGAAGGGGATGCAGAACGCAGTGTGCGCCAGCGTGATGGCCTCGACGCCGAGCGGGAAGCGCACCTGGACGAACAGCGCCAGGGTCCCGATGGCGAACACGATCTCGGGGATGATGAGGGGCGCCATGATGAGGCTCCACGCGAACGTGCGCCCCGAGCGCGCCATCCGCAGCAGGCCGATCGCGAGGCCCGTCGCCAGGACGACCGACAGGATCGTGGCCACGACGGCAACCCGTAGCGAGTTCATCAGGGCGCGCTGGATGTCGTCGTTGGTGAGGACATCGACATACCAGTCGAGGCTGAAGCCCTTCCAGATCGTGACCACGCGATTGGAGTTGAAGGAATACCCCACGACGAAGACGAGCGGGACGTACAGGAAGGCGAAGACGAGGGCCGAGACCAGGCCGAAGAGCGGGAAGTTCTTGAGCGACTCCCCCGTCCCGCGTGCCCGGCTCACAGGAAGGACTCCAGCTGCTGGCGGTTCCCGTCACGACTGGAACGCCTCGTGACGACCGCGAACGCGACGAGAACGAGCATGGTGATCACGAGCACCATGACGGACAGGGCTGCGCCCAGGGGCCAGTTCCGGGATGCGCCGAACTGCGCGGCGATCACGTTGGCGATCATCGAGGTCTTCCCGCCGCCCAGGAGTTCGGGAGCCAGGTAGGACCCGAGGGCAGGAATGAACACCAGGATCAGCCCGGCGATCACTCCGGGCCGGATCGCCGGCATCACGATGCGCCACAGCACGGTCAACCTCGTGGCGCCCAGGTCGTAGGCCGCCTCGGCGAGACGGAAGTCGAATCGCTCGGCGCTGGCATAGATGGGCAGGATCATGAACGGCAGGAAGGAGTAGACCAATCCGACCGTCGTCGCGAACGGCGTGTAGAGCATGGGAATCGGCTGCTGGAGCAGCCCCACGCCCGTGAGCGCGCCATTGATGGGGCCGTTGTCGTTGAGGATGATCACCCAGGCGTAGGTCCGGATCAGGAGGCTCGTCCAGAAGGGGATCGTGACCAGGAAGACGAGGGCGGTGCGCCAGCGCGCCGGACGCGTGGCGATCCAGATGGCGATGGGCACGGACAGGGCCAGGCACACCAGCGCGGTCACGAGGGAGTACAGCGCGGAGTTCAGCAGGATCTGCAGGTACACCGGGTCGAAGGACTTTTCTCCCGACAGGGACTCCGAGTAGAAGAGCTCGACGTAGGGCTGGACCGTGAACGTCCACTTGACGCCCACGCCCAGCTTCGCGCGGTTGAGGAACGAGTAGATGACGATGATGACCAGGGGCGCGAGGACCAGGGCGATGAGGAAGACCAGTCCCGGCGCCCCCGCCCACCAGGACCCCTGACCGGCTCGGCCCCCGCGGCGGCGCCGGCGTGGCGCCTCCGTGGTGCTCACTAGGGCTCCACGATCCGTGCCGAGCCGGGCGCGAACCCGACCCTGACGAGGGCGCCCACGGCGAGGGCTTCGGACCCCGGACCCCCCTGGCGGACGGACAGGAGAGTGTCACCGACCGCCACCTCGACGTGGAGGTCGCCCCCGATGAAGGTCGCGTCGACAATCGTGCCGTTGCCCGTGGGGTCGGGGCGGAGCACGACGTTCTCGGGCCTCACCGCCACGATGACCGGGCCGTCCTGAGGCGGTGCGGAGCCTGCCGACATGGCCTCGTCGGCCACATCCCCGAAGCCGGGAATGTCGATACGGCCCCCGGCCGCCGCACCTTCGAGGAGGTTCGCCTCGCCGATGAAGTCGGCCACGAATCGTGTGCGAGGCGACAGGTAGACCTCGCGCGGGGGACCTACCTGGACGATGCGCCCGCTGTCGAACACGGCCACCAGATCGCCCATCGACATCGCCTCGTCCTGGTCGTGCGTCACGAGGACGAAGGTGATGGAGGTCTCACGCTGCAATCGCTTGAGTTCCATCTGCATGCCGCGGCGGAGCTTGAGGTCCAGGGCCGACAGCGGCTCATCGAGCAGCAGCACCTCCGGCTCCTTCGCGAGGGCACGGGCCAGGGCCACGCGCTGCTGCTGGCCGCCGGACAGCTGGCTGGGACGACGGGCCCCGAGGTCCGAGAGCCGGACCATCTCCAAGGCGGCGCCGACCTTCTGCTGGATCTGGGCCTTGGGCAACTTGTCCATCTCCAGGCCGAAGGCAATGTTCTGCGCGACGGTCATGTGAGGGAAGAGCGCGTAGGACTGGAAGACCGTGTTGACCCGTCGCTTCCAGACCGGCACGTCGTCGATGCGCTGCCCCTTGAGGTCGATCTCGCCGCTGTCGGGGGACTCCAGCCCGGCGATGCACCGCAGCAGCGTGGTCTTGCCGCATCCGGAAGGGCCCAGCAAGACGGTGAAGGATCCGTCGGCGACCTCGAGGCTCACCGAGTCGAGGGCGCGCACCTCCCCTCCCTCCGGCGTCGGGAAGGTCTTCGTGACCTCCCGGATGCTCAGCGCCGACTCCGCGGACACGACACCTCCCTGGCACGGTGCGCCGATCTGGACGGCGTACCAGGGAGACTAGTGCGGCCGAAGGGACGCCTGGGCCGATTCACTGTCGTTGAGTGGCGGGTGGTGTCGCGCGCGCGCCCGGCGTGTCGCCGACACCACCCGCCACTCAACAAGCGTCTGCCGCGGACTGCCTCAGCGCTGCGGCGCTGGCGTCGAGGACGGCCTCGATCTCGCGCGGGCCGATGCCCAGGTGGGTGACCGCGCGCACCTGGCCATGCGGGTAGGCCACCATGCCCACGCCCCTGTCGCGCAGCGCCGCGAGGTACGCCGTCCGCCGCGAGCGACCGCCCTCCACGGCGAAGAGGACGAAGTTCGTCGCGACTCGCGACGGATCCAGTCCCGCGCCGTCCGGCTGGGCGATGTGGCCGGGGCTCACGATCCCCGGCTGCGCCGCGAGCCCCTCGGCGAGCAGGCTCGCCATCGCGTGATCGTCGGCCAGTCGCGACACGGTCCCGTCGGCGCCGTCCTCGAGCGCCACGAGACCCGCCGCTGCGAGGACCCCTGCCTGGCGCATGCCGCCGCCCACGAGCTTGCGCGCGCGTCGCGCCCGGCCGATGAACTCCGCACTGCCCACGACCACGCTGCCCACGGGAGCGGCAAGCCCCTTGCTCAGGCAGAACGTCGCGGAGTCCGCGTCACGCACCAGGTCGGCGACCGGCACCCGCAGGGCCACGGACGCGTTGAAGAGACGGGCGCCGTCGACGTGGATCGGGAGTTCGCCGGGCAGCGCCCGGCGAAGGCGCGACATGTAGGCGGGAGTGATGGGGCGGCTCATGGTGTGCGCGTGGCAGTTCTCGACCACCACGAGGCTGGTGATCGGGCAGTGCGGATCCGACGCGTCCTGAATCGCGTCGACCACGGCCTCCACCGGCATCTCGCCGTCGCGGGTCTCCGAGACGGGACGCAACCCCGCGCCCACCACGACCGCGTAGCTCGCCGCCTCGTCGTTGTAGACATGGGACTCGGCGGGGGCGATGATCTCCCCGCCCCGGGGCACGTGTGCCATGAGGCTCACGAGATTGCCCATCGTGCCCGTCGGCACGAAGAGCGCAGACTCCTTGTCGAGCAGGGCCGCCGCACGACGCTCGAGGGCCAGCACCGTGGGGTCGTCCCCGAAGACATCGTCGCCCAGCGGGGCGTGGGCCATGGCCTCGCGCATCGCCGCGGTCGGATGGGTGACCGTATCCGATCGCAGATCGATGTCCGGTGCTTGTGCCTGGCTCATGGACTGTCCTCTCCCCCGCCGCCGGGTGAGGCGACATCCCGCTCGTGAGCCTCGAAGGCCCACAGGTCGTAGTCGTCGAGGACGATCGGGGCGAATCCGCACGCCTCGAGCGCGCACGCGATCTGGGCGCGATGCTCGATGGAGTGCAGGCAGGCCTGCGTGAGGATGGTCGATCGCCACGCGGTGCGCCGGCCCTCCTCGTCGGTGAACTCCACCATCGCGTCCGGCAGCGCCGCCTGGCCCAGGAGGTCGGCGTCCAGGCCCGCGAGGTGCGTGCCCAGGGCGATCACGTCGTCGGGGCCCGCGGGATCGACCAGGTCGGTCCACTGCTCCCCGGTGAGGCAGTAGCGGTACCACTCCGCCCCGCCCACGATGTGCCGTGCGAGCGCCCCGACGGTCCACGCCGAGGGGGAGTACCGGGCCGCGAGAGCCTCGGGCGGCAGGGCCGCGAGGTCGGCGAACAACAGGGCGTCGGCCCAGGCGAGGTGCCGCAGCGGGCGGTTCAGGGAGATCACGCGCCGATGCTCCCACGCGCGCGCATCGACCGGGAGGCCTAGCCTGGGAGCGTGACCGAGGTGGCCCGGCTCGTGGGCGTCTACGACGCCGACGGTGGGCTGCGCGGCGAACTGACCTACCTCATGGGGAAGGTGCGGGGCCACCACTGCTCCCTCTGCGACATCACCCACTCCCCCGTTCGCCGCAGGCGAGAGTGGGACTCCTACGTCGCCTCCCTCCCGGTCCCCTTCGAGGCGGCCCACCGCAATGAGCGCGACGCGCGAATCGCGCAGGCGACGTCGGGACGTGAGCCGTGCGTGGTGGCCGACTGCGCTGACGGTCGCGTCGTTCTGCTGCTCGACGATGCCGCTCTGCACCAGGCCGGCACCGTCGAGGGGCTGCGCGTGGCCGTCGATGCCGCAATGGGACGCGAAGGCCTGACCTGGCCGCAACGAGCCGCGACCCAGGCGGGAACTGCAGGCGCCTGACGCCCGCCTCACGCCGTCGGCGTCCGCGCCTCAGCTTGCAGGCCCAGCTCATCGATGGACGCCTCGCGCATCTCGACCTTGCGCACCTTCCCCGTCACCGTCATCGGGAACTCATCGACGATCTTGACGTAGCGGGGGATCTTGTAGTGAGCCAGCTTCCCGGCGCAGAAGTCCCGCAGGTGGTCGGCGGTGACAGGATCGGCTCCCGGCCGCAGCCGCAGCCACGCGACGAGCTCCTCGCCGTACACGGCGTCCGGGACACCGATGACCTGGGCGTCGAGAACGTCGGGGTGGGCGTAGAGGAACTCCTCGATCTCGCGCGGGTAGATATTCTCCCCGCCCCGGATGACCATGTCCTTGATGCGTCCGGTGATGTTGACGTATCCCTCGTGGTCCATCACCGCGATGTCGCCCGTATGCATCCACCCGTCCGCATCGACGGCCTCGGCGGTCCTGTCCGGCTCCTCCCAGTACCCGAGCATCACGGAGTAACCCCGGGTGCACAGTTCCCCCGCCTCGCCGCGGGGCACGACCTCCCCCGACCCGGGGTCGATGACCTTGATCTCGACGTGCGGGTGGACTCGTCCCACGGTGGAGACCCTCCGCTCCACGGAGTCGTCACGGGAGGTCTGCGTGGACACCGGGGACGTCTCCGTCATGCCGTAGCAGATCGACACCTCGGTCATGCCCATGCGGTCGATCACCTGCTTCATCACCTCGACGGGGCAGGGAGAGCCCGCCATGATGCCGGTGCGCAGCGATGACAGGTCGAAGGAATCGATGCCGTCGTGGCTCAGCATGGCGATGAACATGGTGGGCACGCCGTACAGCGAGGTGCAGCGCTCGGACTCCACGGCCGCGAGCGTGAGGCCGGGGTCGAAGCCCTGGGCCGGAATCACCATGGCTGAGCCGTGCGTGGTGGCGGCGAGATTGCCCAGCACCATGCCGAAGCAGTGATAGAAGGGCACGGGAATGCAGATGCGGTCGGATTCGCCGTAGGCATTCGCCTCCCCCACCATGAAGCCGGTGTTGAGGATGTTGCGGTGCGTGAGGGTCGCTCCCTTGGGAAACCCGGTGGTCCCCGAGGTGTACTGGACGTTGATGGCGTCACTCGCGGCGAGTCCGGCCTCCAGCCGGCGCACCTCGGCGTGGTCGCCCATGCGGCCCGTGGCCATGAGCGAGTCCCAGCCGGGATCGTCGAAGAAGACGACCTCGCGGAGACCAGGGCATTCCCCGCGCACCTGCGTCACCATGGCGCGGTAGTCGCTGGCCTTGAACTCCGGGGCGCTCACCAGCATCGACACGCCCGACTGCCGCAGGACATACGCGAGTTCGTGGGTCCGGTAGGCCGGATTGATCGTGACCAGGATCGCACCGATCATCGCCGAGGCGTACTGCGTCAGGACCCACTCGGCACGGTTGGGAGACCAGATGCCCACCCGATCTCCCGGGCGCACTCCGAGGCTCACCAGGCCAGCGGCGCACGCCTCGACCTCCTCGAGGAACTCCCGGTACGTCCAGCGCTGCCCGGTAGGGCAATCGACGAGCGCATCGCCGTCGGGGACGCGTGCCGCGGTCGCACGGAGGTTCGCGCTGATGGTCCCCGGCAGGAGTGCGGGCTCGAGCGGACCCGCGGCGAAGGAGGGAGAGGGCTTCGACACGCACGCCACCTCGCTTCAGGCTGATGCGGGCACAGTACTGCGGACCCGGGCGAAGGGCGACCCCTAGGCTGAGGCGATGACCGGCAGCCGTACGTCGTCGCTCCGCGGTCGTGACTTCCTCCGGGAGGCCGACTTCACGGTCGAGGAGCTGACCGCCCTGCTGGATCTCGCGGCGCAACTGAAGCGCGAGCGCGCGGACGGCGCAGAGGTCCAGCGACTGCGGGGGAAGGCGATCGCCCTGGTCTTCGAGAAGGCATCGACGCGAACCCGCTCGGCCTTCGAGGTCGCCGCCTTCCACCAGGGCGCCCTGGCGACCACCCTCGACCCGGCTTCGTCGCACATCGGCAGCAAGGAGACCGCTGCCGACACGGCGCGTGTCCTCGATCGCATGTACGACGCCATCCAATACCGCGGCTACGCCCAGTCGACGGTCGAGGAGCTTGCCGCTCACAGCTCCGTGCCCGTGTACAACGGGCTCACCGACGAATGGCACCCCACGCAGATGCTCGCGGACTTCCTCACGATGAGGGAGCACAGCGGCAAGCCCTTCTCGGACACGGCCTACGCCTACCTCGGGGACGCGCGCAGCAACATGGGGAACTCCATGCTCGTCATGGGCGCCATCATGGGGTGCGACGTCCGCATCTGCGCACCGCGGGAGCTCTGGCCCGAGGAGGAGGTCCAGCAGATCGCGGGCGAACGCGCGGCCGAGTCCGGTGCGCAACTGGTCATCACGGAGGATCCCGGCGAAGCACTGCCCGGCGCCGACTTCGTCGAGACGGACGTCTGGGTGTCCCTGGGCGAGCCCGCTGACGTGTGGGAGGAGCGCATCTCCCTGCTGCGCCCCTACCGCGTCGATGCCACGACGCTGGAACTCACCGGCAACCCGCGCGTGAAGTTCCTCCACTGCCTGCCGGCGTTCCACGATGCCCGGACCGAGGTCGGGAGCAGGGTGGCCACCGAGACCGGGCTCGTCGACGGTCTCGAGGTCGCCCACGAGGTGTTCGAGTCGCCTGCCAGCGTGGTGTTCGACGAGGCGGAGAACCGTCTCCACACCATCAAGGCGCTCATGGTCGCCACGCTCTCCTGACCGGTGCCCGCGAGGCTGTCGGTGCGTCGGCCGGTCCGCGCTGTCGCCCGGGTCTAGTCGACGCTACTTCGTCGGAACAGTGCCGCCACGACGGCGACGAGAACGACGGCCACGAGGATCTGGACCAGGAAGGTGATCCAGCTGAACCCGAAATCCTGCCCGAGGAATTGAACGCCGATCCACAGTCCGATCGCCGCGCCCACGATGCCGCAGAGGATGGTCATGATGCAGCCGATGGGCTGCATGCTGGGCACGAGGAGGCGGGCGATGAGGCCGATGACGATCCCGACGCCCAGGACGCTGAAGAACCCGTACATCTGCATGCGGGGACTATGGCACCTTCCGGCAGCATTGTCCCGTAACCGGCCCGACTAATCCTGCGGCCGGGCCAGCGCGGTCACGCGGGAGATCGCCCGGCGGTACTTCTTGCGGTACCCCCCGCCCAGCATCTCCTCGGAGAACATCCGATCGAGGGGCACGCCGCTCGACCGGACGGGGATGTCACGGTCGTAGAGGCGGTCCACCAGGACCACCGTGCGCAGCGCCTGCACCTGGTCGGTGAGCGTGCGGACCCCTGACAGGTGGACCGCGCTCACGTCGTCGAGCAGGGCGCCATACCGGGACGGGTGGATCGTGGACAGGTGCCGCTGGAGGTCGGGCCACGCGTCGTAGGTCGCCCCCGGCCACTGGTCGGCGCTCGCCCGCAGCGCGTCCTCGTCCCACGGCTCGGGAGCCTCGGGGAGACCGCGGTGCCGGTAGTCCTCGCCCTCGATGCGCACGACGTCGAAGTGGGCGGACAGCCCCTGGATCTCCCGCAGGAAGTCCTCCGCGGCGAATCGCTCCTCACCCAGCCGCTCCGGCAGGGTGTTGGAGGTCGCCGCCAGCCTCACCCCCGCGTCGACCAGCTTCCCCAGCAGCGTCGACATCAAGACCGTGTCGCCCGGGTCGTCGAGCTCGAACTCGTCGATGCACACCAGGCGGTAGGCCTGCAGGGCGTCCACCGCCGAGGCGAATCCCAGGGCCCCCACCAGGTTGGTGTACTCCACGAACGTCCCGTAGGCCTTGGGCTCCGGGGCGGCGTACCAGAGTGCGGCGAGGAGGTGGGTCTTGCCGACGCCGAATCCGCCGTCGAGGTAGACCCCGGCCCGGTACTCGGGCGGGGACGCGCGCCCCCATCGCCGCCGCGACGGAGGCGGGGCAGCCAGGCGCGCCGCGAAGGCCTCGAGTGCCGCGACGGCCGCGCCCTGGCTGGGCTCCCTCGGGTCGGGGATGTAGGTGCCGAAGCGGGCGTCGCGGAAGTGCGGCGGTGGCACCAGGTCGGCGAGGATCCGCTGCGGGGTCACCTCGGGCGCGCGGTCCGCGAGTCGCCCTGGCACGCACGGATGCTATCCGCGACGCGCCCGCGGGAGCGCGCGTGCCACCATCGCCCCGTGGGCCTGCCCCTCCGACCGCCTATCGCGCCTATGCTTGCGGCGCCCCGCGGCAACGTCGTCCCCGAGGGGGACGGCCTCGTGTACGAGCCCAAGTGGGACGGCTTCCGGGCGATCGTCTTCAGAGACGGAGACGACGTGGTGATCCAAGGTCGCGGTGGCGATGACCTCGCCTACGCGTTCCCCGAGATCGTCGATGCCTGCCGCGCACTGCTCCCCCCGGCGGTGGTCCTTGACGGCGAACTCGTCATCGTCCGGGGGTCGCGACTGGATTTCGAGGCGCTCGGGGCGCGCATCCGTCCGAGGTCGGAGGCAGGGGGATCCTCGATCGCCGCCCTCGCGCGCGACACCCCCGCGACCTACGTGGCCTTCGACATTCTCGCGTTCGGCTCCGAGGACCTCCTGGACCAACCCCTGTCCGTGCGTCACGAGCGCCTCGACGCCGCGCTGCTCTCCGCGGCCCTCCCCATCGTGCAGAGCCCGCGCACCTCCGACCCGGGACGTGCGCGGACGTGGTTCGACACCCTCGAGTCGGCCGGCCTCGACGGGGTCATCGTCAAGGACGGCGCGGAGCCCTACGCACCTGGCAAGCGGACGTTGGGGAAGGTGAAGCACCGGCGTACCGCCGATGTCGTCGTCGCCGGATTTCGCCCGCACAAGACCGACGGCGAGGTCGGCTCGCTGCTCCTCGGCCTCTACGACGACGGCGGGCGACTGCACCACGTGGGCGTGGCGTCGGGATTCTCCGCCCGGCGCCGCGCTGAGCTCACCCGAGAACTGGCGACCGCGGTCGTCTCGCCGACGGACCCGCACCCGTGGACCGAGCCGCGCGAGGGGACCCGGATCCCCGGTGGGGTCAACCGCTGGTCGCGCGGGCGGGACAGTGCATGGACGCCGCTGCGACCCGATCTCGTCGCGGAGGTGGCCTACGACCAGATGGAGGGCGAGCGACTTCGCCATGTGGCGACGTTCCTCAGGTGGCGGCCGGATCGCGAGCCCGGGTCGTGCACCTACGCCCAGCTGGACCGCCCCGTCGGGGCGATCGATGTGCGGGAACTGCTCGAGCCCCGACGCTGACGGCGCGCGGGACGCGGGTCAGTCGACGGGAATGACCTCGACGCTGCTGTACCCCACGGCGATGTAGAGCACCACGAGGACGATCATCGTCCCCGCGAGGACCGCATCGGCGGACGGCCGCCGGAGGAACAGGCCCACGACGCCGCCCACGACGATGAGCGACTGGAAGAGCAGGTCCATGTCGAGGGCGAGTTCGCCCATGAGGATCCCGTGGACGGCATTGATGAGGACCATGACGATGAGCACGCCGAAGAAGAGCGGGCGTGTGCGGGCGAAGAGCTCGTCGTACGTCGGCGCGCCCTCGTCGTCGTCACCGTCCTGACCGGGGAGGAGCGAGGTCATGATGAAGATGCCCGCCGGCACGCACAGGAACGCGACGAGACCGAGGATGGAGATCTGGGTCACCGTCTCGCGGAAGTAGGTCACGGCAAGCCACACCTGCACGATGAGCACGAGGAGGAAGACCTGCCAGAGGGTCCCCGGCAGGTAGATCCGGCGATCGTCGTAGATGCGCCACGAGCGCACCCCCTGCGCGAGCCCGTGCAGGACCTGGCCGAAGGACATGCCGAGGATGACGGTGTAAAACCACCACATGCCGTGATGATCCCACGGGATGAGCGGCGGACGTGGGACATCATGGGCTCGTGGAGACCGCCCTCATCGACGTGCGCACCGGTTCCCGGCCCGTCACCGACATCACCGACGCAGTCCTTCGCTTCTGCCACGGCAAGGGGGACGGCGCCTGCCTCGTGTTCGTTCCCCACGCCACGGCGGGGGTGGCGCTCATGGAGGTCGGCAGCGGGAGCGACGAGGACCTCGCCCTCGCACTCGAGTCGATCCTCCCCCGGGATGCGGAGTACCGACACCGTCACGGCAGCCCGGGCCACGGCCGCGACCACGTGCTGCCCGCGTTCATCTCCCCGAGCGTCCTGCTTCCGGTGATCGCCGGGACCCCGACGTTGGGCACCTGGCAGAGCGTGGTCCTCGTGGACACGAACGCCGACAACCCTCAGCGGAAGGTCCGGCTGAGTTTCCTGCCCGGCTGAAGACCGGAGCTTCCCGCAGCGCCGACGCCCGCGCCCCCGAAGCCCGCCCGTCCCCGTCCCCGGAACGCCGATGCGGCGGTCGCGCGCCCCCGTGGGACGATGGCGCCGACTCGGATTCGGAGGGAACCATGGAGTTCTACGGGCACATCATCGACGGTCACGAGGTCCCCTCCCTGGACGGTGCCACGATGCCCGACATCGACCCCTACACGCGGGAGACGTGGGCCACCGTCGCCCTCGGGGGCAAGCCGGACGCCGACCGTGCCGTCGCGGCCGCGCGGCACGCCTTCGACCACGGGCCCTGGCCGACCATGGGCTACGAGAAGCGGCAGACGCTCATGCACCGCCTGGCCGACCTCATGGAGCAGAACGCCAACGAGCTCGCCATGGCTGACACGCGAGACATGGGCAAGCCGATCACTCAGTCACTGCACGACGTGTCCCGGTCGGTTCTCAACGTGCGGTTCTTCGCCGACCACGCCCGCATGTCGACCGGTGAGGCCCTCCCCATGGACACCGGCCACCACGCGTACACGCGCTTCGAGCCCGTGGGCGTCGTCGCGGCGATCTCGCCGTGGAACTTCCCCCTGATGCTGGGGACCTGGAAGGTCATGCCCGCCCTGGCCTGGGGCAACACCGTGGTGTGGAAGCCCGCCGAGGACACTCCCGTGTCCGCGACGATCATGGGGCGCCTCGCCATCGAGGCCGGGTTCCCGCCCGGGGTCCTCAACGTCCTTCATGGCTACGGCCCGGACTCGGCGGGCTCGGCCCTCACCGAGAATCCCGACGTCGACCGCATCACGTTCACCGGCGAGTCCGGGACGGGCAAGATCATCAGCGCGGTCGCCGCGCGCAACCTCACGCCGGTGAGCCTCGAACTGGGGGGCAAGGGCGCCAACATCGTGTTCGACGACGCCGACCTCGACAACGCCGTCCACTGGGCGGTCGAGGCCATCTTCCGCAACGCCGGGCAGGTGTGCCTCGCGGGGAGCCGCCTCTACGTCCAGCGCGGCATCTACGAGGAGTTCATGGTCCGATACAAGGCGGCGGCCGAGGCCCTCACCATGGGCGATCCGAAGGACCCGGCCACGCAGTTCTCCGCGGCCCTGGCCAGCGAGGAGCACTTCAGCAAGGTGAAGGGCTACCTCGGCACCGACGCGCTCGGCGGTGGGCAGATCCTCACCGGCGGGCTCGGCGAAGGCTGGAGCGTCCGTCCCACGATCATCACCGATGCCCCGCAGGATGCCCGGGTGGTCAAGGAGGAGATCTTTGGGCCGGTCACCGTGGCCACGCCGTTCGACAGCGAGGCCGAGGCCGTGGCCCTCGCCAACGACACCCGCTATGGCCTCAACGCCATGGTCTTCACCGAGAACCTCTCCCGGGCTCACCGCGTGGCGGCGCAGTTGAACGCCGGCACCGTCTGGGTCAACTGCTTCTTCATCCGCGACCTGCGGGCGCCCTTCGGCGGATTCGGGGACTCCGGCGTGGGCCGCGAGGGCGGCAACTTCAGCCGCGAGTTCATGACCGAGCCCAAGGCGGTCGTCATGCAGATCTCCCCGGCCTAGCCGAGGGTCACCGAAGGAGGCCCACCTCGATGCGCTCAACCCTGGCCAGCGCACTCACTCTCCTCGCCCTTGCCGCGGGCCTCATGCTGGCCGCCCCCGCGAGCGCCATGTCGACGCAGGCGAGCGAGAGCGCCCAGTCGTCCCCGGCCGCGGTCCCGGCCGGCTGGATGAAGTACTGCCGCAAGGCGGTGAAGCAGGGAATCGTCAAGAAGTGCCTCACCTACGAGGTCACCTACGGCGCGGTGTGCAAGAAGAGCGAGCGCAACTGCATGGCACGGTGCTACGTCGACGTCTACGGCACCTACGAGGGCTGCTGGTGCCTGAACGGCAGCATGGACGGCAAGTGGCGGTGGAACGCCCCCGAGTAGGCGACCGTCAGTCGGGGTCCCCGGCCGAGGCCCTGCGCGAGGGCTGGACCCGCGGCGGCTCGCCCGGCATCTTGGGG
>CAIVWG010000082.1 GCA_903909555.1 uncultured bacterium | reverse complement strand
GCGACGTACCCTTGCCGTGTCAGCGGCGAACGCGTGGAAGTCCTGCTCTCCCCCGCTCCCCCGACGATGGGCATCCGCGAGATGCTTCTGGCGCACGCGCGAGCGGAAGGGAAGGCCGATGCCTGACTCGAAGAGATTCCCGATCGAGGCATTCGCGGACGTCCTGGCCGCCAACGACGAGTACGCCGCCTCGTACCGGGGCAGCGACCTCACCGGGCGCGCGGCCCAGGGCCTGGCGATCGTCACGTGCATGGACTCGCGGATCGATCCACTTCGAGCCGTGGGCATGAAGCCGGGCGATGCCAAGATCCTCCGCAACGCGGGGGCCCGCGTCACCGACGACGTCCATCGCACCCTGATCCTTGCCGTCTACCTCCTCGGGGTGACGCGCATCCTCATCATGCCGCACACCGAGTGCCGCATGGTGGGCTCGACCGAAGGACAGATCCACGCCAGCATCCGTGCGGAGTACGGCGTCGATACCCGCAGCGTGGAGTTCCGGACCACTGCGGACGTGGACGAGGGATTGGCACAGGACGTCGTCCGCCTCAGGGCCAGCCCGCTCCTCCCGTCTGCCGTGTCGGTGGGCGGTGCCGTCTACGACGTCAAGTCCGGGCGTCTGCGCCCGCTGGAGGTCTGAGTCACCCGTCGGCCCGGGCGTCGCCGTAGCGTGCCACGCGCGCGACGTTCGCGTCGTACGCCCACGCGGTCACGGCGTAGTTCGGGAAGTAGTCCCGCTCGAGGATCGCCCAGATCCTGTCCGCGGTCTCGTGCCCCACCAGGGTCTCGATGCGCACGTTGCCGCCCTCGAAACCCGAGACACCATGGTGGCCGGGTCCGTGCCCGTGCCCGACCATGGCCGTCCAGCCCTGGGCCCCGCAACGAGCCAGGTCCTCGACGAGCCTGCGCTCGAGCAGCGCCTCCGCGACGATCGTGACGCACACGATCCGACCCAGCGCTGTCATGGTGTTTCTCCCTTCAGATCCACCGGCTGAGGAACTGCGCGATGGCAAGGTAGAGCGGGATCCCCACGATGAGATTGAACGGGAACGTCATCCCCAGGCTACTCAGCAGCGTCACGCCCGGGTTGGCGTTCGGGAGCGCAAGTCGGGTCGCTGCCGGAGCGGCGATGTAGGAAGCGCTGGCGCACAGGGTGCCCAGAGCCATCGCCCCACCGACGCCCATCCCCGCGACGAGCCCGGCCGCCACGCCCACCGTCCCCGCCAGGACGGGGAACACGAGCGCGAACGCCACGAGTCCCGGTCCCGCCTTGGCCAAGGCCCGCCACTGCTGTCCGGCGACGAGGCCCATCTCCAGCAGGAAGACGGTGAGGACACCGGTGAAGATGTCGCCGAAGAAGGGCTCGATGCGGGCGTAGCCGACCGGTCCGGTCGCCCAGCCCAGAAGCAGGCCGCCCAGGAGGAGAAGGACCGACCTGCCGAGGATCACCTCGCGCAGTGTCTCCCCCCAGTGCGGTCTCTCGGCCCTGTCAGGATCACCGGAACTCACCGCCGTCGAGCCCCCCAGGGCGAGCATGAGGCCCACGATGATTCCCGGGATCTCCAAGACCGTGAGCAGCGTCGTGACGTAGCCCTCGAAGGCGATCCCCGCCCCCTCGAGGAAGACCAGCGCAGCCGTGAACGTCACGAGCGACGTGGACCCGTAGTGCGCCGCCATCGCGCCGCGATCGATGCGGCTCAGGCGGGTCCACCACCGCAGCAGCCAGAAGGCCGCAATGGGGATGACGACTCCCAGCGCGACCGAGACGGCGATCGGTCCGATGACGTCGGCCGCCTCGGTGTCGCGCAGGGCAACGCCGCCCTTGATGCCGATGGCGAGAAGGAGGTACATCGAGGTCGCCTGATAGACGGCCTCGGGAAGCCGGATGTCCGAGCGCAGTCCCGCCGCGACGAGCCCGAGGACGAAGGCGAGCAGAGGTGGGGACGTGAGGTTGACCAGGGCCAGCCCGAGTGTCGAGCCCGTGTCCATGGCGTTCCGGCCCCGCAGTCGGTCCGCGCGTCCGAGCCCGGGTCAGCCCCGGTAGGCGGGGATGCCCGTGAGCGCCTGTCCCACGACAAGCGTGTGCATCTCGTTCGTGCCCTCGTAGGTGAAGACGGACTCCAGGTTGTTCATGTGCCGGATCACCGGGTACTCCAGCGTGATGCCGTTGCCGCCGAGGATCCCGCGGCATTCGCGGGCGATGTCCAGTGCCTCGCGGGCATTGTTGAGCTTGCCGAGACTGATCTGCTCGGGGGTGATGCGACCCTGGTCCTTGAGCCGGCCGAGGTGAAGGGCGAGGAGCATGCCCTTGTCGAGTTCCAGCGCCATGTCCGCCAGCTTGCGCTGGGTCAACTGGTACGCCGCGATCGGCCGGTCGAACTGGTCACGGTCGATGGAGTAGGCGATCGCCGTCTCCAGGCAGTCGCGCGCCGCGCCCATGGTGCCGAAGACGATTCCGAAACGGGCCTCGCTGAGGCACGACAGCGGCCCCTTGAGCCCTCGGACGCCGGGCAGCATCGCGCTCTCGGGAAGGCGTACGCCGTCGAAAACGAGTTCGCTGGTGACCGACGCCCGCAGGGACATCTTGCGGTGGATCTCGTTGGCCGTGAAGCCGGGGGTGTCCGTGGGAACGACGAAGCCGCGGATGCCGTCGTCGGTCTGCGCCCACACGACCGCGACATCGGCAACGTTGCCGTTGGTGATCCACATCTTGGACCCATTGAGGATCCAGTCGCTGCCGTCCTGCTTCGCGATCGTCCGCATGCCGCTGGGATTGGACCCGAAGTCCGCCTCGGTGAGGCCGAAGCATCCGATCGCCTCGCCCGTCGCCATCCGCGGAAGCCACTCCTCGCGGTGCTCCTCCGAGCCGAAGCGGTGGATGGCGAACATGGCCAGCGACCCCTGAACGCTCACCAGCGATCGGATGCCCGAGTCCCCCGCCTCGAGCTCGGTGCAGGCGAGCCCGTACGCGACGGCCGACGTCCCTGCGCAGCCGTAGCCCTCCAGGTGCATCCCCAGGAGCCCCAGTTCGCCCATCTCGCGGGCAAGCTCTCGTGCCGGCAGGCGCCCAGTCTCGAACCACTCCGCCACATTCGGCTTGATGCGGGCATCGACGTAGGACCGAACGACGTCGCGGATCGCGCGCTCCTCCTCGTCGAGGAGCGAATCGAAGGCGATGAGATCGAGCGGGGCGATCGGCGAGCCGGACATAGGTCTCCTCGAGGTCTCCTCTAGGCCTTCACTGCACCCGGTCCGCCGGCATCCCGGCAGCTCCCGGTCCTCTTGACGATAGTGCCTCGCCCCTCGAGGCGCGAACGGTCAGGCATCGATGCGCCCGCGGTCCAGGGCGGCACCCCCGGCGACGATGAAGTCACGCCGAGGTGCGACCTCGCTGCCCATGAGCAGATCGAAGACGCCGGATGCTGCCTCGGCGTCGGGAACCGAGATCCGGCGCAGCTGCCGGGTCCCCAGTCCCATCGTGGTCTCGCGCAACTGAGAGGCGTCCATTTCCCCCAGGCCCTTGTAGCGCTGCACCGGGTCCTTCCAGCGTCGGCCCTTCTTCTCGAGGTCCTTCAGCGTGGCCTTCATCTCGGCGTCGGAGTAGGTGTAGCGCACCTCGCCCGGCTTGCCGCCGCTCCCCAGGACATCGATGCGATGCAGGGGCGGCATCGCCGCGAACACCCGGCCGTCCTCGAGGAGTGGGGTGAGATAGCGGTGCATGAGCGTGAGCAGCAGGCACCGAATGTGCGCGCCATCGACGTCCGCGTCAGACATGAGGATGACCTTGCCGTAGCGCACCTGGTCGAGGTCGAAACTGCGCCCTGATCCCGCTCCGATCACCTGGATGATCGCCGCGCACTCGGCGTTCTTGAGCATGTCGGCCAGTGAGGCCTTCTGCACGTTGAGGATCTTGCCGCGGATGGGCAGGAGAGCCTGGAATTCCGCATCCCTGGCCATCTTCGCGGTCCCGAGGGCACTGTCGCCCTCGACGATGAAGAGCTCGTTCCGCGCGAGATCCTCGCTTCGGCAATCGACGAGCTTCGCGGGCAGCGCGGAGGATTCCAGCGCCGTCTTGCGCCGCTGGGTGTCCCGGTGAGCGCGCGCCGATACCCGGGCCCGCATGGCTCCCGTGACCTTCTCCAGCAGCGCCTTGCTCGACGCCTTCTCGCCCCGTGGCGGGTTCTCGATCCAGCGGGACAGTTCGCGCGTCACGACCTGCGCCACGATTCGAGACGCCGCGGGGGTGCCGAGCACCTCCTTCGTCTGGCCCTCGAACTGCGGCTCCGGCACCCGCACGGCTACGACGCCGACCAGCCCCTCGAGGGCGTCCTCTTTGGTGATGGCCTCGTCGCTCGCGCGGAGGACCCGGGCGGCCTTGGCCTGCTCATTGAGCACCTTGACGAGGGCACGCTCGAATCCGGTGATGTGAGTTCCGCCCTTCGCCGTCGAGATGACGTTGACGAAGGAGCGCACATCGGAGTCATAGCCGGCCATCCAGCGCAGGGCAATGTCGACGACGAGTTCGCGCTCGACCTCCTGCGTGGACATGTGCCCCTTGTCGTCGAGGACCGGCACGTTCTCGTGGAAGTGCCCCTGTCCTCCCAGTCTGACGATGCCGGTCACCGGGTCGCCCGCCGCGAGGTGCTCGACGTACTCCGTGATCCCGCCCTTGTGGCAGAACGTCTCGACGTCCTCCCCCGCGCGATGATCCCGCAGCGACACGGTGAGGCCCGGCACGAGGAAGCTCGTCTGGATGAGCCGCTCGCGGATGATCGGGATGTCGTAGTCGGCATCCTTGGTGAACACCTGGCGATCGGCCCACCACCGCACCCGGGTACCGGTGCGCCCGCGAGGCACCGACCCGATGGTGCGGAGGCCGCCCTTGCGCTGGAAGGTGGCGTCGGGACCTTCGCCATCGAAGATCCCGGCGACGCCGCGCCGGAAGGAGATGGCGTGCGTCTTGGCGCCTCGGTCGACCTCGACGTCAAGTCGTGATGAGAGCGCGTTGACCACCGAAGCGCCCACCCCGTGAAGGCCACCGGAGACGCCGTAGCTCGTGCCGCCGAACTTGCCTCCGGCGTGCAACTTGGTCATGACGACCTCGACGCCGCTGAGCTTCGTCTTGGGCTCGATGTCGACCGGGATACCGCGGCCATCGTCACGGACCTCGACAGATCCGTCCGGATGCAGGATGACGTCGATCCGCTTGGCCCAGCCCCCCATCGCCTCATCGACCGCGTTGTCCACGATCTCCCACAGGCAGTGCATGAGTCCGCGACCGTCGTTCGACCCGATGTACATGCCCGGGCGCTTCCGGACGGCATCAAGGCCCTCGAGGACCGCCAGGTGCCGGGCCGTGTAGCCCGAGCCCGTTCCACCGGGCTCCGCAGAGCGGCGGGCGCGCGTCTTCGGCGGCGAGTTCGTCGCCGCCCCGGTGCGGGCTGCCATGCTCGCAGGCTAGCCAAGGGCGCCCCGTGAAGCCGGGAGGCGCCCCGGCCATGTGGGCACGACCCTGGGCCTGTGTGACTCCGGTCACAATCGCCCGGCGCGTCAACCTCTCTCGATGAGCGGGAATGTCGGGGACATGTGAGAGTGTTGCAGCAGCCGAACCGCACAAGGAGGTCCGCGCGCATGACATCGACCCTGGCTCCGTCACTCACCCCTGCTGACCGTTGCGACGGCTGCGGTGCCCAGGCATATGTTCGCGTGACGTTGGTGAATGGCGGGGAGTTGCTCTTCTGCGGCCATCACTGGGGTCGGCACGCGGAAGCCCTGAAGCCACGCGTGGCCGAAGTGGTCGACGAGACGGATCGTCTCGTCGACGTGGTCACCGCCCCCGAGGCCTGACCGGTTCCTCCTACTTCCCCGGCAGCGGGATTCCCTGGGCGTGCGTGAAGATGTCACCGCGGTCCCAGGTCGCCTTCACGTGCGTCAGCCGATCGAGGTTCTTGCCGTAGTAGGCCCAGGCCCACTGCTGAAGACCGGGGTCGGGGAAGTTCTGATAGGAGTGGCCGTTGGAGTGGGGCCACACGGCCGCCCAGAGTTCGTCCACCCAGTCGCGAATATCGCCGGGCACCCGGGTCGGCCAGCGGGTGGAGTTCTCCCCGCCGGGCCAGCCGCTGAGCACCTCGACAATGCTGCGGGCGCCTCGGTGGACGTACGACGTGGCCGTCGGCGATACGTCATTCACGGCTCCGCCGACCCATCCCAGCACCTGGCAGGCGCCCCCCGCTGAGCCTGGCCGGGGGAAGCGCGAGACCACGTCGGTGATGTCCCCGACGGCGTCCGAGGGGAGGTCTCGCTCGACGTAGAGGGAGCGGTCCCAGAAGAAGCTGGGATCGGTGATCGGGGCGGTGTACCAGGCGTAGGTCTCCCAGAAAGTGCGCTCCACGATCTCGACGCTCGTCGGCTGGAGCGCAAGCAGCGGCTCGAGCACGGACCGTGCGTCATCCTCCGTCATCAGCGCCTGGCCCCGGACCCGCCCGCGGACGCCGTCCGCCGTGCTCGTCGCGACCCACGACCCCGAGATGGCGCGACCGCCCGCACGCCGCGACTCCTGCCAGGCGACGCCGGCGTCGGCCGCGGCGTCGGTGCCGTCGAACCACAGGAGGAACGTCGTCGCTCGGGCGACGGGCAGCTCGACCAGGTCGTACACCAGGTCCGTGACGATGCCGAAGTTCCCACCGGCTCCGCCGCGCAGCCCCCAGAAGAGATCGGCATTGTGTCGTGTGCTCGCGGTGACGATGTCACCCTCCGCCGTCACCATCGTGGCCTCGCGCAGATGATCGGCGGTGAGTCCGGCCCAGGGGGCGTTAGGACCGATGCCCCCGCCCAGCGTCAGCCCCACGATCCCCACGTTCGGGCAGTTGCCGCCCGGCAGGAGCAGTCGCCCTCGCCCGCCGCGAGGCAGGAGGGCCGCGAGGTCCATGTTGCGGACGCCCGCCTGCGCCCGCAGCCGGTGTCCGTCAACGGATGCGGACGCCATAGAGCGCGTGCAGATGATGAGGCCGTCGGAGCTCGACGCGGAGGCGTAGTTGTGGCCCCCGCCCCGGATGGCGAAGGGAGTGCCGGTCTTCCGAGCCCACCGCACGGCCACGGAGACGTCCCGGGCATCGGCGCACAGCGCGACGGCCCGGGGCATGAGAGCGGCGAAGCGGAGGTTGCGCGGGGTTGCGAGCTCCGCGTAGCGCGGGCTGCCTGGCCGCACCAACCGCCCGCGCATGCGCCGGGACAGGTCCTTCCACGCGGACGCTTCCGCCCGTGCGGGACCGGCCCACCCCCCTGTAGCGAGGCCCACCGCACCGAGTCCGGCGGCCGCGAGCATCTCGCGACGCGTCATGCCGAGCATGAGTCGACCCTAGACGAGGAGTGCTTCAGGAGTCCCGCGGCTGGTCGAACTTGCGGAAGCCGAAGTAGTACACGTAGATCACGGCGAGAACGGGGCCGACGGTGATCATGAGGAAGGGAACGATTCCCCCGGTTCCCGCCCGGATGTAGGCGAGGGCCGTGACCACCACGGCGATCCCGAGCACGACGGCGATGACGGCGAACACGTAGCGCTGGGGGGCCCGCGCCGACCACGGGACGGGATAGCGGTCGTCGTCCATGGCGGAAGGCTCCCACACCCTCGCGCCCCCCACCAGGCGAGGCGGCACACGTGCAGCCGCCGGCGGACCGCCCGCATCGGCCGCGTCATGGCGCGAATAGCCTCCCAGGCCGAGGCCGACCGATACCTTCGCCGCATGACTCCGACGACAGACGCCGCCCACACCACCGACTGGCGTCGGGTGGTTGTTTGGGCGGGGATCCCGCTCATGATCGGCGCTCTCAACGAGTACGCCCTGCTGGTGACACTTCCGACGGTGCGTGCCGACTTCGGTCTCTCGGTGAGCGATGCCCGCTGGATGCTCCTCGCCTTCGTGATCGCCGACGCTGCGGTCCTCGTGCTGGCCGGCCGGTACGGCGACCGCGTGGGCCGACGACGCACCGCGACCATCGGGCTGGCCCTCGTGGCGCTCGGGTCGTTGGCCTGCGCCCTCGCGCCGAGCTTCGCCCTCCTCCTCGCGGCACGGGTGGTCGAGGGTGTCGGCGCGGGCGTGCTCTTCTCCGGGCTCCTGGCGATCATCTCCGACGCGGTGCCCAAGGAGTACGCCGGCCGCGCGTTCGGGCTGTGGGCCGCGGTGGGGGCCGTGGCGGTCCTCGTCAGCCCGGTCATCGGGGGGGTGCTGTCCGAGTACGCGTCCTGGCGCTGGGTCCTCGTTCTCAATGCGGCCATCAGCCTGGTCGCACTCGTGGCCGCCCGCCGCGTGCTGCCCCCCACGCCGCCCCAGCCGTCACGGCCCACCGGGGGGACTCGACTGACCGCGAGCCCGAACTTTGTCTCGGGCACCGCCATCACCGCCGTGGTCTATGCCTGCGCAACCCTGACATTCCTGCCGCTCGTGTTCTTCCTCACCGTGGTCGCCGGGCTCAGCCCGACCCAGACCGGCCTGGCCTTCGTCGCCTACGCGATCTGGTGGCTGGTGCTCCCGGCCTTCACCGGCCGGCTCGTCGACCGGATCGGCTCTCGCCTGCCGGTGGTTCTCGGCCTCGCGCTGGGGGTCGCGGGAGCCGCCATCATGGCCGGTGGCGCGAGCGCGGGCGCCGTGTTCCCCATCCTCCTCGGCCTGTGCCTCCTCGGCATCGGTGCCTCCTTCACCATGCCTGCAGCGAACGCTGTGGCCATGGCGCAGGTCCCGCCCGACCTCCGGGGCGAGGCCTCGGGGGTGAACATGACCGTGCGCATGACCGGCTCAGTCATCGGCCTGCTCATCAGCGGCTCGCTCTTAGCCGCCGCGAGCCGGGACGACGTCATCGCCGGCGCGCGGCTCTCCTGGGGGATCGCCGCCGCGGTGGGGCTCGTCGGACTCCTCGTCGGGCTTGTCGCCCTGCGCGGCGCCGGCTCTGCGAGCCGCTAGTCCAGGTAGTCGCGCAGAACCTGAGAGCGGCTTGGGTGGCGCAGCTTCGACATCGTCTTGGACTCGATCTGGCGAATCCGCTCGCGCGTGACTCCGTAGACCTTGCCGATCTCATCCAGGGTCTTCGGCTGGCCGTCCGTGAGCCCAAAGCGCATGCGTACCACGCCGGCCTCACGATCCGAGAGGGTGTCGAGCACCGACTCCAATTGCTCCTGCAGGAGGGTGAACGACACGGCATCCGAGGGCACGATCGCCTCGGAGTCCTCGATGAGGTCGCCGAACTCCGAATCGCCATCCTCGCCGAGCGGAGTGTGCAGCGAGATCGGCTCGCGGCCGTACTTCTGGACCTCGACGACCTTCTCGGGCGTCATGTCGAGTTCCTTGGCCAACTCCTCCGGAGTGGGCTCTCGGCCAAGGTCCTGCAGCATCTGCCGCTGCACGCGGGCCAACTTGTTGATGACCTCGACCATGTGCACGGGGATGCGGATGGTGCGAGCCTGGTCGGCCATGGCTCGGGTGATGGCCTGGCGGATCCACCAGGTCGCATACGTGGAGAACTTGTAGCCCTTGGTGTAGTCGAACTTCTCGACCGCGCGGATGAGGCCGAGATTGCCCTCCTGAATGAGATCGAGGAAGAGCATGCCGCGCCCCGTGTAACGCTTGGCGAGTGAGACCACGAGACGAAGGTTGGCCTCAAGGAGGTGGTTCTTCGCCCGACGGCCGTCCTCGGCAATCCACTCAAGATCGCGCTTGAGCTTCGCCTCGATCTTCTTGCCGGCGTTGAGCTTCTCCTCGGCGAAGAGCCCCGCTTCGATCCGCTTCGCGAGCTCGACCTCCTGCTCGGCGTTGAGCAGGGGAACCTTGCCGATCTGCTTGAGGTAGTCCTTGACGGGATCGGCAGTCGCACCGGCCTGGGTGACCTGCTGGACCGGCTCATCGGTGTCGTCGACGTCGGAGAGCACGAACTCCTCGGCATCCGGCGGCGTCGCCGCGTCGCCGGTGTCCAAGGTCGCGAGGTCCTCGGCCAACTCGGCTTCGAGTTCGGCCTCGAGGCCGGCGGCCGCACTCAGGTCCACTTCCTCCGTCAGCGTCTGCAGTTCGATCTCCACCGACTCGAGGTCGACGTCCTCCTCGACCTCGACGGCCGCCGCGGCCTTCTTCGCGGACTTGGCCGCGGCGATGGGCGTGGCCTCGGTGCCCCTGGTGGGCCGGCCCTTCGCGGGCTGCCCCTTGGTCGCGGACGCCGCGGCCACGGCAGGCGCCTTCTTCGCCGGTGCCGCCTTCTTCGCCGGTGCCGCCTTCTTCGCCGGAGCGGCCTTCTTCGCCGGAGCCGCCTTCTTGACCGGTGCCGCCTTCTTCGCCGGAGCGGCCTTCTTCGCCGGTGCCGCCTTCTTGACCGGTGCCGCCTTCTTGACCGGTGCCGCCTTCTTGACCGGTGCCGCCTTCTTGACCGGTGCCGCCTTCTTGACCGGTGCCGCCTTCTTGACCGGTG
>CAIVWG010000081.1 GCA_903909555.1 uncultured bacterium | reverse complement strand
CTCGAGCGTCACGGGGATCAGCCGGGTGTCGTGGGGGTGCGCGCGCACGTCGTCGAGCAGGGTCGCGACGACGGCGGGGGGATTCGCGGCGACTTCGGGCAGCCCGCGCAGGGACATGACGAGGGGGAAGGCGAGGGTGACGAGCCCGGAGACAGCGGCGAGCGGGTTGCCCGGCAGGCCCACGACATGCCGTCCGTCGAGGAGCTTGGCCAGGACCATGGGATGACCCGGGCGGACCTGGACGCCGTCGACGATCCATCGCGCCCCGAGGTGGTCGAGGACGTCGTGCACGAAGTCGACGGGCCCGCTCGCGGTGGATCCGGTGGTGACGATGACGTCGGCGGTGGAGTCCTCGATTTCGTCGACGAGGGCCTGACGCGAGTCGGGGACGCGCACGGGCGGATTGGCCCGCGCCCCGAAGGAGGCCAACCAGGGGGGCACGAGCGGCCCGAGGGCATCCCGGACGCGCCCGCCGCGCGGAATCCCGCGCTCGAGGAGTTCGTCGCCGAGCACCATGACGGCGACCGTCGGTGCGGGGATGACCTCGAGGACGTCGTAGCCCGCGGCCGCCGCGAGACCGACGGCGGCGGGGCCGAGGACGACGCCGGATGGCACGAGCACGTCTCCGGTCGCGCACTCCTCGCCCTGGGGACGGATGTCAGTGCCGGCTGCCGGCGCACGATTCATGTCGTCGGCAAGTCCCGTCAGCGGATCCCGGAGGTAGAGCCTCGCTCCATGGAGCGCGTTCTCTACCACGGCGTCCTCGCTGCGCAGCACGGCGCTGGCACCCGCGGGGAGAAGAGCACCGGTCGCGATGGGCACGGCGTGGCCGTCGGAGAGGGCAGCCGCCTCGGGGTGTCCCGCCAACCGCGGATCCTCGTCGGCGATGCGCCAGGGTCCGTTGCCGTGCACGGCGTAGCCGTCCATGGCGGCGCTGGCGAACGGCGGGAGGTCCGTCAGGGCGACGATCGGCGCTGCGAGCACCGACCCCACGGCTTCGTCCAGCCGCGCCTCGGTCACGGGGAGCGGACCCGAGGAGGCGGCCGCCACGCGCCGGGCCTGCTCCCAGGGGAGGGAGGTGTCGCGCATGGCTTCAGCCTGCCACCACGGGCGGCCCGGACGCGGGAGCCGGGACCTTACCTTCCCTTCACGTCGGCTTGACCGTCCCCTACCGAAACTCCGGTCTAGTAGTGGTGTCGCCGCGTGGGCGGCCGGGTGCCGAGGGGTTCGGCGCGAAGCAGGGAGGTCTTCACATGAGGCAAGGCAAGCGCGCGATTCTGGCCGCGGTGGCCGCGACCGGTGCGGTGGTGGCGGGTGCGGCGGCTGTGACCACGCTCCCGACGGCGGCGCTCACGGCAGGCTCGACCCCGGCGGTGGCCGCGGAGCAGGGCGATCCGTCCGAGGAGCGCGAAGAGTGGGAGCGCCGTCTCGAGCAAGCCCAGGAGGACCTCGAGGATGCCCGCGAGGAGCGGACCCGCGCTCGCGGCGGCGCGGCAGCGACGCCGGCGAACGCCGCCTCGACGGCCCAGGGGAACGCAGCAACGCAGGCTCGCTCCGGTGAGGCCGACGCCTACACGGGCGCGTCCGGGAGCGACGGCGGCGGCAATGCCAACGGTGGCTACTCCGAGACCCAGCCCGGCTCCGACGCCTCCACGGGTGCGTCCGGTGGCGGCTATGGCAATGGCGATGGCGGTGGAGGCAACGGCAACGGCGGTGGCTACTCCGAGACCCAGCCGGGCTCGGACGCGAATACCGGGGCGTCCGGCGGCGGCAACGGTGGCGGCTACGAAGAGGACGAGTACGAGGAAGACGAGGGCGAGGAGGACGAGGAGTACGAGGAGGACGAGGACGACGAGGACGACGAGGACGACGAGCACGGCGAGGACGAGGACGACGATGAAGACTAGGTCCCGATCGACCTGGGGCGCCCTGGCGCTGGTCGCCCCGGTCGCGGCGGCGAGCCTCGTGGGATCGGTCGTGTGGATGAGCGATCACGATCCTCGCGCAGCCGCCTCGACGGTGCAGCAGAGCGAGCCGGTCGATCCCGCGTTGCAGGACATCGCCGACCGGGTCGCGGCCCTTCAGGCGCGCGCCGACAAGGTGCGCGGAGAGGCTCAGGGACTCACGGTCCAGGATGCCGGGAAGGGGACGAGCGGCAATGCCCCGGCCCCCGAGCCGGCACCTCAGCCCGACACCTGGACGGGGGCGTCCGGTGGCTGAGTTGATGACCCCTGTTGCTGAGCGCACGAGCTCGGCAGCGGAACTTCAGCATTCCTTCCGCGCCATGGCGAGCCCGGTGAATGTCCGCATCATCGATCCCGCGGCGGGCGCCGGGGAGGCGGTCGCTGCTGTCGAGCAGTGCTTCCGGAATGTCGAGCGCGAGTGCACGCGCTTCGATCCCGAGAGCGACCTCATGCGCGCGAATGCGGCAGGGGAGGAGTGGGCCGAGGTGGGCCCGCACTGCTTCCAGGCCATCACATCGGCCTACGACGCCTACCGTGCTAGCGAGGGAGCCTTCGATCCGCGGGTCTACTCCGCGCTGGTGGCCCTGGGCTACTCCGAGGGAGACACGTTCACCGCCGGCCCGGTGAGCGTCGGCACGGTCGGAGCGCGAGCGGCGATCCGAGAGGAGTGGGCGCCGGCGTTCGACCGGGAGGGCGGCCGGGTCCAGGTGGGCAGCCTTCCTCTGGATCTCGGCGGCATCGGCAAGGGCCTTGCCGTCCGGGGCGGTCGGGAGATCCTGCTCGCGGCCTCTGCCGGGAGTGCAGTTCTCGTCGAGGCCGGGGGCGACCTGGCCACGGCCGGTTACGGCCCTCACCGTGAGGCCGGCGAGGTGCGCGCGTGGCGCGTGGCGGTCGAGTCGCCCTTCGGCGGCAGCGGTTCCGCGGCGGTCCTCGACGCCTCCGATGCCGCGGTCGCGACGTCGTCGGTTCGGTTGCGGTCCTGGAAGGCGCAGGGACGAGATGTCCACCACCTCATCGACCCGCGGACTGGCGAGCCGTCTGACGGCGGTATCGCGTCGGTGACCGTCCTCGCTCACGATCCGGCCTGGGCCGAGGTGTGGACGAAGGTGCTGTTCATCGAGGGCCGGGCCCGCGCAGCGCAGTTCGCCGAGGAGCACGGCCTGGCAGCGCTGTGGATCGACGTCGACGGAGTGGTCCATGTCAGTGGCGCCATGGCGCCTCGAGTCCTGTGGAAGGTGCCCTGTGTCCAGTGAATCGGCCGCGAGCCTCGCGAAGTCCGCATCGAGGACGGTCGCGATCGTCGTGGGGGTGAGTCTTGCCGGTGCCCTCCTGGGTGCTGCGTGGACCTTGGCGTCGAGCGCGGACATGGCCATGTGGGTCACGGCGCGCGCGAGCGGCGTGGCGGCCTACGTCCTGCTCACGCTCAGCGTGCTCGCCGGTCTGGTGCTGTCGAGCCCCGCGCGCGCGAGGCTGCGGTGGCCGACGGCCCCCCAGCGCATTCGCCTGCACGTGTCCCTCACCGTCTTCACGCTCCTCTTCATCGCACTGCACGTCGTGGTCCTCGCCCTCGATCCGTGGGCCAAGGTGGGCTGGGTCGGTGCGTTGCTTCCCTGGGGCTCGGAGTACCGACCCCTGCCGGTGGCGCTCGGGGTGCTCAGCATGTGGGT
>CAIVWG010000080.1 GCA_903909555.1 uncultured bacterium | reverse complement strand
TGAATGTGACTGGAGTTCAGACGTGTGGCTCTTCCGATCTTCGACGAGGTCATCGAGGTCATCCGCAGCAGCGACGACGCGGCCGCAGCGCGTGAGCGGCTGGTCCAGGTCTTCGACCTGAGCCCCCTCCAGGCCAACTACATCCTCGACATGCCACTGCGAAGGCTCACGAAGTTCTCGAGGATCGAACTCGAGCAGGAGCGCGAGGGCCTCACGGCGTCGATCACGGAGCTCACCGCGCTGCTCGATGACGAGGGGCTTCTGCGCGCGCTCATCGCGGATGAGCTCATGTCCGTCGCGGAGGAGCATTCCAGCAGCCGCCGGACGGTGCTGCTGGAGGAGTCCGGGACCGCGCTTGCGGCGCAGGCGTCGCTGGAGATCCCCGACTCCCCCTGCCTCGTCCTCATGTCGGGCACCGGGCTCCTTGCGCGCACGGCAGGGCTGGACGTCGGCACCGAGGGTCCGCGCACGGCACACGACGTCGTCGTCTCGTCGACCACGACGAGCGTGCGCGGAGAGGTGGCCCTGGTCACGTCACGAGGCCGCGCCCTGCGTGTCCCGGTCGTCGAGCTTCCCGCCCTCCCCGTCACCGCCCAGGCCCCGTCGTTGGCCGGTGGGGCACCCCTCGGCGCGCTGGTGGACCTGCCCCCCGGCGAGCGCGCCCTGGCCGTGGTCGACCTCACCGAGCCCCCGGCCATCCTCCTGCTGGGCACCCGGGACGGGATCGTCAAGCGCGTGGCCGTGGAGCCGCCGTCGGCCAAGGACGCGTGGGACCTCATCGCGCTGGCGGACGGCGACGAGGTGATCGGCGCCGGCGAGGCCATGGACACCGACGACGTCGTCCTCATCTCCAGCGACGCGCAGTTGCTGAGGTTCCCGGCGTCCGCCGTGCGCGTGCAGGGGCGCGGTGCCGCCGGCATGGCGGGGATCCGCCTGTCCCCGGGGGCCTCCGCCGTGTTCTGCGGACCCGTGCCGCGAGCCATGCCCGCCGCCGTGGTGGCGACCGTGGCGGGTTCCCTCTCGGCGCTCCCCGGCACGTCCGGGGGAACCGTGAAGCTCACGCCCCTCGACGACTTCCCTGCCAAGGGGCGCGGCACCGCGGGCGTGCGCTGCCATCGGCTCCTGCGCGGCGAGGATGCGCTCCTTCTCGCCTGGGCTGGCACCGGGCCGGCCCGAGCGGCCAGCCCGTCGGGTCTCCCCGTGGACCTGCCTGCGGCCCACGGCAAGCGCGACGCCTCGGGCACCCCCCTGGCCTCCCCGGCCGGGTCGGTGGGGGGCCCCATCCGCGGTCGCGGCGCGTGAGCGCTCCTCCATCCGGCCCTGACCTCGGCGCCGCGTGCAGCTCCCTCGCGCGCGAGGAGGCCCTGGCCGGCACCGCACCTCGAGCCCGCGGATGGCTCGTGCTGGAGCACCCGGGCCCCTACCCGCGCGTCGCGGCCGACGCCCTCGGGCCGGAGGGAGAGCGGCTGCGGGGCGTCCTCCGTGACGCGGGCATCGGCCTGCTCCTCGCGCGCCGGTCCAGACGAGTACCCGGAGGGGCCGACGCACGTGGGCCGGGCGGCGCGGCACGCTCCCGGCGTGCGTGGTTCGCGCTCGGCGGTCGGATGGTGGCCTGGGATGACCTCGATCCGACCACCCTCGCGGACCGGGACTGGACGTCGCTGTCTCCCGAAAACGCCGTGCCCCCGGCGATTCCCGCAAGCGACCCCGTCCTGTTCGTGTGCACCAACGGCAAGCGCGACGCCTGCTGCGCGCTATTGGGACGCCCGGTCGCCGAGACGCTGAAACTCGAGGGAATGCCAGTATGGGAGTGCTCCCACATCGGCGGGCACCGGTTCGCCGCGACAGCCCTGCTCCTGCCCTTCGGCACGGTGCACGGGCGCCTCCATGCGGCGACGGCGCGCGACCTGCTGGAGTCAGCACGCGACGGCCGCCTCCATCTCCCTTCGCTGCGCGGCTTCAGCGAACTGCCCGAGGACGCCCAGGCTGCCGACATCGCCGTGCGCGAGAGCGAGTCGATCGGGGGACTCGTCAGAATGACCGTGACGAGCGAGGGCACGCAGACGCGTCGCGACTGCGAGGTGGGCCATCCCGACGGACGGCGCTGGCGGGTGCGACTCACGCGGGAGGAAGGACCGCCGCGGCCCGAGTCCTGCGGCCGTGAGCCGACGTCCTCGGAGTACTGGCAGGTCGAGCACGTCGAGCGGACCTAGCCCTGCGCTGCTCCCAGGAGCTCGTCCCGCGTCGAGATCGTCGTCCGGTCACGGCCCCGCCGCGCGCCCAGGGCCCGCTCGGCCGCGTCGATCCGCCGCCACCCTGCGGCATCCACGACCGTGGCGCCGGCCAGGGCGCCGTCGACGCTCTCGGGCTCCGGCGAGGCCGCCGTGAGGAACCCTGGTGCGCGCGCGTCCGCGAGGAGGCAGGTCACCGTCTGCACGGCGTCCTTCTTGTTGGTGCCGATGATGCCCGTGGGTCCGCGCTTGATCCAGCCGGCAACGTAGAGACCCGGTACGGGAACCTCACCATCCATGACGCGGCCGTCGATGTTGGGAATGACGTTGCGACGCTCATCGAACGGCACCCCGGGCACGGCGGTACCGCGGTAACCCACGCTGCGGATGACCGCATCCACGGCGATCCGGTGCGTGTCGCCAGTGCCATGCGCCTGGCCCTCGGCATCGAGCTCGGTGCGCTCGACGACGAGGCCTTCGACACGGTCATCACCGACGATCTCCACGGGCCGACAGCGAAAGTGCAGGTGAACGCGGCGCCCACGGCCATCGTCGGCGCGCTGGGACCACTCCGCGACGACGGCGATGTTGCGTGCCACCGCCTTGTCCTCAGCCGCCCGTCGACTGGCCTCGTCGGAGACGTCTCCGCCTTCCTCCACGATCACCTGGGCCTCCTCGAGCTCCCCCAGCTCCCGGAGCTCCTTGGTCGTCCACGTCGCCTGTGCCGGGCCGCGCCGCCCGATGACATGGACATCGGTCACCGAGGAGTCCCGCAGCGCCTCCAGGACGTGCTGCGGCATGTCCGTGTGGTCGATCTCGCCCGGTGCCTTGGAGAGCACGCGGGTCACGTCGACCGCGACGTTGCCCACGCCGACCACCGCGACGCGGCGGGTCTCGGCAAGGAAGCCCACAAAGGCATCCGGGGGCATATCGGGATGGCCCGTGTACCAGTTGACGAAGTCGGTCGCCGCGATGCTGCCGGGAAGGTGCTCCCCGGGAATCCCCAGCGCGCGATCGCGGGACGCCCCGTAGGTCAGGACGATGGCGTCGTAGAAGTCGCGCAAGCGCTCCATGGACACGTCGACGCCCACTTCCACATTGCCGAGGAAGCGGACACTCGGCTTGTCGAGGATCTTGTCGAGCGTGTCGCGCACCGACCTGATGCTCAGGTGGTCAGGCGCGACTCCGTACCTCACCAGACCGAAGGGGGTGGGGAGCCGGTCGATGATGTCGACCGAGACCGGGACGTCGTCCTGGGCGGTCAGGGCGTCGGCGGCGTACATGCCCGACGGGCCCGAGCCGACCACCGCGACTCTCACGGGTCGATCCACGATGCCGCCTCTCAACTCAGGCCCAGGAGGCGTCGCGCCTCCGCGAAGCCGCTCTCGGGGTCGACCGGGTCGAGGTGCACCGGCACCATGCCCACCGCCTCCGCTCCGGCGAGGTTACCGGGCTGGTCGTCCACGAAGACGCAGTCCTCCGGGGCCACGCCCAGCCGCTCGGCGACGAGGCGGTAGGCGGCCGGGTCGGGCTTCATGACGCCATCGCGCCTGCCGTCGATGAGAACGTCGAACTCCCGGATGACGGACATCCGGTCGATCCACGCCTGATCGTGGAATGCCGTGAGGTCATTGGTGAGCGCTCCCACGGGCAGACCTGCGGCTTTGGCGTCGAGAATCAAGGACCGCGCCCCCGGCCGGATGAGTTCGTCTTCGGCGCCGGAGTAGAGGTGCGCCATGAAGGCCGGCATCTCGGCGGGTTCGCCCGTCAACTCGTGGAACTCCTGGCAGTGCAGCGCCCAGTACTCGCGCTCGTTGATCGCGCCGGACTGGAAGGCTCGCCAGTCATCGTCGGCGGCGGGGTCGAACGGCCCGGTCCACGTGAGCGTGCCCGGCGGCAGCGCCATGGAACGCTCGCCGACGGCGCGCAGCTCGAACGGGGTGAGGAGGACTGGACCGCCGAAGTCGAAGACGAGTGCGGTCACGGTTGAGCCATCGAGACGGTCCCCATCTCTCAGTGCTCCTCCTCCGTGATGGTCACCATGTCGTATCGGACGACATCGCCGAACCATCCGCACTCGCCGCACCAGGTCATGAAGACGCGCTGGTCCGCCATCCAGTACTCCGTGGAGATGCCGCCGTGCACCTCGATGCTCGCCGCGCACATGGGGCAGTACTTCGGTCGATCCAGCAGATGGCGCTCGGCGTCGGGCGCGAACCATGCGCCCGGCGGCGGCAGCCGATGCGGGTCAGGCGGGAGTTCGCTCAACGGGACGCTCGCCTGACCGTCAACCACATCCTCAGGCATCCGCTCCCGCCTTGGCCTCGCGTCGTGCCCAGGCATCGGCATGCAGATCCAGCAGCTCCTGCTTCTGCGGGCTGTAGCGCATGGAGCCCATCGTGATGAAGGCCTCCGCGAACTCGCGCTCGGCGCCGAACTTATCGCGCTCGCACGGAAGCGGGATGATGTCGTGCGGCTCTCGCACGGTGCCGATCGGGTCCTCGCCATTGGCCACGCGCTTCATGTTCTCCTTGAACATCTTGCGAAGCATCGCCACGCCGGCGTCGGAGCGCCCCAGGTGCTCCTGGGTGCGATCGGTGACAGCTCCCTGGCTCACCCAGGCCATGATGTCCTGGCCCTCGATGTAATCGGTGATGAATCGGCCCTCGCTATCGCGCCAGAAGTACTCGTAGAACACCGGGCGCTCCTGCTGCTGCCACTGGCCACCGTCCGGCGCGTGATTGGAGTAGAAGAGCTTCCACGTGGTGGTGTCGTCGATGGGCACGCGGATCTGCATCTGATCGATGCCCGCACCGCCGACGCGCATGTAGAAGGGAAAGACCAGCGGGTGGCCGACCTTCCAGTCGTCGTTCTCCTCCGTGCCGCCCTCGAGAACGCGGCGCTTGAGAATGCCCCACTCCATCTCCTCGAAGCCGGTCTTGAGGTGCTTCTTCTGGAATGCCTTGGGTGCGTCGAATCCCTGGGTCTCCCCCATGAAGTTGAAGTAGTAGCCGTGCAGCCACTCGACGTGGTGGGGGTCGACGGAGTTCTCCATGATCTGCAGCCAGTTGCACGGCAGGGTGGCGTAGCCGCAGTCCTTGACGCCGTCCATGACGAAGACATCGAAACGCGGGAGCTCGGGTGCGGGGTCAGGGCCGACGTAGACCCAGACCATGCCGCCCATGACCTGTGCCTTGCCCGCCTTCTGCTTGACCCGATCGCGGAAGTTCTGATTGTCGGCCTCCGCTGGCTGCTCGACGCAGTTGCCCGCGAAGTCCCACTTCCAGCCGTGATAGCCGCAGCGGATCCCGTCCTCGTGCACCACGCCGTAGGTCAAGGAGGCACTGCGGTGGGGGCAGTGCTCCGCCACGATGCCGTACCGACCGGACTTGGGGGTCTTGAACAGCGTCCAGTCCTCCGCGAGCAGGCGCACGGTCTTGGTGGGGACCGAGTTGAAGTCCTCCTCGAACGCAATCGGATACCAGTAGCGGCGCAGCAACTCCCCCATGGGGGTGCCGGGGCCAACCTTGGTGAGTTCCTCATTCTGCTCGACGGTCAGCATGGGCTGTCCTTCCGTGTGTTCCGGTGCCTCGATCCGGGCCTTGCGTGTCCGGCACCTCGACGGTACCGGGCCTTGCGGGTGACGCTAGGGATTGCGGGTCCCGCAGGGGAGGATCGCGTTCCTCCCGGCGGGACCGGTCCTGGGGAGAGGACCAAAGTCCCCTCCCCAGGGGACGGTCAGTCCAGAGACGTGACGATGCCGTTATTGCCGTCGACGCGAATCCGATCGCCGGTCTTGATGCGGTCGGTGGCGAAGCCGGTGCCCGTCACGGCCGGCAGGCCGTACTCGCGGCAGACGATCGCCGCGTGACTCATCATGCCGCCGGTGTCCGTCACGGTCGCGAGGATCTTGCCGAAGATCGGCGCCCACGACGGTGCGGTGAGCGGAGCCACCAGGATCTCGCCCTGCTGGACCTCGCCGATCTGCTCCGGGGTGAAGATCACCCTCGCCGGACCTTCGACCAGGCCCGGTGACGCGGCCATGCCGCGCAGCTCGCCCTCCTTCTGCTCGCCCCCGCCCAGCCAGGAGTCCACGCTGTCAGACGTGATGCCCCACAGCATGACGGTGAAGGGTTCGGTGATCACCTCGGGCGGCGCGCCCAGGGCAGGGACCGGCTTCCACTTGCGCAGGGCCGCGCAGATGTTCTTGCGCTTGTCGATGATCGCCGGCCAGCGTCCGGGCCCTGCGGCAGGCTCGGGCGTCGCCCAGGACACGTAGTAGTCCCAGAGGGCATCCTCGACCTCGGTCCGCTTGAGGTAGAAGATGTCGTTGGGCTCAGCCCAGAACCCTTCCTTGACGAAGACCTCGCCCAGCTGGCGCATCTTCCGCCAGATGACGGAGTGGCTCCAGTGCTCGACGTAGAAGTTGTGGTTCTCCACGTAGGGGAAGACCACGCGGGCGAGACCGAGCTTGCCCTGGAAGGCCTCGCGATCTTCGTCGGAGGCGAGGAGTTCGGAGTATTCGCTGACGACACGGTCGCGCTCGGCACGGATGGCATCCATGGGGCGGGCGAGATCCTCGCCGGCCTGGAGCTTGACGATGTAGTCGTTGATGAACTCGAACGGAATCTCGACGTTCTCGATCCAGATCTTGTCGGAGTGGTAGAAGCCCGAGCCGGTCGAGAAGTTGAACCATGGCTCTGCGGACTCTTGGAATGACGCGATCCAGGCTCGGCCCGCGTCGCTGCCCTTGAGGATCTCGCACGTCGCCTCGACGTCGCCCGCCGCGAAGGCTTCCGCGACGCCCGACTCGAGGGCAACGCGTGCCAGGCGCTTGAGCTCCTCGTCCGGGCGGAACAGGTCGACCTCCACCCCGGCCACCATCTTGGCGATGGCGAGGTCGGGAATACCCGGGAAGGCCTCCTTGCAGAACCCGAAGAAGTCCAGGTAGGCGGCGTAGCCGAGGTTGAGGAACTCGAAGTGGTAGTTCCACAGCTTCAGCGACAGATCGAGCAGCGTGCGGTAGTTCTCCTGGATCTGGTAGCCGGACCCGAGGCCCGCACCCGACTTCACGACCCCGTCGGCGTCCTCGATCTCAGGCAGCGGTTCGAAGTTGACACTCTCCAGTTCCTTCACGAGATCGCGGATCTTGACCATCCACTTGTCGTAGAGGTCGTTCCAGTTCATGAAGTAGAAGCCAGCGCGATCCATGAAGTTGGCAACACGCGCCTCGATCGTCGCGGGGTCCGCGGGCACGGGGGTGAGGTAGCCGTAGCCGTTGAGGATGCGGAAGGCGATGCCGTTGGCCGGCGGTACCTGAAGGTGCCGGGTGTTGTACTGCGACAGCGAGGCAATGGCAAACTCGTAGAACGTGGCGTCCCAGGGGGTCAGCACTTTGGGCCAGTGCACCCCGTCCTGGAACCAGAAGATGGAGTCCTCGAACTCACGACGCGACTCGCTGAAGAGCGAGGAGTAGACGTACATGTCTTGCCAACCCTCGGCGCCCTCGGGCGTCTCGATGTCGAACGGGCTGGGGAACCGGTCGGCCATCTGTGCTTCCTCTCATGTGTTCGTGTCCGGGGGCACGAAGCTGGGACAGTGAACCTGGTGGGGTGATCTTCCTCTAGTCCTTCTTGGTGTGGAGCGGATTCATCAAGGTCGAGACGATGCTGGCCATGGGGTCCCGGTCCGCGGAACCGGTCACGGTCTTGCGTGGCTTCTTGCTCCACACCGTCTCGGGCCGTGCCTGGAGCAGGATGATGTTCTCCCCCTCCGGGAGGTCGGAGTCCACGGCCCACTCGATGTCCTGGGGGCACCCGTAGTGCCGCTCGGCGGTCTTCGCCAGGGCGGCCACGGCCTTGAGCTGGGCATCCGTCATGCAGGGCGTGTCGGCGCGTTCCCCGTCGATTCCGACCTTCTCCACCGTGTCGTGGTCGGTCAGCCGGTACTCATGCGCCTTGTGGCTGATGTCCCGCTTCGTGACCTCGAGGAGCACCTTGTCGACGAGGAAGTTGTCCGGGGTCACCTCGCCCGACACCACGCCCTCCCCGAAGCCCCAGGCCGCGTCGATCGCCACCTGGGAGCGGTCGCCGTTGGCCGGGTTCAGGGTGAATGCGACGCCCGCGGAGATCGGCCGCACCATCTTCTGGATCACCACCGCCATCTCCACCGAACGGTGCTCGTAGCCCATCTCCACGCGGTAGCAGGTCGCTCGATCGGTGAAGAGGCTGGCCCAGCATCTGCGCACCGCGTCCACCACGGCGTCACCGCCCCGGACCCATAGGTAGGTGTCGTGCTCGCCGGCGAAGGAGGCATCCGGGGAGTCCTCGCTCGTGGCGGACGACCGGACCGCGACGGGGAGGTCCTCGACATCGCACTTGCGGCACAACTGCTCGTAGTGTTCGCGGATCTGGCTCTCGACGTCCCCAGGCAGCGGCATCAGCCGGATGACATCGCGTATCTCCCCGCACACTGCGCTCACCTGTGCGGTGTCGGACACATCCAGGCCGTGCAGCAGCCGGGCGAGTGTCGCGTCGAGATCGGCGGCGTCGTGCGCGGCGCGATACCCGGCCGTGGTGACCGCGAAGCCGGGAGGCACGGGAAGGCCCGCCCCCGTCATCTCGCCCAGGCTTGCGGCCTTGCCCCCCACCTCGGCCTTGAGGCCCGGCCAGTAGCCCTCGAACCACATGGTCACGTCGGCCATCACGAATCCCCTCGCAAGAGCGGAGGCAGTGCACGTCCTTCCAGACCCGCCCACCAGTCGGGCAGGTGTTCGAAGTCGGGCACCGCCACCTCCTGAACACGATTGCGGTACAGCACGAGCGCGCTCTCACCGCCCTCAAGCAGCCGGACGCGCACGAACTCGGTATTGAACGGCTCGCCAGGGTCGTAGCCCAGCGCCCACGTAGCAAAGGCACGGATCGGGCCGGAGTGTGTTGCCACGATGACCGATTGACCCGGCGTTTCGTCGTGGATGCGCACCAGGCCGGCCCAGAACCGACGCACCGCGGCCACCGGAGGCTCGAAGGTGAGCATCGGCATCGTGAGCCAGTGGGTGATGGGGTCTCCGCCTGCCTGCTGGATCCCCCAGAACCGATCCACCTCGACGAGCCACGTGGGCCGCCCGCCGAGACCGATGCGCTCGTACTTCTCGAGTTCGGAGTGATAGAGGCGGAACGCCTGGGTGACGTCGCGGAAGCCGTCGGGCGTCATGACCTGGAAGTTGCGGAACTCCTCGTAGGCGGTGACGTCACCGACCGTGGCCTCCCTGCCGAAGAGCACGAGCTGGTCCAGGAGGCCCTTGCGGATGCCCTCGGCGGTCTGCCGGGCGCGGTTGGTGTCGGCGCAGGCCATCGTCACGTGATGGCCCGTCATGACCCGGCGGGCCAGCTCCTGCCCGCGACGGTGGGCCTGCCAGGAGCCGAGGGGCGTGAGCCCGGACTCGGTGGAGTAGCCCTGCGTCTCGCCGTGTCGCACGAAGTACACGTCGGTGACGGCGCCCTTCGTCTGGTCCTTGCGCTCCGGGATGATCTCCTTCGTCCGGGTCACCTCGGCCCAGGCCCTCGTCGCCCCGAGATCAGCCCCCTCCCAGAGCGGAACCGGAGCGTCGAGCGACGTCTCGCCACTGCGCCGGTCGCGGAAGCGCCGCAGGTACAGGGGCGTCTCGTCCTCCGGCTGGGCGGGCTCGGCCATCCCGGGGCGTCCGCCGCGGGCCTCGCGCTCGAGGTACCGCTGAAGGTAGGCGGGTGCGTCCGGACGCTCGGTGCGAGGGAGCGACACGGGGTGGGCGTCGGGCTCGGTCATGGTCATATCGGCTCCTAGCTATGGACCGTGAGGAAGCGCTGGTTCACGACGCCGTCGTAGTAGAACAGCGCCCTGCCCATCTCGCCCTCGGTCCAGGTGATCGGCGGCTCGTCGGGATCGGCCCAGTAGCCCCCGGTGAAGACCTCGTTGCGGTTGCCTGCGGGGTCGAAGAAGTAGATGCAGTGCCCGCGCGTGGCCCCATGGCGCGTGGGATTGGTCTCGATCCTCACGCCGTGATAAGCCAGCACATCGGAGGCGCTGCGGATGTCGTTCCAGTCATCCACCCAGAAGGCGAAGTGGTGGAGCCCGCCATCGGTCCCCGTGACCAGCGCGATGTCGTGCGACGAGTGGGAGACCTCCAGCCAGGTCGCGATCTGGAAACCGTCGTCCCCGAGGACCTGCTCGGTGAGGTGGAAGTCGAGGACCTCCTGGAGGAAGCGCGTCATCCCGTTGACATCCTCCGCGGTGATGAACACGTGGTCGATCCGCGGGGGGGCGATGCCCACGAGGCCGAGCGGCCGGGGCGGCGGATTGGTGAGAGGCAGGAGGTTGCCCACCTGCTCCATGCCGTGGATGAGCTCCATCTGATGCCCGGAAGGCGTCTCGAAGCGGACCACCGACCCGCCGCCGACGCCGACCTCGGCGCCCTCCAGCCGCTTCACGGCGATGCCCTCGGCCTCCAGCCGCGCAGCGTAGAAGTCGAGGTCCTCCACGCTCTCGACCTTCCAGCCCATGTGCGCGAGCCCGTAGGCCGGCGCGTAGGCGAGCACGACCGAGTGGTGCTGGTGCTCGTCCCAGCACTTGAGATAGACACGGTCCGGCTCGCGCGCCGTCTCGACGAGCCCGAGGACCTCGGTG
>CAIVWG010000079.1 GCA_903909555.1 uncultured bacterium | reverse complement strand
GAGTGCTCCGAATGTGTGCGCAGGTCGAAGTCGGTGCGGTTGGCGATCCCCTCGAGCTCAGCCCACTCCGAGCCCGCGAAGCGGAAGCGGTACTCGATGTCCACGGTGCGCTTGGAGTAGTGGCTGAGCTTCTCCTTCGGGTGCTCGAAGAACCTCAGGTTGTCGGGGTTCATCGCCAGCCCGGTGTACCAGTTCCATCGCTCCTGAAGCCAGTACTCGTGCCAGTCCTCGTCGGTGCCCGGCTTGACGAAGAACTCCATCTCCATCTGCTCGAACTCGCGGGTGCGGAAGATGAAGTTGCCCGGGGTGATCTCGTTGCGGAAGCTCTTGCCGGTCTGGCCGATGCCGAACGGGGGCTTCTTGCGCGCGGCCGTCATGACGTTGAGGTAGTTGACGAAGATCCCCTGGGCGGTCTCCGGCCTGAGATAGTGCAGCGCTCCGGCGTCCTCGACGGGGCCCACCATGGTGCGGAGCATGCCGTTGAAGTCCTTGGGCTCGGTGAACTGGCCCTTGTTCCCGCAGTTCGTGCACACGACGTCGGCCAGGCCCTCGGGAGGCGGGGCGCCGTGCTTCTCCTCGTAGGCCTCGAGGAGCTGGTCGGCACGCCAGCGCTTGTGGCACTGCTTGCATTCGGTGAGGGGATCGACGAAGGCGTCGACGTGCCCCGAGGCAACCCACACCTGCGGCGCCAGGATGATCGAGGAGTCGATGCCGACGACGTCATCGCGTCCGCGGACGATCGCCTGCCACCACTGGCGTCGGATGTTGTCCTTGAGCTCGACCCCGAGCGGACCGTAGTCCCAGGCCGACCGGGTTCCCCCGTAGATCTCCGACGACGGGAAGACGAACCCCCGGCGCTTGCACAGGTTGACGACGGACTCGACGCGATCGGCCATGTGATCCACTCCGGCTGGGGGTCGGCGGACGGGTGTCCCACCCTAACGAGCGGCGAGTCGGCGCATCGCCTCGGCCTCGTCGATGGTGTCGAAGTCCGCGTAGTGCCAGCGCAGGTCGCGGCGCACCAGGGGCCGGGACACGGCCACGATCTCGTCGTACGCCGCGCGCAGCCTCGGCTCGGCCTCCCGGGGGCACACGGGGACCGCGAGCACGAGGCGCTCGACCCCGCGCTCCCGCAGGGCGCTTCCCACCAGGAGAGCTGCGGTGCCCGTCTCGACCCCGTCGTCGACGACGATGACGGCAGCGCCGGCGGAGCAGTCGGGAATCGCGCCCGCGCGCGGCTCGTCAGCGCGCAGGACGGTGGCGCCGCGGAGGGGAAGGCCGAGGGCGTCGGCGATCGGCTCGGCGACGGGGACGCCGTTTGGCACCACGGCGACGATCTCGGCATCCCCACGGACCCGCTCGGCGAGCATCGAGGACAGCGACCGGCCGGCATCGGCGAGGCTGGCGAACTCGCTCATGAGGGCAGCGGCGGGACGAACGGTGCCGCGGCGCTGCCGAGGCTCACTCGCCCGGCATCCTCAGCGAGCGCACCCGCGGCATCGCGTGATCCTGCGCAATCGCGCTCGTGCAGCACCTCGAAGGCGCTGGGCTCATCGACCGCGGTCGACAGGAGGGGCACGACGGATACCTTGACGTCGTAGGAGGACAGCGCCCGACGGTAGTCCCCCACGGCGCGCCAGGACAACGCGACCATGAGCAGGAGCCCGTCGTCGGTCGCCCGGCCGACGACGCCGTCGATGAACCCGTCGAAGGCCGAAAGCACGCCGACGGCCTCGCGCAGTCGACCGAGGAGCAGCACCGCCTGCTGCGGGTCGTCGGCCCGGAAGCGCAGGTCCACGACCAGGCCGCGCGCGGCGTCGGATCCCTCGGGGGCGTGCCTGGGCGTCCCGCTCGGCGCCCGCGCGTCATCCCCTGGCACCATGGGACGACACGCTAGGGGTCGCACCGTCGGCGATCCCGCCCGGGGAGGTCGCATGGCCGCGCAGGACAAGAGGCCCGGGGTCCGCGGGCCCCGGGGTCCCGGGGGTGCCGGCAGCGCCCCGCGGAGCGGAGCGGCCCAGCCCTCCGGCTCACGCTCCGCCCCGCTGAGCCCGTTCCAGCGCGCCAGCCTCCCCGTCCTCGCCTTCCTCACCGGCCTGCCCCGGTGGCTGCTCATCATCGTGCTCGGCGGGCTGCTCTTCCTCGGGCTCATCCAGACGGGCCCGCTGGCCTGGCTGGGGGCCCTCATCCTGGGCTTCCTCACGCTCTTCTTCGCCTGGCTGCTGGCCCTGTCCTGGCCGGCGATCAGCCCCACCAGCCGGGCGCTTCGCGCGGTCATCGTCGTCGCCCTGGCGTGCGCCACCGTCCTCAAGGCCCTCGGGCGTCTCTGACCCCCTTCCGGCCCGCCCCGGGCCCGAGTACTATCGAAACTGAAAACCATATTCGATAAGACTCACGACCCGGGAGCCCCGCCATGGCCTCGCCTGCCCGTTTCGCCTCCAGGACCGCCCCGCTCGCGCTGTCGATCGCCCTGCTCGCTCCCGCCGTCCTCGCCGGGTGCGGAGGAGGAGCGGCGCCGACCACCGCAGACCGGCTCACCGTGGTGGCCGCGTTCTACCCCCTGGAGTACGCCGCGGCCCAGGTCGGCGGCGACAACGTCGAGGTCGTGAACCTCACCCCCCCGGGTGCAGAGCCCCACGACCTCGAGTTGAGCCCCCAGCAGGTCGCCCTGCTCGGCGAGGCCGACCTCGTCGTCTACGCCGCGGGCTTCCAGCCGGCACTGGATGAGGCCATCGCGCAGCAGGCGCCGGACCGCGCGCTCGACGTGCTCACCGGGATCCCGGACCTGCTGGAGGGTCACTCCGACAAGCACGGGGACGAGCACGGGGACGAGCACGGAGACGAGGGCGCCGCGCAGCCGGGTGAGGCACCCCCCATCGACCCGCACGTGTGGCTCAACCCGCTCAACATGAGCGTCATCGGCGACGAGATCGCCTCCCGGCTCTCCGCGCTCGCGCCGGAGAGGTCGGGCGACTTCGCCTCCGGCGCGCAGTCGCTCACGTCGTCCATGGACGACCTCAACGCGGAGTGGGCCGCGGGGACCGCGGAGTGCGCCAACCGGCTGCTCGTGGTGAGCCACGAGGCGTTCGGCTACCTCGCGCAGGCGTACGACTTCACGCAGGTGGGCATCGCCGGGCTCTCCCCGGAAGCCGAGCCCTCCCCGGCGCGCCTCGCCGAGGTGGTGG
>CAIVWG010000078.1 GCA_903909555.1 uncultured bacterium | reverse complement strand
GGTCGCCGTGACGGGGTGGTGCGGGCGCGACGACGACTCCTCGCGCCTTCGGGCCGAACTCGTCTTAGTCGGCATCCTCGATCGCCTCGCCCTTCACGATCCGCCATCGCGCTCCACGGTGCTCGTGCACGGAGACGACCGCATCATCGTGTCGCACGGCAGCCGTGGGTACGTCGACCCGCAGGCCGTCGGTCCCGCGGCCCTCGACGGGGCCGGCCGGCTGCACATCGACGGCTACGCCCTCGACCCGGTCGCGGGCGATGCGCTGGTGGACCTGGCCGTCATGGCGCGCGACCGCGGTATCCCCATCAGTATCGAACCCCCGCGTCCGGCGAAGCTCGCGGAGAGCGCCGCCTGGGTGGCTGCCCTGCCCCCGCTCGACGCCGTCCTGGGCCGTCCCGACGAGATCGCGTCCACGCTCGAGATCCTCGCGGTGTCGCCGCGGGTGCTCGTCAGTCACGATCAGCAGCGGCCGATCGTGACGCGCTCGGCATCCGATGAGATCACCATCCCCGTGCCCGCAACAGGCATCGCGCCCCTGGGCGCCGGCGATCGCTTCGCCGGCGGCTGGCTCGCGGCACGGCTGCGCGGCGCGAGCCTGGAGGGTGCGGCCGAGGCCGGCATCGCAGCGGCGTTCCGTGCGGAGACGACCCCGCCTCACTAGCCGCCGGGACGCCCGCGCGATCGGTCCGACGTCCCGCGAAGGGGTTCAGCCGAGGCCGAGTTCCCGGGCGATGAGCATGCGCTGCACCTCGTTGGTCCCCTCGCCGATCTCGAGGACCTTCGAATCCCTCCAGAAGCGGGCTACCGGGTAGTCGTTCATGAAGCCGTAGCCGCCGAAGATCTGCGTGGCCCACCGCGCGTTGGTGACCGCGGCATCGGAGGAGTGCAGCTTCGCGATGGCCGCCTCCTTCTTGAACGGCTCTCCCGCCAGCATCCGCGCACCCGCGTCGTAGTACGCCAGGCGTGCCGTGTGCGCGCGCACCTCCATGTCGGCGACCATGAAGTCCAGCGACTGGTATGCCGACAGCGGCTTGCCGAACGCATGCCGCTCGTGCAGGTAGCGCACCGACTCGTCGATGCAGCCCTGGGCCAGGCCGACCGACAGCGCCGCGATGGCCACGCGACCCTCATCGAGCGTCCGGAGGAACTGCGCGTATCCCTTGCCTCGCTCGCCCAGGAGATTCGCCGCCGGCACGCGGCAGTCCACGAACCCGAGCTCATGCGTATCGGAGGCATTCCAGCCCACCTTGGAGTAGGGCTGCGACACGATGAGGCCCGGAGTCCCCGAGGGGACGATGATCGTGGACAGCTCCTTCCTGCCCGCGGGGCCGTCGTCCTCTCCGGTGATGGCGAGCACGGCGACGAACGCCGTGATGTCGGTGCCGGAATTGGTGATGAACGCCTTCGTGCCGTTGATCACCCACTCGTCGCCGTCGAGGCGCGCCGTCGTGCGGGCCGCGCCCGCATCCGTCCCGCCGCCGGGCTCGGTGAGGCCGAATGCACCCAGCGCCTCCCCCGACACCAGCCGCGGCAGCCACGTGCGCTTCTGCTCCTCGGTGCCGTAGCGGTAGATCGGCATGGCGCCCAGGCTCACTGCTGCCTCGAGCGTGATCGCCACCGAGGAGTCCACGCGCGCGAGCTCCTCCAGTGCGAGGCAGAGGGCGAAGTAGTCCCCGCCCATGCCGCCGTACTCCTCGGGGAACGGCAAGCCGAAGAGCCCGAGGTCGCCCATCTGCTTGACGATCTCGTACGGGAACGTGTGCTCCTCGTAGTGCGTGGCGATGACGGGTGCCACGACGTCGCGAGCGAAGGCCGCGACGGTGCGCTGCAGGTCGACGTACTCCTGGGGGAGGCGATGATCCATGGGTGTCCCTTCCTCGGGGCCTTCCGGCCTACTGCCTTCCCGGCGTGCCGGGCTGCGCCTGCGCGGTCCGCCTGCGCGCCCGGACCACCCGCGACGGACTGGGCCGTCCGAGGACCCCCTCCATCCAAGCACTCGTCGCGATGAGCGCGTCGAGGTCGACCCCGGACCGGATTCCCAGCCCGTCGAGCATGTAGACGAGGTCCTCGGTGGCGAGATTGCCGGTGGCGGACTGCGCGTAGGGGCAGCCGCCGAGGCCGCCCGCCGAGGCGTCCACCGTGGTGATGCCGCAGCGCAGGGCGGCCAGGGTGTTCGCGAGGGCCTGGCCATAGGTGTCGTGGAAGTGGACACCGATGGCCTCCGCGGGCACGCCCACTCCCCTGAGGCGTCCCAGCAGATCGGCCACCTGGCCCGGCGTGGCGACGCCGATCGTGTCGCCGAGGCTGATCGCGGTGCAGCCCAGGCCCACGAGCCGCTGCACGGCGTCGACGACGCGCTCGGCGGGTACGGCGCCCTCCCACGGGTCGCCGAAGCACATCGACAGGTAGCCGCGCACGCTCATGCCCAGCTCGCGGGCCCGGGCCACGGTCGGCGCGAACATCTCCCACTGTGCTTCGTACCCGCGGCCGAGGTTGCGCTCGGCGAACGTGTCGGTCGCGCTCGCGAAGACGGCCACATCGCTGACCTCGGCTGCCGCGGCCGCCTCCAGCCCGCGCACGTTGGGCACCAGGACCGGGTAGCGCACTCCGGGCGCGCGCCGCAGGCCCGCCATCACCTCGGCCGCGTCCGCGAGCTGCGGTACTCGATCGGGCCGCACGAAGCTCGTGGACTCCACCACCGGGAGGCCCGCGGCGGCGAGACGCTCGATGAACTCCACCTTCGCCGCCGTGGGCACCACGGCCTGCTCGTTCTGCAGTCCGTCGCGGGGGCCGACCTCCCAGATGGTGACCGAGGTCGGCAGTCCGGCATCGGGGACGACCATGGGCAGCGCGGTCATGATGCGCCCCCCGGGTCGATCGGCGCGTCCCCGAGGTCGATCTCCACGAGGACCTGGTCGAGGCGCACCTGCTCGCCGGGCGCCACGTCGACGCGCGTGACGACCGCCGACGCCGGTGCGCGCAGGGTGTGCTCCATCTTCATCGCCTCGACGACGACGAGGGCATCGCCGGCACTCACGCGGTTGCCCACCGCGGCCGCGAGGTCGATGACCGACCCCGGCATGGGACTGCGCGCGGTCCAGCGGCCGACCGGGCCGTCCCCGGCGGTCGCGCGTACGACGCGGTCCCTCGGATGCACGACGCTGAGGCGATGATGCCCATGGGCGTCGTGCAACCAGACCTCTCCCGGCGCCACCGCCACCGCGTCCACGGCCGCAGGGGACACGGGCTGTCCGTCGATCTCGACCTCGGGGGGATCCGTCGCCCGCACGGCCGTCACGTGCCCGGCGACCTCCCGGCACTGGGGGGCGGGACCTCCCAGTCGCCAGGCATCGCCCGCATCGAACGCCGTCGCGCCGGGTGCCGGTAGGAGAGCGCACGCGGCTGCGGCGAGTAGGCCCGGTGAGGGAGCCTGCGGCGCGGGCGAACGACGATCGAGCAGGCCGGTATCGAGATCACCGTCCCGCACGCGAGGGTCGCGCAGGATCTCGCGCAGGTCGTCGACGTTCGTGGTGACCCCCAGGCACACGGTGTCGCGCAGTCCCTCCTCGAGCAACTCCAGCGCCGCCGTGCGCGTGGGCGCATGCGCGATCACCTTGGCAAGCATCGGGTCGTAGAACGACGTCACCTCCGACCCGTCGGCGACGCCGGAGTCGACTCGCACGGCCGCGGGCTCGCGCCACAGCAGGATCCTCCCCCCGGTGGGGAGACTGCCGCGCTCGGGATCCTCCGCGTAGACGCGCGCCTCCACGGCATGGCCCTGCACGATCACGTCATGCTGCGCGAAGGGCAGCGCCTCCCCCGCGGCGATGCGCACCTGCATCTCGACGAGGTCGATCCCCGTCACCGCCTCGGTCACCGGGTGTTCGACCTGGAGCCGGGTGTTCATCTCGAGAAAGGCGAATTCGCCGGGGCGTGCGGACGGCACGACGTACTCCACGGTGCCGGC
>CAIVWG010000077.1 GCA_903909555.1 uncultured bacterium | reverse complement strand
GACGTTGATGAGCATGTTGAGCTGCTGGGTGACCTGCTCGAGGAGGAGCGCGTCGACGTCGACGACGATCGTCAGGCGCGAGCCGCCCTCGACCACCCTGGGGCCCACGGCGAGGGACTCGATGTTGAAACCGCGGCGGGAGAAGAGGCTGGAGACCCGGGCGAGCACGCCGGGCTTGTCCTCGACGAGGACCGACAGGGTGTGGCGTGGCATGTCAGTCCTCCCGGTCCCACGACGGCGCCATGGCCCGCGCGACCATGATGTCGTCGTTGCTCGTGCCCGCGGCCACCATCGGCCACACCATGGCGTCCTTGTGCACCACGAAGTCGACGACGACGGGGGCGTCGTTGAGGGACAGCGCCCGCTCGATGGTCGCGTCGACGTCATCCGCGGTCTCGCAGCGCAGCCCGTGGCAGCCGTAGGCCTCGGCGAGCTTCACGAAGTCGGGCAGTCGATGGGAGTGCAGATCGGTCTCGGAGTAGCGCTCGTTGTAGAAGAGCGTCTGCCATTGACGCACCATGCCGAGGCTGGAGTTGTTGATGAGGGCGACCTTGATGGGGATCTCGTTGATGGTGCAGGTCACGAGCTCCTGGTTGGTCATCTGGAAGCAGCCGTCGCCGTCGATGGCCCACACGGTGTCGCCGGGCAGGCCCACCTTGGCTCCCATCGCCGCGGGCACGGCGTACCCCATCGTCCCCAGGCCGCCGGAGTTGAGCCAGGTGCGCGGCTTCTCGTACTTGACGAACTGCGCGCCCCACATCTGGTGCTGGCCGACTCCCGCGGCGAAGACCGCGTCGGGTCCGCTGATGTCACCGAGGCGGCTGATGACGTACTGCGGGGACAGGCTGCCGTCGTCGGGCAGGTCGTAACCCAGCGGGTAGGTCCCGCGCCAGTGGTCGAGCAGGCTCCACCACTCCGCGTAGTCACCGTGCCTGCCCGCCGCCATCTCCTCGGAGAGGACGGCGGAGAGCTCCGACATGACCTCGCCGACGTCGCCCACGATGGGAACGTCGGCCACGCGATTCTTGGAGATCTCCGCCGGGTCGATGTCGGCGTGGATGATGGCTGCCCCGGGGGCGAAGGTCGACAGCTTGCCGGTGACCCGGTCGTCGAAGCGGGCGCCCAGGGCGATGATGAGGTCGCTCTTCTGAAGGGCCCCCACCGCGCCCACGCTGCCATGCATGCCCGGCATGCCCATGTGCTGCGGATGGCTGTCGGGGAAGGCTCCGCGGGCCATGAGGGTGGTGACGACCGGGATGCCGGTCAGCTCGGCGAGGGCGAGCAGTTGACCCGAGGCGTTGGATCGGATGACTCCGCCGCCGACGTAGAGCACGGGGCGCTTCGCCTCGAGGATCATGCGCGCCGCTTCGCGAACCTGCTTGGAGTGCGGCCTCGTCACGGGGTGGTAGCCCGGGAGGGAGACCTCCTCGGGCCAGTCGAACGTCGTCATCGCCTGCAACGCGTCCTTGGAGATGTCGACCAGCACCGGGCCGGGGCGCCCGGTCGACGCGAGGTGGAACGCCTCGGCGACCGCGCGGGGGATCTCGTCGGCGTTGGTGACCAGGTAGCTGTGCTTGGTGATCGGCATGGTGATGCCGCGGATGTCGGCCTCCTGGAAGGCGTCGGAGCCGATGGCCGAGCTGGGCACCTGCCCGGTGATGGCCACCATGGGGACGGAGTCCATGTGGGCGTCGGCGATGGGCGTGACGAGGTTGGTGGCGCCAGGACCGCTCGTGGCCATGCACACGCCCACGCGGCCGGTCGCCGCGGCGTAGCCCTCGGCTGCGTGGCCGGCGGCCTGCTCGTGGCGGACCAGGATGTGGCGGACCTTCATGGAGTCCATGAGGGGGTCGTAGGCCGGCAGGATCGCCCCGCCCGGGATGCCGAAGACGACGTCGACGCCGGCATGCTCCATGGAGCGGATCAGGCTCTGGGCCCCGGTGACCTGCTCGGAACTGCTCATCTGCTCTTCCCCATTCCTCTTCCTTCGCGGGCTCCATGGTGGCGCATGGGCCCTGAGAACACGAAACCCCCCGGCCCGGGAGGGCTCGGAGGGTGCGCGCGGGTCGCCTCGGCGACAGGGACGGGCTAGCCCGCGCGCCTGCCTACGATGACGATGACCTGCTGCATGGTCACGAGGGTAGCGCACCACGGGGCATCTGCCCAGGCCGCCTCAGTCGCAGACCGCCCCCCTGCTCGCGGAGCCCACGAGGCGGGCGTACTTCGCCAGGACCCCCCGGTCGTAGCGAGGGGGCAGAGGCACGAATTCCGCGCGGCGACGTTCGAGCTCGGCCTCGTCGACGAGGAGGTCCAGCGTCCGGGTCCGGATGTCGACCCGCACCCGATCGCCGTCGCGGGCCAGGCCGATGGGGCCGCCGTCCACCGCCTCGGGCGCCACGTGGCCCACGCACAGCCCGGTGCTCCCCCCGGAGAATCGCCCATCGGTCACGAGCAGCACGTCGCGTCCCAGGCCCGCCCCCTTGATGGCCCCCGTGATCATGAGCATCTCGCGCATGCCCGGACCGCCCTTGGGGCCCTCGTAGCGCACGATGACGACATCACCGGCCTGCAGGGTGCCGTCCGCCAGCGCCTCCATCGCCGCCTGCTCGCGCTCGAACACGCGCGCCGGACCCTCGAACGAGTCCACGTCGATGCCGGCCGTCTTCACCACCGCCCCCTCGGGCGCCAGGGATCCGCACAGGATGGAGATGCCTCCCGTCGGCGCCAGTGGAGCGTCGAGACGTCGTACGACGCTGCCGTCGGCGCCGGGAGGATCGATGTCGGCGAGGTTCTCCGCGACGGTGCGGCCGGTCACGGTCAGGCAGTCGCCGTCGAGGAGGCCCTCGTCGAGCAGCATCCGCATGACGACGGGGACGCCGCCGACCCTGTCGAGGTCGAACATCACGTACTCACCGAACGGCTTGAGGTCCGCCACCAGGGGCGTGCGATCGCTGATGCGCTGGAAGTCCTCGAGGTCGAGTTCGAACCCGCACTCGTGCGCGATCGCGGGCAGGTGCAGGACGGAGTTCGTAGAGCCTCCGAGCGCCATGACCACGGTGATCGCGTTGCGCACCGAGGACGGCGTGATGATGTCGCGCGCCGTGATTCCCCGGGCGATGAGGTCGACCGCCGCCTGCCCCGAGCGACGGGCCAGGCCGGCGCGCCGGGCGTCGACGGCGGGCGGCGACGACGAGCCGGGGAGTGCCATCCCCATGGCCTCGGCCGCGCTCGCCATCGTGTTCGCGGTGTACATCCCCCCGCACGTCCCCGCCGTCGGGCACACCGCCCGCTCGATGGCGTCGAGGTCCTCGTCGGACATCAGCCCTCGAGCGTGGGCGCCCACGGCCTCGAAGGACGTCACGATATTGACGGTGTGCTCCATCCCGTCGGACAGCGTGACACGACCGGGCAGGAGGGAGCCGGCGTACAGCAGCACGCTCGCCACGTCGATTCGCGCCGCAGCCATGAGCATCGCGGGGATGCTCTTGTCGCATCCCGCGAGGGTGACCATGCCGTCCAGCCGCTCGGCCTGCATCACGGTCTCCACCGAGTCCGCGATCACCTCGCGGCTCACCAGGGAGAAGTGCATGCCCTCGTGCCCCATGGAGATGACATCGGAGACGGTGATCGTGCCGAACTCCATGGGGAATCCGCCGGCCTGCTGCACGCCGCTCCCGACCTCCTGGGCCACCTCGCGCAGCGACATGTTGCAGGGCGTGATGCTGTTGTACGACGAGGCGATGCCGATCTGGGGCTTGTCGAAGTCCGCGTCGGACATGCCCAGCGCGCGCAGCATCCCGCGGTTGGGGGAACGATCACGGCCCTGCGTGGCCAGGGAGCTGCGCGGCGTCATCGTCCGGGGGGAATCGCTCGTCACCCGGCCAGGATAGGCACGACCGGCTCTGTGAAGATTCGGGCATGGACTACACGACCCTCATCGGGGCGGATGACCTGCGCGGCGTCCTCGGGCACCCGGAGTTGGTGATCCTCGACGCGCGCTTCACCCTCGACGACGAGCAGTGGGGCAAGCGCGTGTACGCCGAAGGCCACATCCCCGGTGCGCTGCAGGCCGACACCGCCGACCACCTCGCCGGCCCGATCATCGCGGGGGTCACCGGCCGACGCCCCTTCCCCGCGCCGGAGGACTTCGCCCGCCAGCTCGGCGCCTGGGGCATCGACGCGAGGACCCAGGTCGTGGCCTACGACGCCGATGGCGGACTGATGTCGGCGTCGCGGGTGTGGCTCATGCTGCGTTGGATGGGTCACGACCGCGTTGCCGTGCTCGACGGCGGCTGGCAGGCGTGGCTTGCGGCGGACGGCCCCGTGGAGAGCGACGTTCGCGTCCCGTCGCCGACGACCTTCAGCCCGCGTCTGCGCCCGGCCCTGCTCGCCGATGTCGAGGAAGTGGATGCCGCCCGAAGGCTGACACCCACGCGCGTCTTCGACTCGCGCAGCGCCGAGGGCTATCACGGCGGCGGTGTCTACCACGATCCGGTGCGCGGGCACATCGCCGGTGCGGGCCTCGCCGACCGCGCACATACCGTTACCGCTGACAAGCGGCTGCGCTCTCCCGAGGAGCTGCGCGCGCACTATGAGGGCCTCATCGGGGGCCAGGACCCGACGGATGTCATCTTCTACTGCGGTTCCGGTATCACGGCGGCGCAGAACGTCCTCGCCATGACGGTGGCCGGGCTGCCGGGATCGAAGATGTACGTCGGCTCGTGGAGCGAGTGGATCAACGACCCGAGCAGGGAGGTCGAACTGTGAGCACCCGGGCCAGCCTGGCGGAACGCCCTGAGGGCATGCCGTACCGGTTTGCTGTCATCGGCACCGGCTTCTTCGCGCAGAATCACCTTCACGCGTGGGCGGAGATCCCTGACGTGGAGCTTGTCGCCGTCTGCGATACCGACCCCGAGCGGCTCGCCGCCGCGGCGCGGGACTTCGGCGGCCGCCCCTACGCGGATGCCGCCGAGCTCTTCGCGAACGAGGACCTCGACTTCGTGGACATCGCGACCACCCCGCCGACGCACCCCCAGATGGTGCATCTCGCGGCCGAGCACGGCGTCGCGGCGATCTGCCAGAAGCCGCTCGCATGGGATCTCGAGGACGCCCGGGCCATGGTGGCCGCGATGGACGCCCGGGACCTGCCGTTCATGGTGCACGAGAACTTCCGCTTCCAGCACCCCATGCGGCGGGTCAAAGAGGTCCTCGACGCCGGCATGATCGGCCGACCGTTCTTCGGTCGCTTCAGCTTTCGCAGCTTCCACGACTGCTACACGCCGCAGCCGTGGCTGCTCGACAGCGAGCGCATGATCATCGTGGATGTCGCGGTGCACCTGTTCGACCTCGCGCGGTTCTTCATGGGAGAGCCCGAGTCCCTGTACGCCGAGGCCCTGCGCGTGAACCCGCGCATCGTCGGCGAGGACGTCGCCACCGTCATGATGCGGATGCCCGGTGCCACCGCCATCGCCGACGCGAGCTACGAGACGTTCTCCGATCATTCGACGTACCCCCAGGCCTTCGTCACGATCGAAGGCACCAAGGGCGCCCTCACCCTCGGGCCGGACTACCACCTGCAGGTCGTCTCCCATGCCGTCGACGTCGGGGACTCCGCGGCGCGCATGACCGGCTATGCCGTCCTCGACGAGGACCTGCAGATCCCCGAGCATGACTGGGCATCGCGGCCGTGGAACGGCATCCAGGACAGTGTTGTGACGCTGCAGCGGCACTGGGTGGAGTGCCTGCGGACGGGGCGCACGCCGGAGACGAGCGGGGCCGACACCCTGCGCACGATGGAACTCACGCTCGGGGCCTACGAGTCGCTCGCGACGGGCCTGCCCTATCGGGTGGGCAGCGCCCCGTGACGTCCGTTCCCCTCGCCGCGGGCCGGCTCCGCCTGGAGTACGACACCGGCGACCTGCGCAACATCCGCGCGGGCGACCTCGAGATCGTCCGGCGGATCTACGTCGCCTTCCAGGACCGCAACTGGACCGCGCGACCCTGGCAGCTCGAGGACGAGTCGATCGAGGCGGGGGCTGACTCCTTCCGGATCCTTCTGCGCGCGCGGGGAACCTTCGATGCGTCGGCCTTCACCTGGACCGCCGAGATCACCGGCGCGGCGGATAGCGCTGTGCGCTACGCCATCGAGGGCTCCACCACGGAGCCCTTCCTCCGCAACCGCCTGGGACTGTGCGTACTCCATCCCATGGCGGGGTTTGCCGGCCGCTCGTGCACCATCGTCACCGCCGACGGCGACGTCATCGAGAGCGCGTTTCCCGATGCGATCTCGCCGCACCAGCCCTTCCTCGATGTCCGAGCCATGGAGTGGCCGGTGGGCAGCGACAGTCGCGCGCGCCTGGACTTCGCCGGAGAGGTCTTCGAGACCGAGGACCATCGCAATTGGAGCGACGCGTCGTACAAGACCTACTGCACGCCGATCTCCCTGCCCTTCCCGGTCGAGGTCGCGCCCGGCGATGTCATCGCCCAGTCGGTGACGCTGGCGGTGACGGGGGACTTACCCGACCCCGAGGATCGGCAGGCCTCCGTCACGGTGACGGTCGAGGGAGCCGCGGCGCCGCTCCCCCGACTCGGGACGCAGGCGACGGATCTGCCGTGGGGCGAGGCGGAGATGGCCGCCATCGCCGCGCTGGGGCTCGACCACCTCATGGCCACGGTGGATGCCACGGCCGAGGACTGCGGCACGCGGCTGGCGGCGCTCGCCGCTCTCGCGCAGCGGCTGGATGTCCGCCTGCGGGTGCGGTTCGCCGGCGGCGACGCCGATGACTACGCGCGCATCCGTGACACCGTGCGCGACATCGCCCCCCTCGTCGACTCGTGGGCGGTTCTTCACGCGGACGAGAAGGTGACGTCGACGTCGCGGCTGGAGGAGGCGCGCGACGTCCTCGGGGACGACCTGCCCTGGTGCGGCGGCACGGACCTGTACTTCACCGAGCTCAATCGTCAGCCTCCCGAGCAGGCGGGGCTTGCGTGGGCGTCGTTCTCGATCAATCCCCAGGTCCATGCCGCCGACGACCGGTCGGTCCTGCAGAACGCGGCGGCCCAGGAGGCGATCGCCGCCGACGCCCCTCGCGTCGTCGGCTCGGCACGGATCGCGGTCGGCCCGGTCACGCTGAGGCCGCGCTTCAATCCCAATGCCACCGATCCGGCGTCCGATGCGAGCAACACCGAACTGCCGGCCTCGGTCGACGCGCGCCAGCGGACGTGGTTCGCTGCGGCGTGGACCCTGCTGTCCCTGAGGGCGCTCACGACACCGGGCACCGTCGATGCCGTGACCTACTTCGAGGCACTCGGGTGGCGCGGCCTGCGCGAGCGCGACACCGGGTGCGCCGATCCGGGCGCCTTCGGTTCACGAGCGGGCGAGGAGTTCCCCGTGTACGGCGTCCTCCGCGACCTGCGCGGAGCTACCGCACTCCTGCCCAGCCGCTCCGACCAGCCCGAGGTCGCGGACGCGGTGGTGATCGAGGGCGTCGATGACGTGCTCGCCTTCGTGGTCAACATGACGTCCGAGGCCCGGTCGGTGGTGCTGCGGGGCGCCGTGTCTGCCACCATCGGGGCCGCACCACAGTCCGTCACCCTGGCACGCCTGCCCCGGAGGTCCCCGTGACCGACACCTTGTTCGACCTCGAGGGACGCGCAGTCCTCATCACCGGCTCGGGGGGTGCCATCGGCTCGACCTTGGCGCGGGCCCTCGCCGAGCGGGGTGCGCGCCTCGCCGTGCAGGACATCAGCGCGGACAAGGTCGATCCGGTGCTGGAGTCCGTCGCGCAGGCGGGGGGGAGCGCCGTTCCGATCGTGGCCGATCTGTCCGACCCGGCGGTCGCGGGCAGCGTGGTGCGCGACGCCCACGCCGTGCTGGGCGGCCTCGACGTGCTCATCAACTCCGCCGGCACGAATCGGCGCAAGCGGATCGAGGAGGTCAGCGCCGAGGACTTCGATGCGATCGTCGCGGTCAACCTGCGCGCGCTGTACTTCGCCAGCCAGGCGGCGCATCCACTCATGGCTGATGCGGGGGGTGGGAGCATCGTGAACCTCAGCTCCCTCAGCGCGCGGTTCAGTTTCAACACGATCTCGGTGTACGCCGCGACCAAGGCCGGCGTCACGTCGCTGACGCGCAGTTGCGCCCGGGAGTGGGCCCGCGATCGCGTGAGGGTGAACTGCCTGGAGCCCTTCGTCATCAAGACCGAGTTCACCCGCCCGCTGTGGGGCGAGGATCACCGGCAAAGGTGGTTCGACGACGTCACCCCGATGGGCCGGCTCGGCAGCCCCGACGAACTCGTCGGCGCCGTGGTCTTCCTCGCCAGCGACGCGTCGTCGTGGATGACCGGCCAGTCGCTCGTGATCGACGGCGGCCTCACCGCGGGTGCCGACTGGGACTCCTACGCCGACTAGGACGGACCCTGCCGTTTGAGTT
>CAIVWG010000076.1 GCA_903909555.1 uncultured bacterium | reverse complement strand
TGCTCGGGCACCTGATCGAGCGCGCGGAGGGGGCGGGCGGGTCGACCGTCCGCCCCCTTCGCGCGTTCGGGCCGCGTCGACCGGGGTGGGTGAGTCGACCCGGGTCGACCCGACTGCGTCAGTCGACCAGGCTGCCCGGCGCCGAGACGTTGATTCCGCCGTCGGCCACGATCGTGGTGCCGGTGATGTAGTCGCCGGCGGGCGAGAGGCAGAACGCGATCACGGCCGCCACCTCGTCGGCCGCCTGCACCCGGCCCGCCGGGATCACGCGTGCCACCTGCTCGGGGGCGAGGCCGTACTTCTCCCAGCCCTCGGTGTGCACGATCCCCGGAGCCACGGCGACGGTGCGCACGCCGTACCGCGCCCATTCCGCAGCCCACGTGCGGGTGAGGCTCTCGACTGCGGCACGGGCCGCGCTGGAGTGCGCCATGCCCGGCATGCCGCGCGTCGGCGTCATGGTGACGCTGGCGACCTTGCCGTAGCCGGCCGGAATCATCGAGCGGGCAGCCACCTGTGTCGTGACGTACCACGTTGCGTCGAGGTTGAGTCGCGTGACGGCACGGAATCCGTTGTGGGAGATCTGCTCCGCGGGGGCCACGAACTGGCCTCCCGCGTTGTTGACCAGCAGGTCGACGCGCTCGTGGGACGCGAGCACGGCGTCGAGCATGGTGTCCACGGCCTCAGGCTCCCGGATGTCGCAGGGGTACGCGGTCGCCCGGCCACCCGCGGCCGCGATGGACTCGACGGTGGCGTTGAGCGCATCCTCGCGGCGGCCGGTCACCGCGACCGCGGCACCAAGCCGCGCGAGGAGTTCCGCGGTGGCGCGGCCGATGCCCGAACCGCCTCCGGTGACCAAGGCGACACGGTCGGCCAGGCAGCCGTCGGCGAGGACCGCGGCCGCCTCGGGCCGGCGCGGGGGCGTCATGCCAGGGCGAGGAACAGCTTCTCGAGCTGCTCGGCGGACATGGCGGGGCGCTCGCCGCGCCCCTCGGCGGTGACGCACTGCTGGAGGCCGTTCGCGACGACCTTGAAGCCGGCACGGTCGAGCGCCCGGGACACGGCGGCCAACTGCGTGACCACCTCGCCGCAGTCGCGCCCCTCCTCGATCATGGTGATGATGCCGGCCACCTGGCCCTGCACCCGGCGCAGGCGGGTCACCACATCGCGTCGGCAGACGTCGTCCAGGGACATCTCCGCAGCCGTCTCGGCCATCGGGATCCACCTTTCATCGAGGGTTCCCCGGAGCCGCCCCGGGTGAGACAACGATACCCCCCGGGGTAGTGGTCTCCACCTGGCCGCCGACCAACCGCGATTTCGCGTCGGAAATCGCGGCCGAAGGGCGGCGAGTCCGGGGGAGGCCGCCCGGTCAGGCCGTCCCGCCCGACTCAGCCGAGGGGCTCCACGGCGATGTGGGCGCTCACGGAGACGGGCAGTTCGACGTACTCCCCGGCCGACCCGACCATGACGCCGGTGGCCGCCCGCTGCACGCGCACGGCGGCTCCGGGGACAACGCCCGCGCGACGCAGCTGGGCGACCACATCGGGATCGGCATGGGCCGTCTCGCCGATGCGCCGCACGGTGACCCGCAGCGTCTCCTGGCCGGCGACGCTCTCCAGGCTCACCCAGGAGCCGGGGTCCGCCACGGGTGACCCCACGCCCGGCATGAGCACCTCCAGGCCGGGGATCGGGTTGCCGAACGGCGACACGGTCGGCCGGTCGAGCATCTCCAGGACGCGTCGCTCGACGCTCTCGCTCATGACGTGCTCCCAGCGGCACGCCTCGAGGTGCACCTCCTCCAGCGGCATGCCGAGGACGTCGACGAGCAGGCACTCCGCGATCCGGTGCTTGCGCATGACCTGCACGGCGTACTCCCGTCCGCGGGGCGTGAGCTCGAGGTGACGATCCCCCTCGACGGTGAGCAGGCCATCGCGCTCCATGCGCGCCACCGTCTGCGACACGGTGGGACCGCTCTGGCCCAGCCGCTCCGCGATGCGGGCGCGCATGGGGAGCACCCCCTCCTCCTCGAGTTCGAAGACGGTCCGGAGATACATCTCCGTCGTGTCGATGAGGTCGCCCACACCGGCATTCAACCGCACCCGGCGTGCCCCCACCCCCGGGACGGCCTAGCCTGCGAGGGTGCCCGCTGTTGCCTGGTTCCGCCGTGACCTGCGCCTGGGCGACAACCCTGCGCTGGGAGCCGCGGCCGGCGCGGACGGAGCCGTCGTCCCGCTCTTCGTCGTCGACCCCGCGCTCTGGGAGCCGGCCTCGGATGTGCGCCGCGCGTACCTCGTGGAATCCCTGCACTCCCTGGACGACGCGCTCGGCGGGCAACTCCTCCTCCAGCACGGCGATCCCGTCGCCCGCGTGGTCGAGGTCGCGCGTGCCGCCGGCGCGACCCAGGTCCACGCCGCGTCGGACTTCGGCCCCTATGGCGTGCGCCGCGATGCGGCGGTGCGCGCTGCTCTCGCCGAGCAGGGCATCGAACTGGTCCTCACCGGGTCGCCGTACGCCGTGGCCCCGGGGCGCGTGACGAAGGATGACGGGACCTCCTACCGCGTCTACACGCCGTTCTACCGGGCCTGGATGCGCCATGGCTGGCGTGATCCCGCGCCCGACGTCGCGGCCGACTGGCTCATGCCGGTGGAGTGCCACGGCTATCCGGAGCGACCCGATCTTCCGTTCGCCCTCCCTCCCGCCGGAGAGGCAGCCGCGCTCGCGCACTGGGACGACTTCCGCAGGTCCCGCCTGGCGGCGTACGACGACACCCGCAACCTTCCCGCTCTCGACGGGACGAGCACGATGGGACACCACCTGAAGTGGGGCGAGATCCATCCGCGCACGATCCTCGCCGAGCTCGGCGACTCCGCCGGCGAGGAGACGTTCCGCAAGGAGATCGCGTGGCGGGAGTTCTACGCCGATGTGCTCGCCCAGCGACCGGACAGCGGGCGCCGGTCCATGGATGCGCGCTTCGACGACGACTTCGGCTGGGATTCCGGGCCCGAGGCCGACGCGCGCTTCGAGGCCTGGGCAGCCGGACGCACCGGGTTCCCCTTCGTCGACGCGGGGATGCGCCAGTTGCTCGCCGAGGGGTGGATGCACAACCGCGTGCGGATGGTGGTGGCGAGCTTCCTGGTGAAGGATCTCCACCTGCCGTGGCAGCGCGGCGCGGCGCACTTCATGAGATGGCTGCGGGACGGCGATCTCGCCAGCAACTCCCACGGCTGGCAGTGGACCGCCGGATGCGGGACCGACGCATCGCCGTACCACCGGGTCTTCAACCCGGTGGGCCAGGGCGAGAAGTTCGACCCCGACGGCGACTACGTGCGACGCTACGTTCCCGAACTCGCCCACCTGCCCGGCAAGACCGCCCACGCCCCGTGGGACGTGCTCGGGGGCTACGACCAGGGCTATCCCGAGCGCATCGTCGACCACGCCGCCGAGCGCCTCGACGCCCTCGAGCGGCTGGCGGCGATGAAGGCCGCCGCGTCGTAGGGCTCGACTGGCCCGCGCCGTGCCGCGGACCGGGGTCTTGCGGGTGATCGCGACATCTGCTGCCGCGGTGGCCTCCCCACCCGCGTCGCCTGGCACACTCGCATGTCGTGACGACGGTGGCCGTGCTCTCGCTCAAGGGCGGCGTGGGCAAGACCACGGCGGTCCTCGGCCTCGCCGGCGCGGGTTGGGCGCGCGACCTGCGCGTCCTCGTGGTGGACCTCGACCCGCAGGCCAACGCGACCGCGGCCCTCGACGTCCCCTTCCACGCCTACACGACCGGTGATGTCCTCGCCGACGCGCGGCCCGGCATCGCGTCCGCGGCGCTGCAGCCATCCGGGTGGGGTCCGCGCATCCACGTGCTCCCCAGCGAGGAGGCCCTCGCCCACCGCAATCGCCCCGAGGGCGACGGGTCGGCCACGCGATTGCGGTCCGCCCTGCAGGGCGTCGTGAGCTCGTACGACCTGATCCTCGTCGACTGCCCCCCGTCCCTCGACGAGCTCACCCGCAACGCCCTCGCCGCCGCCGACACCGCGCTCATCGTCACTGAGCCCGGGTTCTTCGCCCTCCAGGGGGCCGACCGCGCCCTGCTCGCGATCGAGGCGGCCCGGGGGGCACTCAACCTGCGGCTCACCGCGGCGGGCATCCTCCTCAACCGCGTGCGCGCCAACCTCACCGAGCATCAGTTCCGGGAGGCCGAGCTCCGCGCTGCCCATCCGGGGCTGGTCTTCGACGCGGTCGTGCCCGAGCGCGCGGCCGTGCAGCAGGCGCAGGGCGCGGGTGTGCCCATCCAGGCGTGGCCCTCGCCGGGCGCGCGCGACGTCGTCGAGGCGTTCGACGACGTGCTCGAGACCCTGCTGTCGCGCTGAGGGCCACGCGAACCAGGCGGCCCTGAGACGGTGCGCATCCCACCGAACGCGCCGCGGGCCTGGGAGACTGGGCCGGTGACCTCTCCGGAGCCCCGCCCCGCGCTGGCGAAGGCGCCCGACTCCGACCTGCACCCGGTGAGCGGCCAGCCCGTCCCGCAGCCCTCGCCACCGCCCGCCGCGCAGGGCGGCAAGCGCAAGGGCAGCCTGGCCCGCGGCGGGGCCACCTCGGATTCCCTCCTGGGGCCGCCCAAGGACAAGCTGGTCGATCTGGGGGTGCGGGTGCCCAAGTCGGTGCGCAAGCGCCTGCGCGCGGAGGCGAAGGCACGTCAGGTGAGCCCCGACGACATCGTCGCGATGATCCTCGACGCCGCCCTCGACTAACGGAATGTGTCACCCCACCTCACGTGTGCAAGGTCCGACTTACGCCCTCGGGTGACACACCGGCGGGGACCGGGCTGCTAGGGCACCGGGTGCTCGGCGTCGTAGCGCAGGAATGACGGCACGACGGCGACGAGGCCCAGGGCGAACACGATGCACAGGATGCCGCCCGACACGGCCGACACCGCCTCGCCGAACGCCGCGGCCACGGCACCGGACTCCACGTCGCCCAGGCGCGGACCGCCCACGACGACCACGGTGAAGATGCCCTGCAGTCGTCCGCGGTACTCGTCGGGGGTGGCCGCCTGGAGGATGGTCGCCCGGAAGATCGCGCTCACGGTGTCGGCGGCGCCCGCGATCGCGAGGAAGAGCAGGGCCGCGGGCAGCCATCGCGAGAAGCCGAACAGGGCGATGGCACCGCCCCAGACGAGGATGGACGCCACCACGGCGAGGCCCTGTCGGCGCACCCGCCCCAGCGGACCCGACAGGATGCTGGCGACGAACGCCCCGGCCGCCGGCGCCGCCGAGAGCAGCCCGACGACGAGGCCCACGTCCGCGACGCTGCCCCCGAACCACGCGGTGGCGATGGCCGGGAAGAGCGCCCTGGGCATCCCGAACACCATGGCCACGAGGTCGAGGTAGAACGTCATCTGCAGGTTGCGCTTGCCCTTGAGGAAGCGCAGGCCTTCCGCGACGCTGCGCCAGCCGCCGACCCCTTGGCGGACCCCCGGCTCGGGGGGCAGTGCCGGCAGCCGCCACATGGCCCACACCGTGGCGGCAAAGAGGACGACGTCCAGCGCGTAGACGGCGGTGACCGTGCCCGCGCCCGCGATGAGGAACCCCGCGATCACCGGGCCGAGGGTGAAGGCGATGCTCCACGTGAGCGTGGTCAGCGCATTCGCGGCCGGCAGCAGCCGATCGGGGATGAGCCGCGGCACGATGGCGTGACGGGCGGGATTGCTCACGGCGAAGAAGCCGGACTGGACCGCGATGATCCCGTACAGCGCGGCGATCGAATCGACATTCGCCAGCGACTGCGCGACGAGTGCCACGGTGCACACCCACAGGCCCACCGAGGCGATGAGGGCGACGCGTCGGCGGTCGAAGCGGTCCACCAGGGCACCGCCGTACAGCCCGAGCACGACGAGAGGGACGAACTGGAACAGCCCGGTGAGGCCGACGGCGAACGACGACCCGGTGATGTCGTAGACCTCGATCGCGACGGCGACGGCCGACATCTGCTGGCCGATCGTGCCGACGCTGTTGCCGATCCACAGCCGCCGGAAGGGTGCGCTCTCCCTCAGCGGGGTGAGATCGGCGAGGAGGCGCGCCATATCAGGGCGAGAGCCGCTCGACGACCCAGCCGTCCGCGGCGTCCAAAGCGGCCTGGGCGCTCGCGCGGCGGAACCGCAGGCGGTCGTGCAGGCGAGACTCCCGGCCCTGCCAGAACTCCACGGTCGCCGGCCGGACGATCCATCCGCCCCAGAAGTCCGGAAGGGGCACGTCGTCCCCGAAACGGTCGTCGATCTCGGCGTAGCGCTCGTCGAGGATGTCGCGGCCGTCGATCACCTCGGACTGGCGGCTGGTCCATGCCCCGACGCGGGACCCCCGCGGGCGCGAGGCGAAGTACGCCGCTGCCTCCTCGCGCGGCACCGGCATGACGTCGCCGACGACGACCACCTGCCGGTGCATGGCGAACCACGGGAAGACGAGCGAGGCACGCGGATTGGCGGCGATCTCCCGGCCCTTGCGCGAACCGAGGTTGGTGTAGAACGCGAATCCGCGGGAGTCGGCCTCCTTGAGCAGGACCGTGCGCGCGGAGGGAACGCCGTCATCGCCGGCAGTCGCCACGATCATGGCGTTCGGCTCGGGCAGACCCACCCGCAGCGCCTCGTCGAACCACGCGCTGAACTGCGCGAGCGGCGTCGCGAGGAGGTCGCTCTCCAGGAGGGTGCCCGCGTCATAGGACACGCGCAGGTCGGCCAGGCGTCGCGGGGCATCCTCGGGGGGCGGCGACCACAGGCTCACGGGGACATCCTGCCCGGCCCTCGACCGGGCCCGTGCCCCGCGCCCCGCTCCCCCCGGGGCGTTCGGTTGAATGGCGGCATGCTGCGGGATTTCGTGCCCGGACTCGAGGGCGTCGTCGCCTTCGAGACCGAGATCGCCGAGCCCGACCGGGACGGGGGCGCCCTGCGCTACCGCGGCGTGGACATCGAGGACCTCGTGGGTCGGGTGTCGTTCGGCAACGTGTGGGGCCTGCTCGTCGACAACGAGTTCAACCCCGGCCTGCCCCCGGCGGAGCCCTACCCCATCCCGGTGCACTCCGGCGACGTGCGCGTCGACGTGCAGTCGGCCATCGCCATGCTCGCACCCGTGTGGGGCCTTCACCCGCTGCTCGACATCGACGACGACACCGCCCGCGAGAATCTCGCTCACGTGTCGGTCATGGCCATGTCCTTCGTCGCCCAGTCCGCGCGCGGCCTCGGCCTGCCGATGGTCCCACAGAGCCGGATCGACGAAGCGCAGACCATCTGCGAGCGCTTCATGATCCGCTGGCGCGGGGACCCCGATCCCCGGCATGTGCAGGCCGTGGACGCCTACTTCGTCTCCGCGGCCGAGCACGGCATGAACGCCTCCACGTTCACCGCGCGGGTCATCGCCTCGACCGGCGCCGACGTCGCGGCGGCGATCTCCGGAGCGGTGGGCGCGATGAGCGGCCCCCTGCACGGCGGCGCGCCCGCCCGCGTCCTCGGCATGATCGAGGAGGTCGAGCGCACCGGCGACGCGCGGGGCTACGTGAGCCGCGTGCTCGATCGGGGCGAGCGGCTCATGGGCTTCGGCCATCGGGTCTACCGGGCCGAGGACCCCCGCGCGCGGGTGCTGCGCCGGACCGCGCAGGAGCTCGGGGCACCCCGCTACGAGGTCGCCGAAGCCCTCGAGCAGGCCGCTCTCGCCGAGCTCCGCGAGCGGCGGCCCGACCGCATCCTGGAGACCAATGTGGAGTTCTGGGCGGCCATCGTCCTGGACTACGCCGAGGTTCCCTCGCAGATGTTCACGTCGATGTTCACCTGCGCCCGGCTCGCCGGCTGGAGCGCCCACATCCTCGAGCAGAAGCGCACCGGCCGGCTCGTGCGACCGTCCGCCCGCTACATCGGCGCCGCGCCGCGCCCGCCCGAGGCGGTGCCCGGCTGGGATGCGCAGATGGTGGCCCCGTCCGGCTACACGCCGTCCCAGCGCGAGTCGCAACCGACCGCCGTACGCCGCAGGCCCCTCGCCACGTAGCCTTGCGCCGTGACCGACCAGATCCGCATCCCCGCCGACCTGCTTCCGGCTGACGGCCGCTTCGGTTCCGGGCCCTCCAAGGTGCGCCGCGAGCAGGTGTCCGGACTCCTGGACGTTGCCGGCACCTACCTCGGAACCTCGCACCGCCAGAAGACCGTGAAGTCCCAGGTGGGGCGCCTGCGCACCGGACTCGCCGACCTCTTCTCTCTCCCCGACGGCTACGAGGTCGTGCTCGGGAACGGTGGCTCCACGGCATTCTGGGACGTCGCGACGTTCGGGCTCATCCGCGACCGCGCACAGTTCCTGTCCTTCGGGGAGTTCGGGGCCAAGTTCGCGCAAGCGGCCCAGGAGGCGCCGCACCTGGGCGACCCGACGATCGTCAAGGCCGAGCCGGGCGACGCCCCGGAGTTCCGCGCCGAGGCCGGCATCGACGCCTACTGCTCCCCCCACAACGAGACCTCCACCGGCGTCATCGTGACCCCCCAGCGCGTGCCGGGCGCCGATGACGATGCCCTCGTCCTCTTCGATGCGACTTCGGGCGCAGGGGGCCTGCCCCTCGACCCGAGCCAGGTCGATGTCTACTACTTCGCGCCGCAGAAGAGCTTCGGTTCCGACGGAGGGCTGTGGTTCGCGCTCATGTCCCCCGCCGCTATCGCCCGCGTCGAGGAGATCTCCGCGAGCGGACGCTGGACCCCCGCCTTCCTCGACCTCAAGACGGCCCTCGACAACTCGCGGCAGGACCAGACCTACAACACGCCCGCTCTCGCGACGATCTACCTCATGGCCGAGCAGGTCGACTGGTTCCTCGCCAACGGCGGCCTGGACTGGTGCACGAAGCGCACGGGCGAGTCGTCGGGAATCCTCTACGACTGGGCGGAGGCGAGCGACTTCGCCGCTCCCTTCGTCACCGACCCCGCAAAGCGCTCCGCGGTCGTGGCCACGATCGACTTCGACGACCGCATCGATGCGACCGAGGTGACCAAGGCCCTGCGCGCCAACGGCATCGTGGACACCGAGCCGTACCGCAAGCTCGGCCGCAACCAGATCCGGGTCGCGGTGTTCCCCGCGGTCGAGCCCGACGATGTCCGCCAGCTCACGCGCTCGATCGACTACGTCGTCTCGTCGTTGGGATGACGTCTCCGGACCGGCACGACGAGGTCGTCCACGCTCCCGTCCGGCCGGTGCGTGACCGCGCCACCCTGCTCGCCTACGCCCAACTCGGCCTCCTCGGCTGGTTCGTGTACGCCTTCAGCGCCTCGCTCACCCTTCTCCGCGACGACGAGGGACTCACTCGGACCGCGGCCTCGCTGCTGAGCATCTCCCTCGCCCTCGGCGGGCTCGTGGGCAGCGTCGTCGGACCGTGGATCGTGCGCCGCTTCGACCGGGCCACGCTCCTGCGGTGCAGCTCGCTGGGCGTCGCCGCGGGCGCTCTCCTCTACGTCTCGGGCGGCCCCCTGTGGCTGGTCGCCCTCGGCCCATTCATCGGCTCCATGGGATGCGGCTTCGCCGTGGTGGGGGCGAGCGCCTACCTCGAGGCGCGCCAGGGGGCTGCCGCGGATGCCGCCCTCGCGGAGGCCAACCTCACGGCGTCGTTCGCCTCGCTCATCGGCACGTTCGCGATCGGCATCGGCGCCACGCTCGTGCTCGGCTGGCGCTCGGGGCTGGTGGTGCTCGCCGTCCTCGCCCTGCTGCTCGAGGTGGCGCGAGGTCGCCGGACCTCTGCCTTCAATGTCGGCGCCGAGATGGAGAGCCGCCGCGATGCGCCGCGCATGCCGGGACTGGTGTGGTGGGCCGTGCTCACGCTCATCCTGCTCACCGGGGTGGAGATCACGCTCCTGCAGTGGGGGCCGGACCTCCTCCGCGAACGCGGAGGACTCGGTCCGGCCGCGGCCTCCGCCACGATTGCCGCGATCGTGACCGGCATGATCGCCGGTCGCCTCATCGGGTCGCGGGTCGTCGAGCGCGTGTCCTCGGAGGTCGTCTTCGGCGCCTCGATTCTCTTCTCGGCGGTCGCGTTCACCTACACCTGGCTCGTCTCCGGGGCAGTCCCGCTCATCATCGGGCTGGTCCTCATCGGCTTCGGGATCAGCATGCTCTTCCCCCTCGGCATCGGACGTGCCATGCGGGCCTCAGCGGGCCAGCCCGACCGGGCCGCGGGCCTCACCAGCGCCGGCGTGGCCGTGATGAGCGGCATCGCCCCCTTCGCCCTCGCCGCCCTGGCCGATGCCCTGGGCGTGCATCTCGCGTTCGGGATGATGCTCCTGTTCTTCGCCGCGAGCTTCCTGCTCCTGCTGTGGAAGCGCGTTCCCGAGGACGTCGTGACCGACCCTGCCGGGTAGCACACCCGCCAGCGACGCCGCTCTCCCGGACCGGGCGCCCCGTCAGCGGACGACGGCGGCGACGACGAGGCCCACGACGCAGGCGGCGAGCACCCCGAGGGTGATGAGGCGCCGCGACCGATGGTCCATCCCCTCACCCTACGGGCGCCCGCGCGATAGCGTCGGCTTGTGACCCCGGACGAGGATCCCGCCCCCTCGGCGATTGACCGGGTACGCGCGGATCCGCGGCTGCGCACCCGCGACGACAGCGGCGTCGCGGCACTCGCGGTCGGGACGGCCCTGTGGGTCATCGCCCTCGTTGCCATGCTCGCGCTCGGCTCCTCGCTGGCCGAGCGGTATCCCGGGATCGACGTCCCTCAGTGGACGCTCGTGTGCGCGTGCGGCGCGATCCTGGGGATCCCCGGCCTCGCCATCGTGCTCGCGCGGCGGGCGCGCCTGCGCCGCCGAGGCTGACGCCTCAGGAGTGGCCGAGGTCGATCACGTCGAAGCCGACCTCGTCGGTCACGGGCTCGGGGATCGGCTCGGGAGCGACCTCGACGACCTCAGAGTGCGCCCCGCAGCCGAAGGCGAGGGACACGACGCACCCGTTGGCCGGCGACATGTCGTGCGCGCACACGCCGAAGGCCTGGCCCAGCGGCCCCCCGATGGGAAGGAGGAAGCCGCACGTCGAGCACGTGAGCGAGACCGACCGGGCCATGGCGGACTCCGGCCCGCGGTCACCGGTCTCCCAGCGGTCGGCGGCCAGGTCACGGCCGAGCGCCGACAGCACGCGGACGCGTCCGAGCCCGATCTCCCACTGGCTCGGCGACAGCGGTGAGCGGTCGGCGAGGCCCGTGAGGTCGTCGTCCCCGGTGTACCCGGGCAGGAGCCGCGCATCGTCGGGCGGGGTGGGCCAGATGACGCCCACGCCGAGGTCGCCGGGGCGGACCCGCTCGCTCCACGGAACCCACTCCGGCGCCACGAGGGCGTCGGGGCCGGGCAGGAGCACCACCTCGTCGACCGTCGCCGTCTTGGCGCGCGAGGCGCGCGCCAGCGTCACCGACCAGCGCCATCCGACATATCCGGGATCCAGGCAGGCGAAGGAGTGCGTGACGATGCGCTCGCCGTCGGGGGTCGCCCCGAGGTGCTCCCCGACAGTCCCCGCGGGAGCCTCGTCCTCGGCAGCCTGGCGGGCCAGGTCGATCGCGGACGCGGCCACGCTGTCGAGCGTGCTCATGAGACCCCCTCGGCCGGGACCAGTTGGAAGAGCCACAGCCCCAGGGTCTCCCCACCCTGGTCGGCGACGACCTGGAGCGGGACGCCGGCCTCCGGGACCTGCTGGAGGCCAGGGAACGTGAAGCGGTAGTACGTCGTCGTCAGGGGACGCTCGGTGAGGCGCTGGGTGCCGACGATCGGGTACCACCCAGTGTCGGCCACCGCGGGATCGACGCTGATCCCCACGGTGTTGCCGGGGATGACCGGGATGCGCGTCACCTTGTCGCCCTCCATGGCGCCGGTGACGACGTCCTGGGCGCAGTTGTCCGACGACAGGGGCTGGCCGTCGAACGACCAGCACAGCGCCTCGCGGTAGGCGCTCGACGTTCCGGAGAACACGCTGATCCCGGGGGCGGGCTTCTCGCACCCGGCGAGCCCGGCCGTGGCTGCGACCAGCAGGGCGGCCACCGCGGCTCGACGCACCGTCCTCATCGCGCGCGCCTCAGACATCGAAGTCGTCGGCGACGGCACGCAGGACCGCGGCGAGCTTGCGCGAGTGGTCGTCGGCGGGATACCGACCGCGCCGCAGCTGGTTGGACGCGCTGTCCATGAGCTTGATGAGGTCCTCGACGATGACGGCCATGTCCTCGGCCGGCTTGCGGCCGGCCTTGACGATCGATGCCGGCTGCTCGAGGACGGTGAGGGTGAGCGCCTGCTTGCCGCGCTTGCCGTCGACGATGCCGAACTCCACCCGCGCGCCCTGCTTGAGCGAGGTGACGCCGGCAGGCAGGGCGGAGGCATGGACGAACACGTCCTCGCCGTCATCCGTGGCAAGGAAGCCGAAGCCCTTGTCCACGTCGTACCACCTGACCTTGCCGGTCGGCATGGAAGTCCCCTTCGTCGGGTGCCTGGCATCCCAGGCTAGTCGGCGCTGGGGCCGCGCCGCCCCCTAGGGTGGCCGGGTGACCGGGCAGGACTCCCCCAGGGCCGCGGGCGACCGGATCATGCGCGCGGGGGCGGTGGTCACCGTGGTGGGGCTCGCCTGCACCCTCGTCGCGATGCTCCCGCTCGTGGTGCCCGGCCTGTCGCTCCCCTCCGCGCTGTGGTTCCTCGCGATGATCACCGGGGTTGGCCTGGCCATGGTGCTCCTCGGGCTGCTCGTGTCGGCGCGCAGCCGTCGCCGCCCGCGCACCGGCGAACCCCCGGTCCCGCGCTAGCGGTGCGACGCGCTAGGCCAGTGCGCGACCGGCCGCCAGCCACTCGGGCAGCGCGTGAAGGCTGGGCAGGACGACGTCCGCACCCGCAGCCACGAGCTCGTGGTGCGAGGTGGGCCCCGAGGCGACGGTGACTGCGTGCACGCCTGCGGCGCGCGCCGCTCGGATATCGCCGGGATGGTCGCCCACGTAGGCCCACGCTGCGTGCTGGCGCAGCGCGTCGCCCTTGGCCTCGGCGAAGAGGTCGCCGACGACATCGTCGGCATCGAGCCCCGCCGCCTGAAGGGCCAGCCCGGCGACCGCGCCATGCTTGGCGGTCACGACGAGCACGCGATCACCATGGGCGCGCACGGCCGCGATGGCCTCGGCCGCTCCCGGCATGGCCGTGGTGAGCGGGATGCCGTGGACTCGGTAGTGCGCGCGGTACTCCGCGAGGAGGACGTCGTACGGCTCCTGGGGCAGCCAGCGCGGGAACACGTGATCGAGGGGCAGGCCGATGGTGGAGCGGATCTCGTCCCCATCGGCGTCCACGCCGTACTGCGTCATCACGTGCTGGACGGAGAGCACGATCCCGTCCGCGGAGTCCACCAGCGTCATGTCCAGGTCGAAGCCGACGACGCCCACCACCGAAGCCTAGGGGTAACGTCATCCGGTGCCCCCGCGCAGCCTCGCCGACGATCTCCGCTCCCGCAGCGACGACGATCTCGCTCTGCTCCTGCGCGCGCGCCCCGACCTGCTGCACCCCCCGCCCCCGGACATGACGGCGCTGGCCTCGCGGGCCGGATCGGCCACCTCCACGGCGCGGGCCCTCGACAGGCTCGACGCGCTCACCTTGCGCGTGGCACAGCAGGTGGCCGCCCGCGGCGAATGCTGTGGCAAGGACGAGTTGCTCGACGCCTTCCCCGCCGCCGCGCGCGACGAGGTGGCCGGGGCACTCGATCGGCTGCGCACGCTCGCGCTCGTCTGGGGTGACGATCAGTCGCTGCGTCTGGTGCGCACCGCGCGGGACGGACTCGTCGGCCTCCCCGACATCGCGTGGCCCCCCGAGCCCATGCGCACGACTGCGCTCGAGTCCCAGCGCGTGGAGCGCACCGCCGGACAGCACGCCCTCGCGGCCATCCTCGCGGTGACCGCGCTCGCCGACGCCTGGTCCGGCCCGGAGGCCCCCGCCGTCCTGCGCAAGGGCGGTCTCTCCGCCCGCGATCTCACCGCGACCGCGCGACTCCTCGACGTCGATGAGCCGACCGCGGCCCTCGTGCTCGAGACGGCGTACGCCGCCGGCCTCGTCGCCCGCGACGCCGAGGCCGACGAGCGCTGGCGGCCCACGCCCGCGTACGACGCCTGGCACGACGAGGGCTTCCCCGGGCGCTGGGTGGCTCTCGCCGCCGCCTGGCTGCGCATGCCGCGGGCACCGTCCGTAGTGGGCGAGGCCCACGCGCTGTCGGACGACCTCGCGCGCCCGGGCCTGCCCCTGCTGCGCGAGCACGTGCTCGCCCTCCTCGGGACGCTCCCACCGGGGGAGGCGCCCGCGGACCCCAGCGAGGTCGTGCGCGCGCTGGACCTCGCGGCTCCCCGCCAGGCAGGCGCACGCCGGGAGGAGCATGCGCGGGCGATCCTGCGCGAATTGGAGTTCCTGGGGTTCACCGGGGGCGGGGCACTCGCGCCGATGGGGCGCGCGCTGGCCGACAACGGCGACGCCGTGGCGCTCGCCGCGGTCGCCATGCCCGAGCCCCTCGATCACGTCCTGCTCCAGGCCGACCTCACGGCTGTCGCTCCCGGTCCCCTGCGCTCTGACCTCGATCGCGAACTGAGGCTGCTCGCCGACGTGGAGAGCACCGGCGGGGCCGTGGTGTACCGCTTCAGCACCGCATCCATTCGCCGGGCACTGGACTCCGGTCGGGATCCGGCCGCATTGCTCGCCTTCCTCGAGGGCGTCTCACGGACGCCGGTGCCGCAGCCGCTCGCCTACCTCGTCGAGGATGCGGCTCGCCGACACGGCATCGTCCGCGTCGGCATCGCGACGGCGTACGTTCGCTGCGACGACACCACGGTGCTCGATGCGCTCCTGGCCCATCCCCGGGCAGGCCAGCTGGGCTGCACGCGGGCATCGGACACCGTGGTCACCGTGGCGGGGCCGGTGGAGGAGGCCATCAAGGTCCTCCACGAACTGGGCCTGCATCCGGTGCCTGAGGGCGTCGACGGGGAGCCCGTGGTCCGGTCTCCTGAACGCGCGCCTCAGGCCCCCGCGCCGCCCCCCGTGCTGCGGCGCGACGCCACGTCGGCGCTCATCGCCGCGGCACTCGCCGGATTGCGACGCGAGGACGGCGCCGCGGGTCGCGCACGCCGCAACGGGGCGGGATCCGGTATCCACCTCGATCCGATGCCGGCTGCCGACACCGTCGTAGTGCTGCGTCGGGCGATCGCGGAGTCGGCGCCCGTGTGGATCGCCTACGGGGAGGAGCAGGCGCTCATCGAGCCGCTGCGGATGGCGGCCGGCACCCTCACCGCGATCGACCGGGAGTCGGGCGAGGTCCGGACGCTGCCCGTGGCCCTGCTGGCCGCGGCCCGTATGGCCGACCCGGCCTGACCTACATCTCAGCGCGCCGGGATGACCGCCGACCAGGTCGTGAACTCCGCGAGCAGTTCCGGGATGGGGTCCACGCCGATGCCCGGCCCCGTCGGCACCCTCAGTCTCCCGTCGTCGAGCACGAAGGGCGGTGTCACGTCCACGGCGTAGTAGCGGCTCGACGCGCTGGTGTCCCCCGGCAGGGCGAAGCCGGGAAGTGCCGCGAGGGCGACGTTGGCCGCCCGGCCGATGCCCGTCTCGAGCATGCCCCCGCACCACACCGGGACCCCGCGCTCGGCGCACAGGTCATGGATCGCCTTGGCCTCGAGGTAGCCGCCCACGCGGCCGGGCTTGATGTTGATGACGCTCGTGGCTCCGAAGGCGATGGCGGAGTCCGCGGTGGCCACGGACAGGATCGACTCGTCGAGGCACACCGGTGTCTCGAGGCGCTGCGCCAGCTGCGCGTGGCCCAGCAGGTCGTCCTCGGGCAGCGGCTGCTCGACAAGGAGCAGGTCGTAGGGATCCATGGCGGCGAGCACGTCGGCATCGTTGCGCGTGTACGCCTGGTTGGCGTCGGTCTGCAGGGGGATGTCCGGCCACGTCTCCCGGACCGCGCGCACCGCCTCGACATCCCAGCCGGGCTCGATCTTGAGCTTGATCCGCCGGTAGCCGGCATCGATGTAGGAGCCCACCTCCGCGAGGAGCGCGTCGATGCTCGAGGGGATGCCGACGGAGACTCCGCAGTCGACCGCATCCTTGACCGCGCCCAGGTAGTCGCCCAGGGAACGGCCCTGCTCACGCAGCCACGCGTCAAGGATCGCCGTCTCGAGAGACGCCTTGGCCATGGGATGGCCCATGAGCCGCGACATCCGGTCGTGCGCGGCTACGGGATGGCACTCGCGGTCCTGGAGAACCGTGGGGATCAGATGCTCGGCGAGTACGTCAACCGCGCCGTCGACGTACTCGTAGGAGTAGCCGGGCCACTCCATGGCGACGCATTCCCCCCAGCCGCTGGTCCCGGCGTCGGTCACCACCTCGACGAGGAGGACATCACGCGCCCGCTGCTCGCCGAAGGAGGTGCGAAAGGGCCGGACGAGCGGCATGTCGATGCGGTGGAGCCTCAGCAATTCGATACGGCTCATGCGGTGTCCCCTTCCCAGGGCTCGAGAACGTAGGAGCCGGCACTCGTGACCGTCGCGACGCGCAACCCTCGCTCGAACGACGCGGTGAGCGCCTCGCGTACCGCCAGGCGCCAGCGCAGCCCGAGGCCGGGGTCAGCCCGGCGGAGGGCAACGATGTCGTCGGGCAGGCTCACGAGCACGGTCTCGTCCTCCTCCGGAGGCTGCGCTGCCTCGGGATTGCCCGCCGCATCGAAACGGATGAGGTCCCGGGCCCGCGCGCGCACCTCGGCGTCGTCGGGGGCGGCGATGTCCCCCCGTGCGGCTCGCTCCGCGCGCTCCGAGCCCACCACCCACCATGCCACCAGCCGGTCGGTGCGGTCGCCGGCATTGATGGCATCGGGCATCTCGCCGTAGAAGTCGGGGTGATAGTCGCGCACCTCGACGCCGAGGCGAATCACGTTGAGGTAGGCATTGCGACGCACGAGCGGGTCGAAAGTCCAGGACACCACCGGGATCCCCTGCGCGACTGCCCAGGCGCGCTGGTGCTGCTTGAGCAGGGTGCCCACCCCGCGGTCACGCCAGCCTTCGATCGCCGCGGCCATGTGACTGTGGAGGAACACTCCCCCGGCCAGGGTGGCGTCGCGTGCCGGGAATCCCAGGGCGGCACCCACGGTCGCGCCGGTGTCGTCGTCGATGGCGATGCTGCAGTAGCCGCCGGCGTGGAGGAGAGCGCGCATGAGGTTCGGCGTGACCTGGGATCCCTCGCCCGGCCACACCGCGTCGAAGACCGCGCGAGCCCTGTCTGTGGCCGGCGGGCCCTCCGCGAGAGTGACGACCACGCCCATGCCCGAGAACGCTACCGGGGGCAGGCGTTGCCATGGTCCGAGGCCGGGACGAGCGTGCCGGTCACGGTGACCTTCCGCGGCGGGCGCACGGCCAGGGCCGGCACCTTCACCTACAACGTCACGACGGTGTATCCACCCTCCGCGCCGCTCGACGTGACGGCGGTTGCCGGCGACGCGGAAGCCACGGTGTCGTGGTCGGCGCCGGCAGATACGGGCTCTTTCCCGATCAGCACCTACGAGGTGCGCTCCACCCCCGCCGGCACATCCTGTGTCGTGACCACCCTCACCTGCACCATCACCGGGCTGG
>CAIVWG010000075.1 GCA_903909555.1 uncultured bacterium | reverse complement strand
CGCTGCCATGCTCATCGCCTTCATCGCGGTGCTCGCGATCCCGTGGCTGTCGAACTTCTTCGCCCTCTACGTCGCCCCGGAGCGTGACAGTCTCATCGCCCTAGTCGCGGGGCTCGTCGGCGCCGCGGCGCTCGCCGCTGTCACCGTGGTGACGGACCGACTGCGTCGCGAGAGCTGACATGTCCCAGATCCGAGTCGCGCTGTCCACGTCCTCGGTGTTCCCCGAGTCGACAGCCGCGGCCTTCGACATCGCGTCGCGCCTGGGGTACGACGGCCTCGAGGTCATGGTGATGTCCGACGCCGTGAGCCAGGATCCCGAGGCTCTGATCCGCCTGCGCGACCACTACGGGTTGCCGATCCTCGCGATCCACGCGCCTTGCCTGCTCATCACCCAGCGTGTCTGGGGCAGCGACCCCTGGGGCAAGCTCCTGCGTGCCCGCGATGCCGCTCACGCCGTCGGCGCCGAGACGGTCGTCGTCCACCCGCCCTTCCGCTGGCAGCGCGACTACGCGCGGGAGTTCGTGCGTGGCCTGGAGCGCATGGGCGAGGAGACCGACGTGCGCTTCGCCGTCGAGAACATGTACCCCTGGCGTGCTCGCTCACGCGAGATGGCCGCCTACCTGCCCGGGTGGGATGTGCGCGACGAGGACTATCGCCATACCGTCCTGGATCTCTCCCACACGGCCGTGTCAGGCTCCGACGCGCTGCAGATGGCGCGCGATCTCGGGCCACGGCTGTCGCACCTTCATCTCGCCGACGGGACCGGCTCATCACGCGACGAGCACCTCATCCCCGGCCGCGGCGCGCAGCCGTGCGGTGAGGTCCTCGAGGGACTGGCCGCATCGGGCTTCGACGGCGTCGTCGTCGTCGAGGTCTCGACGCGTCGGGCTCCCAGTCGGGCGGCGCGGGAGGCCGACCTCGCCGAGGCGCTCGCGTACGCGCGTCTGCACCTGCATCCGCCCGCGGTGCTGCGCGGCGGAGGGACGGACCTAGAGTGAGCGCAATGACCGCGCAGGGCAAGGGCGGCGCACCGGACCGCGACCTCAGGGCCTCCGTCCTCGATGCGGCGCGCGCGGCGTTCGCCGCCCGCGGCTACGCGCGGACCACCCTCAAGGGCGTGGCGGCCGCTGCCGGCGTCGCGCCGGAGGTCATGCGCCGGTACTACCACAGCAAGGGCGAGCTCTTCGCGGCCGCCATGCGACTGCCGACCGACCCCGCGAGCGCCATCCCCGCACTCCTCGCCCCCGGCCTGGAGGGCCTGGGCGAGCGCATGGTCCGTCTCACCCTGGCCACGCTGTCCGATCCCGAGGTCCGTGACGACCTGCTGTCCCTCATCCGCGCGGGCGCGTCGGCCGCGACTCTCACGCGAGCCTTGCAGGAGTACATGGAGATCAATGTCATCGATCGCGTGGTCACCGCGGTGGGGGTCCCCGATGCGCGCATGCGTGTCGCCTTGATCTCGTCTTACCTCGTCGGCGTGGGCGCGGGGCGCTACATCATTCGCATCGAGCCGCTCGCCTCCGCCTCCGACGAGTACGTCGTCCGCCTCGTGTCACCCACCATCCAGGCCCTTCTCGACCCGCGGGTACCGCTCCCGAAGCCGGCGCGCGACGCGGCCCCGCCTGTCCCTCAGCCCGACGTCGCCGAGCCCGCAGAGACGGAGGATGCGCCGTGATCGCGGTCCTGGGCGCCGGTGTCATGGGCGAGTTGTTCGTCGCCGGCTTCATCCGCGCGGGGACCGACCCCCACCGCATCGTCATCGCCGAGGCCCGGGAGGAGCGCGCTCGCGAGGTGTCCGAGCGCCACGGAGTGCGCGCCCTCCCCGCAGCCGAGGCGGTGGCCGATGCCGCGACGGTCCTCCTGCTCGTCAAGCCGCAGGACATGGCCGCCCTGCTCGCCGACATCGGTCCGCGCACCCCCTCCGACGCGCTCGTGATCTCCCTGGCCGCCGGCGTGCGTCTGAGCGCCCTGGAGTCGGCGTTCCAGCCCGGCACCCCGTGCATCCGCGCGATGCCCAACACTCCGGCCGTCGTGGACGAGGGCATGATCGCCATCTCCCCCGGCGCGTCCTGCAGCGCCGCCCAGGCGGAGTACGCCGAGAGCCTCCTCGCAGCGGTGGGCAAGGTCGTGCGCGTTCCCGAGGATCTGCAGGATGCCGTCACCGCCACGTCAGGCAGCGGGCCGGCGTACGTCTTCCTCCTCGTCGAGTCGATGATCGACGCCGCCGTGGACCTGGGCCTGGACCCGTCGACCGCGCGCACCCTGGTCACCCAGACGGTGCTCGGCGCCGCCCTCATGGCCCGCGCCCCCGATGCCGACGCCGGTGACCTGCGCCGTCAGGTGACGTCCCCCGGCGGCACGACCGCGGCAGCCCTCGCGATCTTCGATGAGGGAGACCTGCGCGGGCTCGTGGCGCAGGCGATGACCGCCGCACGCGACCGCGGACGCGAACTCGGCCGATGAGCGACGCCCTCACGGTCGTCTGGGACGAGGCCCTGCGCGCCTACGACTTCGGCCCCGGGCACCCGCTCGCACCCATCCGGGTGCAACTGGCGATGAGGCTCGCCGCCGACTTCGGCCTGCTCAGCCAGCCCGGGGTCGCCCTGAGCACGCCTGTCCTCGCCGCGAGCGACGCCGACATCCTGCGGGTGCACGAGGCCGGATACCTCGAGGCCGTCATCCGGGCCTCCTCGCAACCGGGGGAGAGCGATCCACTCCGCGGCCTCGGCACGTCAGACGACCCGATCTTCCCGGGCATGCACCACGCCGCCGCGCTGGTCGCCGGCGCCACGTTGGCCGCGGCGCGGGCGGTGCGCGGGGGAACGGCCCAGCATGCCGTCAACCTGGCCGGCGGGCTCCATCACGCCATGCCCGGCTCCGCGAGCGGGTTCTGCGTCTACAACGACATCGCCGTGGCGATCCGCTGGCTCCTCGACAGCGGCTTCTCCCGGGTCGCCTACATCGACGTCGACGTCCATCACGGCGACGGGGTCCAGGAGATGTTCTACGACGACCCGCGGGTGCTCACGGTGTCCCTGCACGAGAGCCCCCGCACCCTCTTCCCAGGGACCGGATACGCCGAGGAGACCGGTGGCCCCCACGCCCCCGGATCTGCCGTGAACATCGCCCTGCCGGCCGGCACCGGCGACCAGGGATGGCTGCGGGCCTTTCACGCTGTCGTCCCGCAGGTCGTCGAGGCCTTCGATCCCGAGATCATCGTGAGCCAGCACGGATGCGACAGTCACTTCGACGATCCACTCGCGCATCTCACGCTCTCCATCGACGGACAGCGCATGTCCTACGAGGCCATTCATCGGCTCGCGCATCGGCATTGCGATGGACGCTGGGTCGCCGTAGGTGGGGGAGGATACGAGTGGGTCGATGTCGTGCCGCGCGCGTGGACGCACCTCATCGCCGAGGCAGCGGGCACGCCGATCGATCCGACGACCGAGACGCCCGAGGCCTTCCGTGACTTCGTGCGCACCGCGCTCGGGCGCCCGGGGCCCGCTCACATGACCGACGGACGACATCCGTGGGCCAAGCCGTTCGATCAGGGATTCGACCCTGGGGATCCGGTGGACGCCGCCATCCTCGCCACGCGGTCCGCCGTCTTCCCCCTGCACGGCCTGGTCACGGACCCGGACCCCTGGTGGTGAGGGCCGCCGGTGCCCGGACCAATTCGGTCATCTGGTCGCGGGGCGACCGCGCAGGCCACTACGCTCCCCCCAGGTCGGGGGACCTCGCCCACCGCGGTGGGGCCTCCGGTAGCGTCATCCAGAGTTCGGATCGCGTGCGATCCCCCCGGTGAGGAGCAGAACATGAGCGGCGGCAACGAGCGCCCACTGTCCGAGGTGAGGTTTCTCACCGTCGCCGAGGTCGCCACGCTGATGCGCGTGTCCAAGATGACCGTGTACCGGCTCGTCCACGCGGGTGAGCTTCCCGCCGTGCGCGTGGGACGCTCGTTCCGCGTCCCCGAGCAGGCCGTCCACGACTATCTGCGTACGTCGTTCATCGAGGCCGGCTGATCGACTGCACTGCCCCATCGGATATGGTCGGGGCCTTCCGGACTGAATGAGGTAGTCGATGGGGTCGGTGGTCAAGAAGCGCCGCAAGCGCATGGCCAAGAAGAAGCACCGCAAGCTGCTCAAGCGCACGCGCGTGCAGAGGCGCAACAAGAAGTAGGCGCCCGGGTCGCGTGATCCGCGACCCCGCATCCGTCGGTGCATCGCCGGCTCCGGGAGGCGTGTTCACATGGGCCGAAGCGTTCTGGTGACCGGGGTCTCCCGGTACCTCGGGGGCCAGATGGCTCGCGTGCTGTGCTCGGATCCCTCCGTCGATCGCGTCGTCGGCGTCGATGTCGTCCCCCCGAGGCATGGCCTGGGCGCCGCGGACTTCGTCCGCGCGGACATCCGCAGCCCGATCATCGGCAAGGTGATGGCCGCCGCCGAGGTCGACACGGTCGTCCACATGGGAGTCATCGCCACCCCGATGCAGGCTGGCGGCCGGGCGACGATGAAGGAGATCAACGTCATCGGCACGATGCAGCTCCTCGCTGCGTGCCAGCGGACCGAGTCCGTTGCCCGCCTCGTCGTCAAGTCCACCGCGTCCGTCTACGGAGCAGGTCCTCGCGACCCGGCGATGTTCACCGAGGACATGACGCCGCGTCACCCGCCGACGTCCGGCTGGGCTAAGGACTCGGTGGAGGTCGAGGGGTACGTGCGCGGCTTTGCCCGTCGCCGCCCCGACGTCCACGTGTCCATCCTGCGCCTGGCCAACTTCATCGGGCCGCGCGTGGAGACGGCGATGACGTCGTACTTCTCCCTGCCGGTGATCCCCACGGTCCTCGGCTTCGACGCCCGCCTGCAGTTCGTCCACGAGGACGACGGCATCGAGGCGCTGCGACGGGCGGCGGAACTGGGGGCGAAAGGCGTCTTCAACATCGCCGGCCCCGGGGTGCTGCCGCTGTCCCAGGCGGTCCGTCGCGCGGCCAGGCCGTCCCTCCCGGTGCCCGGGGCCTTCCTCGGGCTGGCCGGGCGCGGCCTGGGCCGGGCCGGCCTCGCGGACTTCTCGACCGAGCAGGTCCGGTTCCTCACCTACGGTCGCGCCATCGATACGTCGCGGGCGACGCGCGACCTCGGGTTCGTCCCGCGCTACTCGACCGCGGAGGCCTTCGACGACTTCGTGGCCGGCCAGGGCCTGGGTGACGCGTGGAGTGCGGACGCGGCCCGTGCCGCGGACGCGGTGCTCCGCGGCGCGCAGTCGCGGGTGTCGCCCGAACCTGACCGCATCAACCCGGGCCGAGTCCCGCGCGCGCAGGAGTCCGCAGGTGCCTGACGCCAAGGTCATCCCGCTCGACCCGGAAGCCCGGCGCTCCGGTGACGAGGAGTCGTCGCCGCACGCACTGGCGTCAGCACTGGGATTCCTTCGCCGCAGGCTGGCCGGCGACTACGACGTGGACGACTTCGGCTTCGACCCCGAGCTCACCGATCACGTGCTCCTCGCTCCCCTGCGCCCGCTCTATCGGCGTTGGTTCCGCGTGGAGACTCTGGGCCTGGAGAACGTCCCCGCGACGGGCGGGGCTCTCGTCGTCGCGAATCACTCCGGCACGCTCGCCTTCGACGCGATGATGACCCAGTTGGCGCTCGCCGACGAGCACCCGGCGCACCGGCACCTGCGGATGCTGGGCGCCGACCTCGTCTTCCGGCTGCCGTTCGTCGGGGAGGTGGCACGCAAGGGCGGGCACACGCTCGCCTGCATGCCGGATGCCGAGCGGCTGCTCGGCCAGGGCGAACTCGTCGGCGTCTGGCCCGAGGGCTACAAGGGGATCGGGAAGCCGTTCAGCGAGCGCTACAAGCTCCAGCGCTTCGGCAGGGGAGGGTTCGTCGCCGCCGCCCTGCGCACCCGCACGCCGATCATCCCCACGGCCATCGTCGGGGCCGAGGAGATCTACCCGATGCTCGGCAACGTGCCCCTCCTCGCGCGCCTCCTGGGCCTGCCGTACTTCCCCCTGACGCCGACGTTCCCCTGGCTGGGGCCGCTCGGCATGGTCCCCCTGCCCAGCCGCTGGCTCATCGCGTTCGGCGAGCCGATCCCCACCGAGGACATGCCCGAGGGTGCGGCCGACGACCCGATGGTCGTCCTGGAGTTGACCGACCGTGTCCGCGAGAACATCCAGCAGTCCATCTACCGGCTGCTCGTGCAGCGCGAGTCGGTGTTCTTCTAGGCCCCGGCCTCACGCTCAGGCGCGGAGAGCGCGGCCGACGGCGTAGCCCGCGGCCATGCCGACCGCGATCCCGGCCCCGGCGATCGCCGCGGGCATCGCGGCCTGGCGCACCTTGGCGCGTCGGCGGTAGTCCCGGATGGGCCATCCGCGCTCCCGCGCGTGGGCACGCAGGAGGGGATCAGGGTTGACCGCGACGGGGTTGCCGACGAGCGACAGCATGGGGATGTCGTTCGAGGAGTCCGAGTACGCCGAACAGCGCTCCAGGACGAGTCCCTCGCGCTCGGCGATCGCCCGCACGGCCTCCGCCTTGGCCACCCCGTGCAGGGGCGCGCCGACGAGCTTCCCGGTGTAGACGCCGTTGCGGACCTCCGCGACCGTGCCGAGCGCGCCGGTGAGCCCGAGGTGCTTGGCGATGATGGTGGCCAGCTCGACCGGGGTGGCCGTCACCAGCCAGACACGCTGCCCGGAGTCGAGGTGTCCCTGTGCGAGGGCGAGCGTGCCGGGGATGAGCTTGTCCGCCATCTCCTCGTCGAAGATCCGCTCGCCGAGATCGACGAGCTCGCTCACCCGTCGTCCCGCGACGAACGACAGCGCCGCCGTGGTCGCCGACGCCATGTCCTCGAGGTCCTCGGAGCCGCTCACGACGAACTTCACCTGCCGCAGCGCGAAGTCGGTGATCTGCGGCATGCTGAAGAAGCGCCGGCGCGCCAGGCCGACGGCGAAGTGGAAGATGCTGGCGCCGCGCATCAGGGTGTTGTCGACGTCGAAGAACGCCGCCGCGGCAGGGTCCGGCGCCACGGCGAGACCGGCTTCCACCTCGGCGGCTGCCGCCGCGGCCTCGCCCGCGCGACGGTAGGACGTCAGGATCGGGCTGTGCTCCCGGCGTGCGTCGTCCACGGTGCGAGGCTATCCGCGCGGCAGGGCCGTTGCCCATGCCACACTCCCCGCATGGACCAGGCGCCCGTGAGGACCGAGGCCCGGGTGGTGCTCGTGGACAAGCCGGGCTGCCACCTGTGCGACGACGCCCGCGCCGTCGTGTCCGCCGTCTGCGGGGAGATGGGCGTGGCCTGGACGTCGGTCTCCCTCCTCGACGACCCGGCGCTCGCCGATCGCTTCTGGGACCAGATCCCCGTCGTGCTCGTCGACGGCGAAGTCCACGACTTCTACCGAGTGGACCCGGCGCGCTTGCGCAGCGCGCTGTCCCCCTGACCAGTGAAACCGATAATCGGACGTTCATGTCCGGTCAACTTTGTTCGGGGCTTCACATGTCCCTACCCTGGAGGCCTCCTCCTGCGTTAGGTCCCGCCGTGTCCATGCCCTTCACCCAGCCCCCGGCTGGTCGCCCGACCCGCCTGCGGCGGGCGTGCGACGTGCCCGGTGCCACGGTGAGTCGCCTGCCCCTCTACCACCGGGCATTGGGAACCCTGCGCGACCAGGGCATCCAGACCGTCTCCTCCCAGCGGCTCGCGGAGCTGAGCGGGGTCACCAGCGCGCAACTGCGCAAGGACCTGTCCTACCTGGGGTCCTTCGGTACCCGCGGCGTCGGCTACCAGGTGGCCTACCTGCACTCGCGGATCGCCGAGTGGCTCGGCGCCGGCAGTGACCTCGACGTCGTGATCGTGGGCATCGGCAACCTCGGGCACGCGCTGGCGTCGTACCGCGGCCTCGCCGAGCGCGGCTTCCGGGTGATCGCCCTGATCGATATCGATCCTTCGCGCGTCGGCGACACGGTCAACGTAGGCGACGGCACGCTGCGGATCCGTCCACTCGGAGAGCTCCTCGACGCCGCCCGGCGCGCCAAGATCGGCGTCATCGCCACGCCCGACGCCGCTGCCCAATCGGTGTGCGACCGGCTCGTCGAGGCGGGGATCCGCAACATCCTCACCTTCGCACCGGGAGTGCTCAACGTTCCCAGCGGAGTCGAGGTGCGCCGCGTCGACGTCGGCCTCGAGTTGCAGATCCTGGCGTTCCGAGAACGCCAGCACCGGGCGGTGAGCGCATGAGCGCCCGCCCGCGCCCCAGACTGTCCCGACCCGACTACCGCAAAGGGGAGGTCACGCCGTGACCACCGCACGCACCAAGAAGAAGCTCGGCCCCGTCGCCTTCGTCGCGGCGGGCCCGGGTGATCCCGAGCTCATGACGCTGCGCGGCGCCGATCTCCTGCGCACCGCCGACACGGTGATCGCCGATTCCGATGCCCTGGGTCTGGCCGAGGGCTTCGCTGGTCCGCAGACCCGTGTCGTGGCCACGGTGGACTCCAAGGGGCTGCCGCTCGACCATGCCGGACGAGCCAAGCTCATCGTCGAGGCCGCCCGCGAGGGGCACCGCACGGTGCGCCTGCTGTCCGGCGACCCCGTGCTCGACGGGTCCCTGTCGGTGGAGGCAGCCGCGCTGCACAAGGCGAAGGTGCCGTTCGAGATCGCTCCCGGCGTGAGCCTGGTCACCGCGGTCCCGGCCTACGCCGGCTTCGGCCTCACCGGCCGCCGCAGTCGCGAGGTCCACATCGTCTCGGTGAGCGACCCTGACATCGACTGGGTGCCGCTGGCCGACGACCGCATCACCATCGTGGTCGTCGACGGAGCGGACGCCGCCCCGACGATCGCCCGGGACCTCATCAGCGCCGGCCGCCCGCCGGCCACCCCGATCGCCATCACCCGGGGCGGCACCACCGTCGAGCAGCGCTCCCTCGTGTCGACGCTCGAGGAGGTGCCCGCGGCGGCCAAGGCCGCCAAGCAGGCCGGCCCGGGGATTGTCGTCATCGGCGAGGTGGTCACCCAGCGCGAGCGCATGTCGTGGTTCGAGGTCAAGCCGCTCTTCGGCTGGCGCGTCCTCGTGCCGCGCACGCAGGACCGCTCCGACGACCTGCTGGAGCGTCTCGTACGCCTGGGATCGATCCCGGTGGAGGTCGCCACCATCTCGGTGGAGCCCCCCCGCACCCCGCAGCAGATGGAGCGCGCGGTCAAGGGCCTCGAAGAGGGCCGCTACAGCTGGATCGGGTTCACCAGCGTCAATGCCGTGCGCGCCGTGCGCGAGAAGGTGGCGGAGTACGGCCTGGATGCCCGCGTGTTCTCCGGACTGCGCGTCGCGGCTGTGGGCCACGACACCGCCGAGGCGCTCGTGGCCTTCGGGGTCAACCCCGACCTCGTGCCCGAGGGTGAGCAGACGACGCAGTCGCTGCTGGACTTCTGGCCCGCCTACGACTCGACACTCAACCCCATCAACCGGGTGTTCCTGCCGCGCGCGGACATCGCGACGGAGACCCTCGCCGCCGGGCTCACCGAGCTCGGCTGGGAGGTCGAGGACATCACGGCGTACCGCACCGTCCGGGCTGCGCCACCGCCGGCGGAGACTCGCGAGGCCATCAAGTCCGGTGGCTTCGACGCGGTGCTCTTCACCTCGAGCAGCACGGTGCGCAACCTCGTGGGGATCGCCGGCAAGCCGCACTCTTCCACGGTGGTCGCCTGCATCGGCCCCCAGACGGCGAAGACGGCCGAGGAGCACGGGCTGCGCGTCGACGTGCTCGCCGACGAGCCGACGCACGCTGCCCTCGCGGAGGCCCTGGCCCAGCACGGGGACGAGCTGCGCGAGGCTGCCGCCGAGGCCGGCGAGGCATCGTGGCGCCCGAGCCGGCGTCGAGCCGCAGCTCGCCGCAAGGCCACGTGAGGGACGCGTGAGCGACGACTCGACCGTGGTGCATGTCCTGCGCCACGGCGAGGTGCATAACCCGGAGGGCGTGCTGTACGGCCGCCTCCCGGGCTTTCGCCTCTCGGATCGCGGCGAGCAGATGGCCGAGCGCGTCGCCCAGGCGATGCGCGACCGCGACGTGACGTACGTCGTGTCCTCTCCCCTGGAGCGCGCCCAGCAGACCGCGGCGCCCATCGCCGCGGCCCACGGGCTGGACATCGCCACCGACGAGCGCGTGATCGAGGCGGGCAACGTGTTCGAGGGTCAGCGTGTGGGCGTGGGCGACGGAGTGCTCCGCACCCCCTCCGCCTGGCGCCATCTGTGGAACCCCTTCACCCCGTCGTGGGGCGAGCCGTACCGAGAGATCGCCGACCGGATGTCCGAGGCGGTCCTGGCCGCGCGCGACGAGGCCCGAGGGCACGAGGCGCTCATCGTGAGCCACCAGCTGCCCATCTGGATCGCGCGCCTGCACGCGGGCAACGAGCGACTGTGGCACGACCCGCGCCGCCGCGAGTGCTCCCTGGCCTCGGTGACGTCGTTCCACTTCGACGGCAACCGTCTTGCCGAGATCACCTATGACGAGCCCGCCCGCGACCTGCTGCCGAAGGGATCCGGGGCTGGGCCGCGCGGGGCATGACCATGCGTGACAGCATCGAAGCGTGACCCGGCGCAGCGTGATCTCAGGCCTGCTCGCCGCGGGTGTTGCCGGAGTGCTCGCCCTCGCCCTGGCCGGCTGCGGGGCGAGTTCCGCCGACCAGTCGGGGACGTCGTTCGTGGCGGGGGACGGCTCGATCGTGCTCCTCGACCCAGCCGAACGACGCCCCGCCCCTGATATCTCCGGCGCCACGCTGGAGGGCGGGACCTGGAGCCTCGCCGACGCGCGCGGCGAGGTCGTCGTTCTCAACGTGTGGGCCTCATGGTGCGCCCCCTGCCGGGCGGAGGCCCCGGTGCTCCAGTCGCTGTGGGAGGAGTTCCAGGGGCAGGGGGTGGAGTTCGTCGGCCTGGACACCCGGGACGCGGTGGCGCCGGCGACCGCGTTCGTCGAGCGCTACGGCATCACGTACCCCAACATCATCGATACCAGCGGGGAGATCCAGCTCCTCTTCGGCGACACCCTGCCGCCCCAGGCCATCCCCTCGACGCTGCTGGTCGACCAGCAGGGTCGCGTAGCGGGCCGGGTGCTCGGCAAGGTGAGCGAGGCCGGGCTGCGCGCCCTCGTCGACGCCCTGCTGGACGAGCAGGGGTCGACATGATCGGACGCCGGCCGTGACCGGCATCGCGGAGACGGTCGCGTCGGGGAGCCTGCTGCTCGCCATGCTCGTGGCATTCGCCGCGGGAGTGCTGTCCTTCGTGAGCCCCTGCGTCCTGCCGCTGGCCCCCGGCTACCTCTCCTACGTCACCGGGCTCACCGGCGCCGAACTGTCCGAGGGCGCGACCGGCAAGCGCAGCCGGGTGCTCGTCGGCAGCGTGCTCTTCGTCTGCGGCTTCTCCGTGGTCTTCGTGTCCTACGGCGTGCTCTTCGGAGGCCTCGGCTCGCTGCTCCTGCAGTACCAGGACATCGTGAATCGTGTCCTCGGCGTTCTCGTCATCATCATGGGTCTCGCGTTCATGGGGGCGATCCCGGGCCTGCAGCGCGAGTGGCGCATCCACCGCATGCCGAAGTACTCCCTCTGGGGCGCCCCGGTGCTCGGGATCCTCTTCGGGCTCGGCTGGACGCCGTGCATCGGGCCGACGCTCACGGTCGTGCAGACGCTCGCCTTCACGGAGGCCAGCGCCGCGCGAGGGGCGCTGCTGTCCTTCGTCTACTGCCTCGGTCTCGGGCTGCCGTTCATCCTGCTCGGGCTGGCGTTCCGCGCCGCCGCAGGGACGCTGGGATGGCTGCGCCGGCACTCTCTGGCCATCGAGCGCTTCGGCGGTGCGATGCTCGTGCTCATCGGCATCCTGCTCGTGACGGGGCTGTGGACGCAGGCCACCATCTGGATGCGCACGCTTGTGCCGGGGTTCGAGACCCCGCTGTGACGCCCTAGCGCAGTCGGTCGAAGAGCCCGTCCCAGAACCGCGGCGCGGGGACCTCCTCGCCCGGGGGAAGGGTGTCCTGGAAGAGCAGGGTCCCCGGCAGCCGAATGAGCGCCACGTCGTAGGCCACCCGATCGCTGCCGAACTCGCTCTCGAGCGCGGCGGCGAGCGCGCCCATCGCGGCGCGCTGCTCGGGCGTCGTCGGCTCGCCCTGCACCACGACCTCGGCCGACTCCCACTCCTCCGGCGTGGCGTCGGCCTTCGCCAGCGCGATGGTGTCGGCGGCGAGGCGCGCACGCTCCTGCGCCGCGCCCGCGATTGCCCCGAGCGCGTCGGCGAGCGAATCGGACTGCGGAGTGGCGAGGGTCACCTCGACGGCGTACGGCGTGCTCTCCTCCCCGCGCACCGCGACCAGACCCTCGGGCGACACGACGAGGACCAGCGGCGCGGCTTCCGAGGTGCCGAGTGAGGTGTAGTCCACCGCGGACGCGGCCGCCCCCTGGGCGTGAGGGGCCGCCGTGATGGCGACGAGGGCGATACCCGAGAGGGCTGATGCCAGGACAGAGGCCAGGGCCGAGCGCGCGAGCATGCTCCTACGGTAACCCGAGCGGCGGCCCAACGGGAGTCCCGCCAGACTGAGGGGTGATGAGTACCACCGAGATCATCGAGGTCAGCGAGCCGTCCGGGCCGCCCCCCATGGGCGCCGGGGCCTTCGCCCGCTGGTGCTGGCGCCAGCTCACGAGCATGCGTGTCGCCCTCATCCTGCTGTTCCTCCTCGCGGTGGCTGCCATCCCTGGATCAGTCCTGCCACAAACCGGCACGGACCCGATCCGCGTCGACGAGTGGATCGCCGGCAATCCGACCTGGGGCCCCATCCTGGAGTCGCTGGGCTTCTTCGATGTCTACGCCGCGCCGTGGTTCGCGGCTGTCTACCTCCTGCTGTTCGTGTCCGTCATCGGGTGCGTCATTCCCCGCACGCGCCTGCACTGGCGAGCGATGCGGGCCGCGCCGCCTCCCGCTCCGCGCCGCCTCGATCGCCTGGCCGGTCACCGCGCCTGGGTGGACGCGGACGAGACACCCGAGGAGGTGCTCGAGCGTGCCGCGGGCCACCTGCGCGGCTGGCGCGTTGCTCGTGGTGATGGCTGGCTCGCCGCCGAGCGTGGCTACCTGCGCGAGACCGGCAACCTGCTCTTCCACGCGGCACTCATCGCGCTGCTCGTCTCGGTGGCGTACGGCGCGCTCTTCGGCTGGCGGGGCAACGTCATCGTGCGCGAGGGCTACGGCTTCTCCGACACTCTCACCCAGTACGACGCCTGGGGAGGGGGGCGACTCGTGGACCCGGCGAGCCTCCCGCCTTTCTCCTTCGTGCTCGACGACTTCCGCGTGGAGTTCGAACGCGCGTCCGCGCAGCGCGGGGCTCCGCGCCTCTTCGAGGCGGAGCTCACAGTGACGCCGACGCCCGGGGCACCCGAGGAGAAGAGCATCGTGCGCGTCAACGAGCCGTTGAGCCTCGACGGCGCCAAGGTCTTCCTCGTCGGTCACGGCTACGCGCCGGTCCTCGTGCTGCGCGACTCCACCGGCCGGGTGGTCGCCGATGAGGCCGTCGTCTTCCTGCCCCAGGACGGCAACTTCACGTCCACCGGGGTCCTCAAGGCCCCGGACGCGACACCCTCCCTGGGATTCCAGGGGTTGTTCCTGCCCACCGCCGCGGTCGACGAGGTGCGCGGGCCGCACTCGGTGTTCCCCGCCGCTGACGACCCCGCGGTGTTCCTGTCGGCCTGGGAGGGTGACCTCGGGCTCGACAGCGGGATCCCGCAGAGCGTCTACTCCCTCAAGACCGAGGCGATGACGCAGCTGGGCCTCGAAGCACTGCGCCCCGGGGACGCTTGGGAGCTCCCCGGCGGGGCAGGCTCCGTCGAGCTCACCGGGCTGCAGCGGTGGGCGTCGTTCCAGGTGGCTCATGATCCCGGCAAGGAGGCGGCCCTCGTGAGTTCCGTGCTCGCGCTCGTGGGCCTGATGCTCTCCCTCTTCGTCCGTCGCAGGCGGGTATGGGTGCGCGCCGTGCGCGGTCCGCAGGGGGATACCGTGGTCGAGGTTGCGGGCATGACGCGCAGCGACGAGGGTGATGTCAGCGCCGATGTGACGGCCTTGGCCGAGGCCCTGGGAGAGAGGACACCCGCGTGACCCTGACGTCGCTGGCGGAGTACAGCAACCTCGCGGTGTACTCCGCGATGCTCGTGCTCACGGGGGCCTTCATCGCCTTCGCCGTCGGCTTTGCCGCGCGCGGCCAGCGGGTCTCCTCCCCCGAGCGGGTGTCCGTGGGTGCCGGTGCCCCGGCGTCCGACGCCGAGGCCGGCGATGCGGTCGTGTCAGAGACGGCGCAGCCCGACGAGGCCGGGCGTCGCGCCGGCAACGTCGGCCTGGCCCTGAGCTGGCTGGCGTTCGGGCTGCTGGTCGTGGGTCTCGTGCTGCGCGGGCTGTGGGCAGGCCGGGTGCCGTGGGGCAACATGTACGAGTTCTCCCTGAGTTCGGCGGCAGGGATCCTCGGCGTCTACCTCGTGATCTCGCTGCGCCGCGACGTGCGGTGGCTCGGCCTCTTCGTCAGCGGCGCGACTCTGCTCACGCTGGGACTGGCGGTCACGGTCCTCTACACCGAGGCTGCTCAGCTCGTGCCGGCGCTGAAGTCGTGGTGGCTTGTCATCCACGTCTCCGCCGCGATCATCTGCGGCGGGGCGTTCACGGTGGCGGCAGGGATCACGCTGCTCTATCTGTGGCGCGAGCGCGCAGAGCGCCTCGGCCGGGTCACGGGCATGGTCGCGAAGCTCCCCGACGCGACGCGGCTGGACACCCTGGCCTACCGCATCCTCGCCTTCGCATTTCCGCTGTGGACGTTCGCGGTGATCGCCGGTGCCATCTGGGCGGAGAACGCCTGGGGCCGCTACTGGGGCTGGGACCCCAAGGAGACCTGGGCGTTCATCACCTGGGTCATCTACGCCGGCTACCTGCATGCCCGCGCGACCGCGGGGTGGCGCGGCCGGCGGGCGGCGTACATCTCGCTGCTGGGATTCGTGTCGTTCCTCATCAACTACTTCGGCGTGAACCTCTTCGTCAACAGCCTGCACTCGTACGCCGG
>CAIVWG010000074.1 GCA_903909555.1 uncultured bacterium | reverse complement strand
GGCACCCATCGACACGGCAGCGGCGGCAGCTCCCGCCGCGCCCGCAATGATCACCGTCTTGCTGTCCGAAGACGTCGCTGCGACACCGGCAACCAGCCCGAAGATCGAGACGGTGCCGTCTTCCATGCCGAAGACGACGTCGCCGGCGGACGCACGCAGCGAGGTGCGCATCCGAGTCAGCAAGGGCGGCCTGGCCGCGCCCGCGTGCATGGGAAGGCTAGGACAGCGGTACGGGGGTGTACTCCAGAGGACACGCGACGGATCGCGCGCCTCGCTCCTGGGTGAGCAGGTAGTGAGACACCGCGGCGTTGACGCACGCGGACACGCGGCCGTACGTCACGTGCTGCGTGCCGGCGTAGTTCACCATGCCCGACCCGGTGAACATGTTCGCCGTCATGCGGGCGCCGTACCACGGCGTACGGTTGTCCGACACCGAGTTGACGATGATCGGAGGGGTGGCCAGACGCAGGGGGTACCTCATCTGCGGGACGGGCCTACCCAGGGCCGGCAGACCCGCGCACTGGGTCCCTTCACCGATCGCCATGATGCCGTAGGCGATGCCGCTGACCCCGGCGGCCTGCGCGGCAACCGCCCCGATCTGCGCGCCGGTCGGGCGGTCGTGCATGTCGGAGCAGTTGATGAACTGGAAAGCCGGGCTGGAACCCTTGGGCGCCCGCTCGGGGAAGCGCACCTCGTCCGGCATGCTCTCGATCAAGTCGACGACCTCGGCGACCCTGGCCCGTGACTGCTGGCGCATGAGCATCGCGAAGGCAGTGATGAAGGCGTTCATTTGGGGCCAGGCGCTCTGGTAGGCCGCGCCTCCCGCAACGATACCGGCGACGATCCACCGGGTGATGGGGTCATTGGGATCGTCGGTCTCGATCACCCGGCGGTCGAGGTAGCGCATGACCCGGGAGTAGTTGGCGACGGCGTGCGCGCCAAAGGCACCGAGCATCGTGTGGACGGCCTGGCCGTCGTCCCAGATGTGCTCTCGCGCGTAGCCATGGATCGACGGGGTGGGCGTGATGGTGCCGTCGAGGACGAGCGCACGGACCCGCGTCGGGAACGTCTGCGCGTACACGCGACCCACCGTGGATCCGTAGCTCATGCCCCAGAAGGTGATCTGTTGCTCACCCAACTGCGAGCGCAGGGCGTCGATGTCGCGCACGACCTGCCACGTGCCCACGTACTGCGCGTCCACCGGGTTCTTCTCCAGGCACCTGGCGTTCGCCTTCTTCTGGTTCTCGAACTCCTGAACGGCAATGGCGTTCCAGTCCACCGGTCCGGTGGGGGGAAGGTCGGGCCCGTCTCCTGACGGGCACTCCGCGAGGAACGGCTGGGAGCGGCCCACCGCGCGGGGATCCATCGCCACGATGTCGAACGACCGGCGGACGAAGTACGGCAGCAGGTTGCGGACGCCCACGATCGCGTTGAACGCCGTTCCACCCGGACCGCCCGTGTTGAAGGTGAGAACCCCCAGGCGGGGGCCGGTCGCGGGGATCCGGGCGACCGCCATCTCGTAGGTGGGCCCGGCCGACGGGTTCGCCCAGTCGCGGGGCACCGTGAGCGTGCCGCACTCGACCCGGCTCGGGAACCTCCGGTCGCACGAGCCCCACGCCAGGGAGGCGTTCGAGGCAGCAGGCGATGCGACCGATGCCGCGGCAGGCGTCGACGCCGCCGGCTCGGCGGAGACCGAGGCGGCAGGGACCGCAAGGAGGGCAAGGGCGCAGGTGACGGCGACGAGGCCGAGGCGGCGAGACATGGCAACACCCTCTCAGAACCCAGCGACGGCCGGGGCGAAATGGCGGACTGCGCGCGACGCGAGCGCCACGACCTGGGAGGCTGTACCCGTGACGGCCGTGGATGACAGCCTGGACCTGCGTCTCCTCATCGACCTGGAGCCCGTGGTGGAGGGGGAGCTCAACCGGCACCTCTCGACCGCCAAGGCATGGAACCCCCATGACTACGTGCCGTGGAGCCAGGGCCGCGACTTCGCCTTCCTGGGCGGGGAGGACTGGTCACCGGAGCAGCAGCGCTACAGCGAGGCCGCGCGCACGAGCCTCATCGTCAACCTCCTCACCGAGGACAACCTGCCCAGTTACCACCACGCCATTGCCGACATCTTCGGCCACGACGGGCCGTGGGGGACCTGGGTCGGCCGCTGGACCGCGGAGGAGAACCGGCACAGCATCGCGATTCGCGACTACCTCGTCGTCACGCGCGCCATCGACCCCGTCGCTCTCGAGGACGCGCGCATGGTGCACATGACGGCCGGGTTCCAGCCCATCCACCCCGGGCTCCTGCACGGCGTCGCCTACGTGTCGTTCCAGGAGCTCGCCACCCGCGTGTCCCACCGCAACACCGGTGCCGCGACCGGGGATCCGCTCGCGGAGCAGCTCTTTCAGCGCATCGCCACGGACGAGAACCTCCACATGATCTTCTACCGCAATGTGCTGGGGGCGGCGTTCGACCGGGCTCCCGACGCGACCATGCGGGCCGTCACCGACAACGTGCGCGACTTCGCCATGCCCGGACACGGCATCGACGGTTTCGCGCGCAAGGCCGTCGAGATTGCGGTCGCGGGCATCTACGACATCCGCCAGCACCGCGACGAGGTGGTCGCGCCGAACCTGCGCTTCTGGAGGGTCTTCGAGCGTGAGGACCTCGGGCCCGAGGGGGAGATCGCCCGGCAGGAGTTGGCCGAGATGATGGAGTCGATGGACGTGCAGGCGGCACGGTTCGAGGAGAAGCGCGATGCGCTGAAGGCGCGCCTCGAGGCGCGCGGCTGAGCTACGGGACTCTCACCCGATCGGTGAAGAACGCGTTCGCCTGGCTATTGAAGAGCAGGAAGAGCACGGCGACATCGAGTGCCACGCCGAGGAACACCGAGAACAGCCACGTGTCGGTACCCCAGCCGGTGATCATCATGATGATCCCGCCGATGATCCTGATCGCGATGATGATCGCGATGAGGATGCGTGCAACATTGCTCCCCCGCGAGATGAAGACGGCGAAGAGGGCGTAGATCAAGGCGATCACGAGAAGGAACGCCCCCGACACGATGAGGATCGGGCCGATGCTCGGAGCCCACGCCGCCGGGAGGTCAAGACGCTCGAGTTCCGCGGCGATCGCCTCGGGCGTGCTCGAAGCGATGCCGGTGCCGATGAGCACCAGCGACACGGCCCCGACGAGGGTGAAGGCGAAACCGATCCAGATGAGGATGACGACGATCGTGACCGAACCTGGCCTCACGGCGGTTTCCTGTGACATGGCCACCACCGTAGCGACGGGACAGCCGCTATTCGCGCACCATCGTCATTCCAGGCTCTGAGTCGCCGACGATCCGTGCGAGTTGCGGGACGACCAGGAACCACGTGATGGCGTGAGGGACGAGGAGCCAGATCTTGGTGGAGACCAGCACCTCCGACGACTGGGCCAGGGGGATCGCGCAGGAGACCACCGCGATGGCGGTGCCCGCCCAGAAGACGATGCGCTTCGCGTGCGGCCGGCCCAGAGCCAGCGCCGCGAGGTAGCCGCCCACCACCCCGGCCACGAGGGGGACGAGGAGCGCGAGGTACCAGGGGACCACGCCGAGCACCTGCCCGAACGGCGTCACCACCTCGTAGGGGACCCCGAGGAGCCGGCCCAGCCCGTACACGAGGAGCGAGAGCAGGCCCGACCAGGCCCCGGTGACGATCCCCGCGTACACGAGGGTCGAGGTGTGCGGGATGGATTCGGGCGGAGGGGCGATCGGGGTCACCGAGTCGGCCCAGGGAACGCTCACGCCGCCACCGTACCGATCCGGGCCCGCGAGAGGCAGGTCGCCATGAGATCAGGCCGGTGTCCCCTTGCGTGGGCTACCCGCGGGTAGCATCATGGTTACCGACGGGTAGTACCCGTGGGTAACCATGCGGCCGTCGAAGGCCCGAGGTGAGGAGACGCCATGTCCCACTACCGCGCCAATCTGCGCGACATCGAGTTCAACCTCTTCGAGGTCTTCGGCCTCGAGGACCGACTCGGAGTCGGGCCCTACTCCGACATGGACGCCGATACCGCGCGCGACGCCCTCGGCGAGATCGAGCGTCTCGCGACCGGTCCCCTCGCGGAGTCCTACCTGTCCAGCGATCGTCATCCGCCCGTCTTCGACCCGGAGTCCTCGACGGTGACCATGCCGGAGGACTTCAAGCGGTCCTTCCGGGCGCTCATGGACTCCGAGTGGTGGCGACTGGACCTTCCCCCTCATCTCGGCGGAGCGGGTTCGTCACCATCGCTGCGCTGGGCTGCCGCGGAGATGTTCCTCGGCGCCAATCCCGGCGCCTTCCTCTACATGTCCGGCCCCGGATTCGCCGCCATCCTCGACAAGGTCGGCAACGCGGACCAGAAGCGCTGGGCCGAGCTCATCATCGATCGCGAGTGGGGCGGAACGATGGTGCTCACCGAGCCTGACGCCGGATCCGACGTGGGCGCTGGGCGCACGAAGGCTCTCCCGCAGGCCGACGGCACGTGGCACATCGAAGGCGTCAAGCGCTTCATCACGTCGGCCGAGCACGACATGGCGGACAACATCGTCCACCTCGTGCTCGCACGCCCCGTGGGCGTCGAAGGCGTGGGCGGACCGGGCACCAAGGGACTGTCCCTCTTCCTCGTGCCGAAGTACCACGTGGACCTGGAGACGGGTGAGCTCGGCGATCGCAACGGTGTCTTCGTCACCAACGTGGAGAAGAAGATGGGCCTCAAGGTGTCGACCACCTGCGAGCTCACCTTCGGGGAGAAGCAGCCGGCGGTCGGCTGGCTGGTCGGAGACGTCCACGACGGCATCGCGCAGATGTTCCTCGTCATCGAGTACGCCCGGATGATGGTGGGCACCAAGGCGATCGCCCAGTTGTCCGCCGGGTACCTCGCGGCGCTCGACTACGCCAAGACGCGGGTGCAGGGCGCGAAGCTGCCGCAGATGATGGACAAGACCGCGCCGCGCGTCGCCATCATCAACCACCCCGATGTCCGGCGCGGCCTCATGATGCAGAAGTCCTACGTCGAGGGCATGCGCGCCCTGGTGCACTACACCGCGCAGTGGCAGGACCTCATCCTCATGGCCAAGTCCGGGGTCGAGGGGATCGATCTCGACATGGCCGAGCGCATGAACGACCTGCTTCTCCCGATCGTCAAGGGCGTGGGGTCGGAGCGCTCCTACGAGCTCCTCGCCACCTCGCTGCAGACCTTCGGCGGTTCGGGCTACCTCCAGGACTACCCCGTGGAGCAGTACATCCGCGACGCGAAGATCGACACCCTCTACGAGGGCACCACGGCCATTCAGGGGCTTGACTTCTTCTTCCGCAAGATGGTCCGGGACCAGTTCAAGGCGATCTTCTACCTCGCCGCCCAGATCACCGAGACCGTCAAGGGCGACGCGGGCAACGGGCAACTCGCCGCCGAGCGCGAGATCCTCGGCAAGGCCCTCGAGGACGTGCAGGGCATCGTCGCCGCCCTGGGCGGCTGGGCGATGGCGTCGCAGGAGAACCCCGACGAGATCTACAAGGTCGGCCTCAACACCACCCGCCTCCTCATGGCGACCGGTGACCTCGTGATCGGCTGGCTGCTCCTCCGGCAGGCCGAGGTCGCCATCGCCGCGCTCGAGAACGGGGCCTCCGGTCGGGACGTGCCGTTCTACGAGGGCAAGGTCGCCACCGCCAAGTGGTTCGCCCGCAACCGGCTGCCGCTCCTGGCCGCCGAGCGCGCGGTGGCGGAGTCGACGGACGACGCCCTCATGGTGCTCCCGGAGGAAGCCTTCTGATCCTTCGGCGCCCCACTCCGCGTGACGGCGGCACCGCGGGCAGAGCGTACGCTCGAACCATGTCTTCGCGAGCCACGCGCCTGACCTCGGTCACGGGTGCCCTGCTGGCGCTCCTGGCGAGCCTGATCCTGGTTGCCTGGATCGCGCCCGCGGTCCAGGCCCACTCCCAGTTGGTGTCATCGGACCCCGAGGATGGGGCAGAACTCAGCCGTGCCCCGGAGGAGATCACCCTCACCTTCAACGAGCCGCTGCTGCCGGACTTCGTCCGCATGATCGTCACCAACCCCGATGGGGAGATCGGTGATCTCATCATCACGACCGTGGATGGCCCGACCGCGAGCGCCACGTGGCCTCAGAACCTCGTCCCCGGGGACTGGACCGTCACCTACCGCGTCGTCTCCCAGGACGGGCACCCCATCGAGGGGAGCATCGACTTCTCCTACGTCGAGTCCTCGCCGAGCCCCACCAGCGAGTCGCCAACGCCCACGCCGACCCCCACCTCCACGACCGCGACCCCGCCTGACCCGACGATCGCCCCGGAGCCGACGGCGACGTCCTCACCTGCGGAGGAATCGCCCACGGCGTCGCCGAGCGACTCGATCCCCTCCCCCGAAGCCAGCCCCGCGTCCGACTCCTCCTCATCGTCGAACGCCGGATGGATCATCGCGGGCGTGGCCGTGGTGGTGCTCGCCGCCATCGCGATCGTCGGCCTCGTCGCCCGTAGCCGCACCCGCTAGATCGCCTCCATGAGCATCACCCGCGAGGCGGAGGCCCCCTCGACACCGCGAGCCCTGCCCCTGCTCGCCGTCAGCCTGGTCGTGCTCGGCGTCGTCATCCTCGTGGCTGCCCTCACCGTCACCGGCGGTTCGTACGCCCCCGCCGCTGCGGGACTGCCCGACCCCGGCCCGGTCGTGGGCTGGGGCCTGCCGATCGTCCGCCTGCTCACCGACCTCGCGGGAGCCGTCACCCTGGGCTGGCTCCTCGCCGCGGCATTCCTCGATCCCTCCGGGACCCGGGGAGTGGTCTCGCCCGAGGGGCGCCAGGACCTCCTGCGGGCCACGGTCACCTCCGGGGCCTGGGCGGTCCTGGCGCTCCTGCAGATGTTCCTCGCACTGGCGCAGATCCTCGGCGTGCCGCTCGACCGGGCCATGAGCCCCGACGTGGCCGCGACGTACGCCTGGGACATCCCCCTGACGCGCGCCCTCGCCCTCGTGGCCGTCCTCGCCGCGGTCATCGCGATCGGCTGCCTCTTCACCGCCACCCTCGGCATGACCGCACTGTGGCTCGTGCTCGCCGCCGCTGCGGTGGCCCTGCCCGCGCTCGCCGGTCACGGATCCGGGTTCGGTGACCACGCCCTGGCCCTGACCTCAGGCGTTGCCCACACGGTCGCAGCGGCGCTGTGGATTGGCGGACTCATGGCCCTGCTCTTCCACGGCATCCGGCGGGATGCGGGTTACGCGCAGGGCGGTCCACTCCGCGATGCAGCCGCGCGCTTCGGCGTGACGGCGACCGTGTGCGTCGCGCTCCTCGCCGTCAGCGGCGCCGCCAACGCCTACACGCGACTGGACACCGTGGGACAACTGCTCACGACGGAGTACGGCAGAGGGGTCCTCACCAAGATCCTCCTCATCCTCGTGCTCGTCGGCGTTGCCGTGCTCATCCGCCGGTCGCTACGGCCCTCGATCGCCGACGGAAGCAGCCGTGCCTTCCTCGGCCTGGCCGCGCTCGAGATCGTCCTGCTCGTGTGTGCGTTCGCGGTCGGCGTCGCACTCGCGGTGAGCCCGTACCCACGCATCGAATCCGCCCTGCCGAGCTACGGCGAATCCCTCCTCGGCTATCCGTACCCTCCGCCGCCTGACGTCATCGGCGTGGCGTTCGGCTTCCGACTGGAGCCGCTCTTCCTCGTCGGCGGCATCACCCTGGCGGCCCTCTACATCGCGGGGGTCGTCACTCTGCTCGCCCGAGGGGACCGCTGGCCCTGGGGCCGGACGCTCTCCTGGCTGGCCGGAGTCGCCGTCCTCATCTGGGCGACCAACGCCGGCATCGCCGAGTACTCCCGCGTCTCGGTAGGCCTCCACATGGTCCAGCACATGACCATGGCGATGCTCGCGCCGATGCTCCTCGTGCTGGGAGGGCCCTTCACGCTTGCGCTGAGAGCGCTCCCCGCCGCCAAAGGTCCTCGCTGGGGCCTGCGTGAGTGGATCGTCTGGGGGCTGCACTCGCCCGTCGCGAAGGTGGTCACGAATCCTGTATTCGTCTTCGTGATCTTCAGCGCCAGCATGTTCGCGCTCTATTTCACGCCTGCGCTGTCGTGGTTCATGGGCAGTCACGTCGGCCACGTGGCGATGCAACTTCACTTCATCGGATCGGGCTATCTCTTCGCGTGGGTCGTCATGGGCGTCGACCCCGTGCCGAAGCCCATCCCCTACTGGGCCAAGTTCGGCCTGATCCTGCTCATGGTGGGAGTCCACGGCCTGTTCGCCGTGATCGTCATGATGGGCACCACGCCCCTGGCCCAGGAGTGGTACGGCGTCGTGCGACCCGAATGGGTCGTCGATCCGCTCACCGATACCCGCTACGGGGGACAGGTGGCCTGGGGGATCAGCGAGATCCCCATGCTGTTCATGGTGGTCATGGTTGCCGCCCAGTGGGCACGCAGCGACGAGCGTGAGGCGCGGCGGCAAGACCGCCAGGCGGACCGCGACGGCGACGCCGAGCTCACCGCCTACAACGAGCACCTGGCGGCCCTGGACCAGCGTTCGCGGCGACCGGACTGATACCCTGGGGGGTATGTTCCGACGCCCCGCCGTAACCCTGTCCCTCGCTCTCGCCCTCGTGGTCGCACCCGGGATCGCCGCCTGCTCCAGTGGCAGCGCCGCCGCACCGCCGGCTCCCTCCGCCCCCGCATCTCAGCCGAACGCCCCCGTGCGGGTCGACGTGCCGACCTGGATGGGCGTCGCCATGAGCCCCGGCACCGTCGTCATCGACGTGCGCACCCCGGAGGAGTTCGCCGCGGGCCATGTTCAGGGCTCCCTCAACATCCCGGTGGAATCTGCTGACTTCGCGCAACGCATCGGCGAACTCGACCCGGCGGCGACGTACGCGGTGTACTGCCGAAGCGGCAACCGGTCCGCGGTCGCGACGGCGGAGATGGCCACCCTGGGATACGCCCACGTGTACGACCTCGAGGGTGGCTACGCCGACCTCGATGCCGCGGGGATGCCCACGGCGTAGGGTGCGTGGGGTGAGTCGTGTCGCCCTCGTTCAGGCCTCGTCCGATGCTGCGGAGACCCCCGCGCTCAGAGGGGAGCGCGTGCTCGGGCTCCTGGCCGATGCCCTCCCGGACTGTGACCTCGCTGTGCTGCCGGAGCTGTGGCTCTCGGGGGCCTTCGACCTCGCCGTGGCACGCGAGGTGGCCGCGCCGCTGGACTCCTCCCTGCTGGACCGCATCCGCACCATGGCCGCGGACGCGGCGACATGGGTGCACGCGGGCTCCTTCGCCGAGCGAGCCCCGGACGGCGCGACGTACAACACCGCCGTGCTCGTGGGGCCGGACGGCTCCATCGCCGCGACCTACCGCAAGCGGCACCTCTTCGGCTTCGCGGAGGGCGAACGCACGTTGATGTCAGCCGGCACCGAACTCGTGGTCGTTGACACGCCACTGGGTCCCACCGGACTCGCGACGTGCTACGACCTCCGCTTCCCCGAGATGTTCCGGGCACTGGTCGACCGGGGGGCAGAGGCGTTCCTGCTGTGCTCCGGGTGGCCTAGTCCTCGAATCGAACACTGGCGCGTCCTCGCGCGTGCGCGAGCGATCGAGAACCTCGCGTGGCTCGTGGCCGCCAACGGCGTCGGCAGCCACGCCGGCATCACCCTCGGCGGGCGATCGGTGGTGGTCGACCCCCGGGGGACGGTCGTGGCCGAGGCCGGCGACTCCGAGGAGATCCTCGTGGCCACCGTCGAGCCGGCCGTCGTCGCGGAGTGGCGCACGGCCTTCCCCGCGCTCGAAGACCGGCTCTGACGGCGCTACGGCGGGGTGATCTGGAACTCGATCTCGTAGCTGTTACTCCCGCTGACGGCCTGGAGTGCGTACCCGTACGAGCCCTGACGGTCGAGTTGGAAGTTGATGTAGTAGTTCCCGCCCTTGACGGTCGTGGCGATACCGCTCCCGATGCGGTCGAGCGAGCCGTGGCAGCCGTTGCCCGAGGGGTTGAAGCGCAGGAGCTCGAGCCGGGTGCCGTCAGGAAGCCCCGTGGCGGCCTTGCCCTGGATGATCGTGTTCTTGCCGGCGGGGATGCGCCCCTGCGGAACCATCGTGGCGGTGCCCCCCGGCCACTGGGACAGGTTGGGCTTGCGGGTGAAGCCGCACTTGTCGAGCTTGGACGGCGCCATGGCCGGGCCTACGGCACCGGCGGGGCCCGCGATCACGATCGCGGTGGCGGTGAGGGCAGCGGCGGAGAGGGCACACAGGACGGTGGTACGTCGCACGAGGGCTCCTTGACGAGGCCGCGACCCGATGCCGCGGCGGCCTCGCCGATCCTAGGCACGCAAGCGCCGCTAGGGCGTGATGCACATCGCGGCGAGCACGCCATCGGCGCGTCGTCGATCACCGGTGGACGTGACCTGGGTGATCCACTCGGCCGGATCGCCTCGTCCGCAGGAGAGTCCCAGGTAGGCAAGCCAGGGCATCGACAGTGTCGTCGTGGCATCGACGACCCCGTCGGTCATGCGCGCCCGCCCATCGGCATCGATCACCACGGTCCGATCGAAGGACAGCGGTCCGGTCACGTGGAGGGCGAGCACCTCCCCCGGCTGCGCGCCGGCGCCCTTGGCCCAGATCTTGGGCAGCCCCGGCAGGAGGTGCGCCGCGGTCGCCTGCGCGCCGAGGCTGTCGGCGTGACCCGGCTCATCGAGCGCATCCCGGATGTCCTGCTCGTGCACCCACGCGTCGAACGTCCGCATCCGCAGGTG
>CAIVWG010000073.1 GCA_903909555.1 uncultured bacterium | reverse complement strand
GTCGGCCACGGATCCACGGGCAGGTCGCGGAGGGGAGTACCGAGGACCGCGTGATCGGCGGGGATCTCGAACGGGTACTCCGGCCGACCGGCCAGGGCATCGGCGGGCGTGACCATGCTGGACTTGGCGGAGGAGAAGAGGAAGGCCATGAGGGGAGTATTCCCCACCTCGTAGGCTCGTGCCATGACGGAATGGGCCGAGACCGGCTTCGAGACGCGCGCCATCCATGCCGGCCAGGAGCCCGACCCGCTCACGGGGGCCGTCGTGCCGCCCGTCTACCAGGTGTCGACGTACGCCCAGGACGGCGTCGGCGGCCTGCGCGGCGGCTACGAGTACTCCCGCAGCGGCAACCCCACGCGCACGGCGCTCGAGGAGTGCATGGCCTCGCTCGAGGGCGGCGCGCGCGGCCTGGCCTTCGCCTCCGGGCTCGCCGCCGAGGACACCCTGCTGCGCACCGCGTGCGCCCCTGGCTCGCACGCGATCATCGGCAACGATGCCTATGGCGGCACCTATCGGCTCTTCGCGCGCGTGGCAGAGCCGTGGGGCGTCGAGCACACGCCGGTCGACCTCACCGACATCGAGGCCGTGCGTCGCGCCGTGCGCCCGGGGGCCACCCGCATCATCTGGGCCGAGACGCCGACCAATCCGCTGCTCACCGTCGTCGACATCGGCGCGCTGGCCGAGGTGGCGCGTGAAGCGGGCGCCCTCCTCGTCATCGACAGCACGTTCGCGTCGCCCTATCTCCAGCAGCCGCTGTCGCTGGGCGCCGACGTCGTGGTCCACTCCACGACCAAGTACCTCGGCGGCCACAGCGACGTGATCGGCGGGGCCCTCGTGGTCCGCGATCCGGAACTCGGCGAGAGATTGGCCTACCTCCAGAACGCCATGGGCTCCGTCCCCGGGCCCTGGGACTCCTGGCTCGTGCTGCGCGGCATCAAGACCCTCGGGGTGCGCATGGACCGGCACTGCGCCAATGCCCGCGCCATCGTCGACCTCCTCGTCGACCACCCGCGCGTGACGCAGGTCCACTACCCGGGGCTGCCCACCCAGCGCGGTCACGAGGTCGCCGCGCGGCAGATGCGCGACTTCGGGGGCATGGTGTCCTTCCGCGTCGCGGGCGGGGAGCAGGAGGCGATCGACGTCTGCGGCCGCACCCGGGTCTTCACCCTCGGCGAGTCCCTGGGCGGTGTCGAGTCGCTCATCGAGCATCCCGGCCGCATGACGCACGCCTCCGCCGCCGGCAGCCCCCTGGAGGTCCCCGCCGACCTGGTGCGCCTGTCGGTCGGGATCGAGACTGCGGATGACCTCGTCGCCGATCTCAAGCAGGCACTCGGATGAGTGACACCCGCGTCGTCGATACTGCGACCGCGATCTCGACCCAGGTCCGCGCGGGTCGGCGTTCCGCGGTGGAGGAGACCCAGGCCGCCCTCGACCGGATCGCCGCTCGAGACGATGCCCTCGAGGCGTTCCAGGTGGTGCGCGGCGAGCGCGCGCTCGCCGAGGCCCGAGACGTCGATGCCCGTCCCGACCGTGCCCGCCTCCCGCTGGCCGGCGTGCCCGTGGCGGTCAAGGACAACGTGCCGGTGACAGGGGAGCCCATGCGGGTGGGATCGGCCGCGACCGATGCAGCCCCGCAGGCCGCCGATCACGCTGTCGTGGCGCGCATCCGCGCAGCCGGGGGAGTGGTCGTCGGCCTGACCCGCGTACCCGAGCTGTGCGTGTACGGCGCCACCGACTCGGTGTACGGCGTCACGCGCAACCCCTGGAATCTCGGGCGCACGCCCGGGGGCTCGAGCGGCGGCTCGGCCGCGGCGGTGGCATCGGGCATGGTGCCGGTCGCGCACGGCAACGACGGCATGGGCAGCGTGCGGATCCCCGCCGCCTGCACCGGCCTGGTGGGCATCAAGCCCGGACTCGGGGTCGTGCCCGCCGAACTCGGCGAGACGGACTGGTTCGGCCTGTCGGAGAACGGCGCGCTCGCCACCACGGTGGAGGACGCCGCGCTGCTGCTGTCGGTGATGGCGGACGACCCGGCGCTCGCTGCCGTCGCGCCGCCCGACCAGCGCCTGCGCGTCGCGCTGTCCTTCCGCCCGCCCGTCGCCGGGGTGACTCTCGACCCGTGCTTCGCGGCGGCGGCGGAGGCGGCGGCCGCGGTCCTCGTCTCCGCGGGCCACGACGTGCGCCGAGCAGAGCCGGTGTCCGTCGCCGACGCGGCGGGCAACGCCGCGGCGATCGCGGGCCTGGTGCGCTGGTTCGCCGGGACGGCCGCCGACGCCGACGCGGTCGCCGACGCGTCATCGCTGGAGCCGCGCGTGCGGCGTCATGCCCGCCTCGGTCGCTGGGTGCGCCGTACCCCGCTGATGAGCCAGCGCCTGCGCGACGCGTGGATCGCGCACGCGGAGGCGTTCTTCGGGGAGTACGACGTCCTCATCACCCCGGCGCTGGCGCGGCCGCCGATCGAGTCCCGTCGCTGGCATGACGGAGGCTGGTCCGCCACGATGCTCGCGAACATCCGCTATGCGCCGTACGCCGCGCCGTGGAATGTCGCGCAGCTCCCGGCCCTCGTCGTCCCGATGGGGGTGCATCCCGATGCCGGGACGCCGGTGGCCGCGCAGATCGTGACGCGTCGCGGTGGGGAGTCGCTGCTCCTCGGAGTGGCCTCGCTCATCGAGGCCGCGCGCCCGTGGCAGCGCATCGCCCCTGCCTACGCCTGATCCCGCCGCTCAACGAGCGGGCGCGGGCTTGCGCAGCGTCTCGGGCATGAGGAGCACGAACACCAGCGCGATGGCGGCCACGGCCGCGCCGACGCCGAACGCCCACTCGAAGCCGTAGAGGTCGAGGAGCAGCCCGCCGAGGAGCGGCCCGATCACCGCGCCGAGGTCGGAGACCATCTGGTACGTCGCCACCACGCTTCCCCCCTGGCGGCCTCCCATGATGTCCCCGACGACCGCGGACGGTGCGGACCCGAGGAACGCGGTGCCCACCGACATCACCACCATGCTCGCGAAGAAGACCACGAGGGCCAGCGACAGGGAGCCGGTGGCGAGATCGTCGGCGACGAGCATGAGCATCCCGGCCACGGTGGCGACCGTGCCGATGATCATGGCGGGACGACGGCCGCGCAGGTCGGTGAGGCGTCCGGCGGGAACCAGGAAGAGCGCCTGTACGACGGCCGCGACGAGGAACGCCCATCCGGACAGGCTCGGTCCCTGCTGGAGCCCTTCGACGACGAAGAGCGGGATGAGCGCGGCGCGCAGGCCGAACGCCGTGAGCCCCGTGGCGAGGTTGACCGCGAGTGCGGCCCGGTAGGCGCCGTTGCCCAGGGCCTCGCGCAGCTCGGCCCAGCCTCCCGCCCGCGGCTGGGTCACGCCGTCCCCCGCGGGCAGCACGCCGCCTTCCCCGGCGACCTGCTCCTCGCGGGCCGCGATGCGGGCGGGGGAGAGGTACACCAGCGCGATCACGGTCGCCACCGCCAGGGTGCCCGCGTAGAAGAAGAACGGGGCACGGATGGAGATGGCGAGCAGCACGGCCCCGAGCGCCGGGCCGGCCACGCCCCCGACGAGGAAGCCTCCCTGCCACGCCGCCGATGCCCGGCCGCGCTGGTCGGAGTCCACGACGCGCAGCAGGAGTGCGAGCGCGGACACCGTGAACATGGCCGATCCGATGCCGCCCACGCCTCGCAGCACGAGCAGTTGGACGTAGCTCTGCGAGAGCCCGGCGAAGAGGCTCGACAGCGCGACGATGGCGAGGCCCGAGGCGAGGACGAGGCGCTCGCCGAACCGGTTGGTCCAGGCACCTGCGAGAGGCGACGAGACGAAGCGCATGAGCGCGAACGACGACACCACGGCCGAGGCGGCCAGGGCCGATACCCCGAACGAGTCGGCGAAGATCGGGATCGAGGGAATGACGATCCCGAAGCCCAGGGCGACGAAGAAGGCGATGGACGCGAGGACGCTGACCTCGACCGGCAGGTCGCGCAGCAGCGGGATCCATCGGCGCACGAGGGGCGAGCCTACGGGGCGCGCGAGAGGGCGGCGCGACCCGGCATCAGGCGGAACGCCGTCGCCCGCGCCGCGAGCGCACGTAATCCGTGACGACGTAGTCCCCGAGGCGTGCGCCATCGGCGGCGAAGACACGCCCGCCGTTGCGACGCGCCATGGCGTCGAGGAAGCGCTCGAGCCGGGGGTCGTCGCCCAGCCGGAACCACGAGATGGGCACGCCCCGCCGGGTGAGCCGGTCCACCTCGGCCACGGTGAGCGCGATCGTCTCGCGATCGGGCGGCCACATGAACCACCAGTCCGGCCCGCCCCCCGGTCCGGCACCGGGGAGCAGGTGCGCGGTGGGCTCGCCGTCGGTGACCACGAGGCACACCGGCTCGGCGTCGCGGTGGCGGTCGATGAAGCGGCCGGCGAGGAGGAGGGCGTGGTGGAGGTTCGTGCCCTGGATGTCCCCGGCGTCGAGGTCGGGAAGCTCCTCGGCCGGGACGACCCGGGCGAGATTGGAGAACGTGATGACCTGCAGGGCGTCGAGCGGGAACGCCGACGACGCGAGGGCATGGAGCGCCAGGGCCGTGGTCTTGGCCGCTCGCCAGGTGTCGTTCATCACCATGGAGAAGGACTGGTCGACCAGGAGGACGACGGCGGCGCGCGTGCGCGTCTCGGTCTCGCGGATCTCGAAGTCCTCGTGCGACAGGCGCAGCGGGCCCTCGGCGCCCTCGGAGAGATGGCGGCGCGCGGCGTTGCCGATCGTGCGCACCACGTCGAGCGGCTGCTCGTCCCCGAACTGCCAGGTGCGCGTCTGGCCGGTGAGCTCGCCGGCCGCACCGGTGTCGTGCACGTCGTGGTCGCCGCGTGGGCCCGCCTCCATGCCCGAGAACACCCGGCGCAGCGCGGTGCGGCCGATGCGCCGGATGGCCTTCGGCGTCAACTCCAGGCGGTCGGTGAGGTAGCCCTGCTCGCGCAGCTGGCGCTCGATCTCGCGCAGCCGCTCGATGTCGTCCACCGCCTGGCGCCCCAGCGCCCGGCGGACGGCGTCCTCGTCGATGTCCTCGAGGGTCGCCCCCGGGTAGGACTGCGCGAGCTGGGACTCGAGGGCGTCGATGTCGGCGAGCTCGGCGAGGGCGGCCGTGGCATCGGGCAGGCCCAGGCCCTGCTCCCCGGACATGCGCTGCCGGCCCTGCCACGCGAGATCGGGCCGCAGCGCCCGCAGGTTGTCCTGCAGCGCTGCCATCTCGGCGGCCATGTCGAGGTCCTGCCAGGCCTGCTCCATGAGGCCGGCGAGCTCCTCGCGCTGCTCGGGGGTGAGGGAGTCCAGCATGCGCTGCATCGCGGCGGCGCGGCGGGCGAGGTCGTCGAGCAGCTGCTCGAAGGACTCGGGGCGATCGGGGAAGAACTCCCCGTGCTTGTCCATGAACTCCTCGAAGTCCGCGGTGACGTCCTCGCCGCGGCGGTGCTTGTCCATCATGGCGTTGAGATCGGCGAGCATGTCCTTGAGCGCCTGCTGCCCCTCCGGCGACATCGGGTTGCTCATGGCCCGGGAAAGGTCCTTGAACTGCTGGTCCAGCACGTCGCGGCGCAGCATGTCGCGGATCTCATCGTACGCCGCCCGCGCCTCGGGGGAGCGCCAGTCGTAGTCGGCGAGCTCGCGTACTGCTCGCGACGTGTCGTCGGGCAGCATGTCGAGCATCGACTCGCGGAAGCGCGCGTCATCGGACGGGTCGGGGAAGAGCGCGGATCGCTCGAGGTCGAGTGCTTCGTCGAGCTTGTCGCGCACCTGCTCCAGCAGCCCGTCCAGCCGGCCGGACTTCTGGAGCTCGCGGCGGCGCTGCTGCAGCCTGCGGCGCAACTCGTCGAGCCCGCGCATGCCGTCGGCTCCCTGGCGCATGAGGTCGCGCAGGGCGTCGCGCACCGAGCTGCCGTCGAAGATGCGATCGGCGAGGCCGTCGACGGCCGCGCCCGCGTCGACAGGATCGGCCAGCGGGTCGGGGCCGCCGTGGTAGGCGCCGTAGCGGTAGCGGGCCACCTAGGCCTCGCTCGTCAGCGGCCGGTCGAGGCGTCCGGGGATCATGCCCGTCACTCCGCCGGGGCGGCGTACGTGACGCGGCCGTCTGCCTCGTCCTTGTCGATCCGCCGCGTGAGCCACAGCCCCTCGAGTGCCATCTCGACGCAGGCCGCGCTGATGCCGGCGGTGGGCTCCGCGTCGGGTCCCTCGAGGGCGGCGACGAGTCGGCCGAGCCCCTCGAACTGCCCG
>CAIVWG010000072.1 GCA_903909555.1 uncultured bacterium | reverse complement strand
CTCCCACCGACGTCCTCGTGGCGCTCGGGATCCTCGAGGCCTCCGGGCACGTGCGCCGGAGCGAGGAGGGCTGGGTGCGCAGGCCCGCCTGATCGGGGCTTCGCGGCGTGGCGACGTGCCCGCGCGGACGGCAGGCATTGGACCATGTCGGTGTGGTCGCCGACGTCGCAGCGGAGTGGGACGCTGCACTCGCGCGCTTCGCCGACTACCTCACCGCTGAGCGCGGTCGTAGCGACCACACGGTCCGGGCCTACCTGGGAGACGTCGAGGACCTTCGACGGCACTGTGCCTCGCGTGGCCGCGTGGACATCGGCGAGTTGAGCCTGACCGCCCTGCGCGGCTGGCTCGCCGACATGGAGCGACGGGGGCTGGCACGATCGACCATGGCCCGCCGTGCCGCCAGTGCGCGCGTCTTCACCGAGTGGGCCAGCCATCGCGGCCTCCTCGAAGCCGACGTCGGCGATCGACTGGCGAGCCCGCGTCGCGCACGACGCCTGCCCACCGTCCTCACCCAGGACCAGGCCGCGTCGCTCCTGGACTCCCTCGACGACACGTCCGCGCTCGGCCTGCGCGACCGCGCCATGGTCGAACTCCTCTACGCCACGGGTGTGCGCGTCTCGGAACTCGCGCGACTCGACATCGACGACGTGGATTCAGGCCGGCGGACCGTGCGTGTCCACGGCAAGGGAGGCCGCCAGCGGGTCGTGCCGTACGGGGTGCCGGCAGAGCGCGCGCTGGGCGCATGGCGGTCCGAGGGGCGTCCCCACCTGGCGCGCGAGGGGAGCGGGCCGGCGCTCTTCCTCGGGGAGCGTGGCGGTCGCATCGACCCGCGCACGGTGCGACGGGTCGTCCACGACTCGCTGGCCCGAGTGGAGGGCCTGCCCGACCTCGGCCCGCACGGCCTGCGGCACTCGGCGGCTACCCACGTGCTCGAGGGCGGGGCTGACCTCCGTGCGGTTCAGGAGCTGCTCGGGCACGCGAGCCTCGCCACCACGCAGGTGTACACGCACGTGTCCGTGGAGCGCTTGCGCGCGACGTTCGAGCAGGCCCACCCGCGCGCCTGACCCCACGGGCTTGAGGACGGTGCCCGCGGTGAGGAGCAGCAGGGGATCGGCGTAGCGGGTCCCGGACTTCAATCCCCAGTGCAGGCAGGCGCAGTGCCCGCCCGCCTCCAGCACGCCCAGGATGTCGCCCCTGCGGACGGAGGACCCCTCCGGAACGGCGGGACGCACCCCCTCGTAGGTGGTCCGCCAGGTCCCGGGGGGCAGGGGAGCGAGGCCCCGGGGGTGCTCGACGGCCATGACCCATCGGCCGGCGATCCGGCGGGCGAGCACCACCCGGCCGGGCCCTGCGCTCACGACGGTGTCGCCCAGGGCGGCGGCCAGGTCGACCCCGCGGTGCCCCGCGGCCCAGGGCTGCCCGGGGGCGGCGAAGGGCCGCTCCACGAGGAGGGGTGACACGGGGGACTGCCAGGAGGGCGGCGCGGGGGTCGCGAGAGGTCCGGCGAGGGCTCCGGCGATGAGGGCGGCGAGAGCGAGGGCGATGTTCATGGCCCTCACGGTGGACACCCTCGCGATCGGGGGCCAGCCTCGGGCGCCGGGCTGGGGAAAACCCGGCTCCTCCGACCCCGTAGACTCAGCGACGAGCCCGGGTCTCCCGGGCATCTCGCGCACCCCACCCCCGAGACGGGGGAGTGCCGTCGGTCCCGGTCCGCCGGGGTGGCCGTCGGGGTGCCAGGAGCCGTCACCGGCCGGTGGCGGCGAGGAACCGACAGCGGCAGGGTGCGCCCTGCCGCCCGAAGGAGTGCCATGGCCGTCGTCACCATGCGCCAGCTGCTGGAGAGCGGTGTCCACTTCGGACACCAGACCCGCCGGTGGAACCCGAAGATGAAGCGCTTCATCTTCACCGAGCGCAACGGCATCTACATCATCGACCTGCAGCAGTCGCTGTCGTACATCGACCGCGCGTACGAGTTCGTCAAGGAGACGGTGGCCCACGGCGGGTCGATCCTCTTCGTGGGGACCAAGAAGCAGGCGCAGGAGGCCATCGCCCAGCAGGCGACGCGCGTGGGCATGCCCTACGTCAACCATCGCTGGCTCGGCGGGATGCTCACCAACTTCTCCACCGTGCACAAGCGGCTCCAGCGGCTCAAGGAGCTCGAGGAGCTCGAGACCAGCGGCGCCGGAGCGGGCATGACCAAGAAGGAGCTGCTCTCGCTCGACCGCGAGCGGATCAAGCTCGACCGCACCCTGGGCGGCATCCGCGACATGGCGCGCCTTCCCAGCGCGGTGTGGGTCATCGACAGCAACAAGGAGCACATTGCCGTCGGTGAGGCGCGCAAGCTGGGGATCCCGGTCATCTCCATCCTTGACACGAACTGCGATCCCGATGAGATCGACTTCCCGATCCCGGGCAACGACGACGCCATCCGCTCCGTGACCCTGCTCACGCGGGTGATCGCCGACGCGGTCGCCGACGGCCTCATGGCCCGCGCTGGCCGGGCTCGCGGCGAGGGCGAGGACGCCGTCGAGGTCGCGGCGGATGAGCCCCTCGCGGAGTGGGAGCAGGAGCTCCTCGCGGGCGGGGGAGGCGCCGCCGAGGTCATCGAGGTGGTCGAGGTGGTCGAGGTCCCGTCCGAGGGTCCGGCTCCCGAATAGCGCTCCTCCCGCAGATCCACGCGTCCGTCACCGCAGCGGGGCCCGCGCGCCCCCAGAACGAAGGGCAGGGCATGGCGAACATCACCGCCGCCGACGTCAAGAAGCTCCGCGACCTCACCGGCGCGGGGATGATGGAGTGCAAGAAGGCGCTCGAGGAGTCCGACGGCGACATCGACAAGGCCATCGAGGTACTGCGCATCTCCGGCGCGGCCAAGGCGGCGAAGCGCGGCGCAGAGCGCACGGCGAGCAACGGTCTGGTCGTGGCCGAGCAGAACGCGATGATCGAGTTGCTCTGCGAGACGGACTTCGTGGCCAAGAGCGAGGACTTCCAGGCGCTTGCCGGCACGATCGTCTCGACAGCGGCGCAGATGCAGATCGCCGACGCGGCGACCCTGGCCGGGACCACGATGTCGAACGGCCAGACCGTGACGCAGGCGATCGATGCCCTCGCCGGCATCATCGGCGAGAAGCTCGAGCTCGGCAGGGTGTCGCTCCTTCAGGCTCCCGCGGCGACGTACCTCCACCGTCGTGCGTCGGACCTGCCCCCGCAGGTCGGTGTCATGGTGGCGTACTCCGGGAGCGAGGACGCCGCCCGCAACGCGGCCATGCAGGTGGCCGCCATGAGGCCGACCTACGTCAGTCGCGACGATGTTCCGGCCGATGTCGTCGACAACGAGCGCCGGATCGCCGAAGCCACGGCCAAGGAGGAGGGCAAGCCGGAGGCGGCGCTCCCGAAGATCGTGGAGGGACGCCTCCAGGGGTTCTTCAAGGAGGCGGTCCTCCTCGAGCAGCCCTCGGTCCTCGACAGCAAGCGCACGGTCGAGCAAGTGCTGGCAGACTCAGGCACCACGGTCACCGCGTTCGCGCGATTCGAGGTCGGGCAGGGCTGACGGCGACCGACGGACCGACGAGGGAGGGGCGGTATGGACACGACCACGGTGGTGCAGCCCTCCCTCGAGGGGACGATCGACACCTGGTCCGAGGCCCCGGACTCCGGATGGGGTCGCGTGCTGCTCAAGCTCTCCGGTGAAGCCTTCGCCGGGGACGGCGATCTTGGCGTGGACCCGGACGTCGTCTCGTCCATCGCCCGTCAGATCGCCGGGGTCGTGCGCGGGGGCACCCAGGTCGCGGTGGTCATCGGAGGGGGCAACTACTTCCGGGGAGCCCAGTTGTCCCAGCGCGGCATGGATCGCGGTCGGGCCGACTACATGGGCATGCTCGGCACGGTGATGAACTGCCTCGCGCTCCAGGACTTCCTGGAGAAGCAGGGCGTCGAGACCCGGGTCCAGACCGCCATCACGATGGGGCAGGTCGCTGAGCCCTACGTGCCGCGGCGGGCCATCCGCCACCTCGAGAAGGGGCGCGTGGTCATTTTCGGCGCCGGCCTCGGCGCTCCGTACTTCTCCACGGACACGACGGCGGCGCAGCGGGCCCTCGAGGTGGGCGCGGAGATCGTGCTCATGGCCAAGGCGGTCGACGGCGTCTATGACTCCGACCCCCGGGCCAATCCCCAGGCCCGCCGCTTCGACCGGCTGTCCCACGACGAGGTGCTCAGTCGCGACCTGAAGGTCGCTGATGGTACGGCCATCAGCCTGTGCCGGGACAACGATCTGCCGATCCTCGTCTTCGACCTGCTCGTCGAGGGCAACATCGCGCGAGCGGTGCGGGGTGAGAGGATCGGGACGCTGGTGACGAAGTCCGGTGGCACCTCCTTCGACGCACGGGAGCGCACGTGAGTGATCAGGTCGACGAGATCCTCCTCGAGGCCGAGGAGAAGATGGAGAAGGCCGTCGAGGTGGCCCGCGAGGACTTCGCGACCATCCGGACCGGCCGGGCCAACCCCGCGATGTTCGCCAAGGTCATGGTCGACTACTACGGAACGATGACACCGGTCAACCAGCTCGCGTCGTTCCAGTCGCCCGAGGCCCGCATGATGATCGTCACGCCCTACGACAAGGGGTCTCTGGCGGCGATCGAGAAGGCCATTCGCGATTCCGACCTCGGCGTCAATCCCACGAACGACGGCACGATCATCCGGGTGGTCCTGCCCACCCTGACCGAGGAGCGCCGCAAGGAGTACATCAAGGTGGCGCGGACCAAGGCGGAAGACGCCCGTATCGCGATCCGCAACATCCGCCGGCACGCCAAGGACAGCCTCGACAAGCTGCTCAAGGACCACGAGGTGGGCGAGGACGAGGTGAAGCGGGCGGAGAAGCACCTCGAGGATGTCACCCACAAGACGGTGGAGCACGTGGACGACATCCTCAAGCACAAGGAAGCCGAGCTTCTCGAGGTCTGAGCATGACCTCACCCGTCGCGGGCGATCCCGCCGAGCCCTCGCCGCCGCCCAGCCCGGGCCGCGCCGGGCGCAATCTTCCCGCGGCCATCGCCTCGGGCGTCGTGCTCGGGGCCCTCGTGATCGTCAGCCTGGTGTGGGTCAAGTGGCTCTTCGCCGTCCTCACGGCCGTCGCCCTCGTCATCGCCCTCCATGAGTTGACCACGGCGTTCGCGGCGCGCGGCATCCGCGTGGCGCGCACCCCGGTCTACGCCACCACGCTCATCGGCATGGCGGCCGCCTACGTGTGGGGCACCGAGGCGCTGCTGGTCTGCATGGGGGCAGGGGTCGTCGCCGTGATCCTCTGGCGGATTCGTCGCGGCACGGACGGCTACCTGCGCGACGTCAGCGCCAGCATCTTCCTGCTGGGCTACGTCGCGCTCATGGCCGGGTTCGCCATGCTCATGCTCGCCGCCGACAACGGCGCCTGGCGGATCGTCGTGTTCATCCTGCTCACGATCGGCAACGACATCGGGGGCTACGCCACCGGAGTGCTCTTCGGCCGGCACCCCATCGCCCCGCAGATCAGCCCGAAGAAGTCGTGGGAAGGCTTCGCCGGCTCGCTCGTGGTCCAGTGCCTCATCGGTGTCGCCGCCTTCGTCTGGATCTTCCAAGCACCCTGGTGGCAGGGCCTGGTCATGGGGGCGGTCCTCACGGTCACGGCCACGGCGGGCGACTTCGCGGAGAGCGCGATCAAGCGCGACCTCGGCGTCAAGGACATGGGGACCTTCCTCCCCGGCCACGGGGGCATCATGGACCGACTCGACTCCCTGGTGATCAATGCGTTCGCGGCCTGGGCGCTCTTCACGCTCTTCCTCGGTCCCACCTGATGCGAGACTGGTGAGATGTCGGTTCCCGGTGAGATCGTGCTCGAGGCGCCCCGTCGCGGGAGGCCCCCGCGTCACCTCGCGGATCTGGACCCGGCCGAGCGCCGGGCGGCCGTGGCCGAGCTGGGGCTGCCGGAGTACCGCGCCGACCAGGCCTCACGACACTGGTTCGGAAGACTCGAGGCCGACCCGTCCGCGTGGACCGACCTCAGCCCCGCCGATCGGACGCTCGTCGGCGAGGCGCTGCTGCCGTCCCTGCTGGCCCCCGTGCGCGAGCTCAGCTGCGACGGAGGAGCCACGGTCAAGACCGTGTGGCGCCTGCACGACGGCTCGCGGGTCGAGTCCGTGCTCATGGGATACCGCGATCGGGTGACCATGTGCGTCTCGTCCCAGGCTGGCTGTGGGATGAACTGTCCCTTCTGCGCGACCGGCCAAGCCGGGCTGACCCGGAACCTCTCGACCGCGGAGATCGTCGAGCAGGTCGTGGCCGGGGCGCGCCTGCTGCGCGATGGCGCGTTCCCGGGCAGCCGCGATCGCGTCACGAACGTCGTCTTCATGGGCATGGGGGAGCCGCTGGCGAACTACCGGGCGGTGCTGGGTGCGATCCATCGTCTCGTCGACCCGGTCCCGGCGGGTCTGGGCATGTCAGCGCGGGGGATCACCGTCTCGACGGTGGGGCTGGTGCCTCGGATCCTCGACCTGTCGAAGGAGGGCCTTCCGCTGCGGCTCGCGGTGTCCCTGCACGCCCCCGACGACGAGCTGCGCGACACGCTGGTGCCGCTCAACGTGCGCTACCCCGTCCGCGAGGTGCTCGATGCCGCGTGGGAGTACGCCGACCGCACCGGGAGACGCGTGAGCATCGAGTACGCCCTCATCAAGGACATCAACGACCAGCGCTGGCGGGCCGAGATGCTCGCGCGATTGCTCCAGGGGCACCTCGTGCACGTGAACCTCATCCCGCTCAATCCCACGCCCGGCTCGCCATGGACGGCCTCGGACGCCGACGACGAGCGGGCGTTCCTGCGCGCGCTGGAGGAGGCGCGCGTGCCGGTGACCGTGCGCGACACGCGGGGTCGCGAGATCGACGGTGCCTGCGGTCAACTCGCCGCCACGGCATCATGATCGTGTGGCAGCGCCAGCGACCGAGCATCCCTGGCATCCGCTGACGGACGCCGCATTCCTCAGGGCCGCCCTCGCGAGCGCCCTGCGGGCCGCGGGTATCACCGTTGCCGCGGTCGCGCTCTCGGTAGCGATCAACATCAACGCGGTCCCCCGGGAGCTCCAGCTGCCCTTCGCGATCGTCTACATCCTCGTCTGGATCGCCTTCTACGGCTTCTACATCCGGCACAAGCTGCGCCAGGTGCAGAGATCTCCCTTCCCGACCCTGCTCGCCTGGGAGACCCTCCTGGTCGGCATCGTCATCTTCATCACCATCTTCGCCAATGCGTACTACCTCATGTCGCAGGCCGATGGCGGTGCCTTCACCCAGGAACTCGATCTCTTCACGTCCTACTACTTCACCGTGACCGTCCTGGGGACCGTGGGGTTCGGGGACATCACCCCGGTGACCGTCCCTGCTCGGTCAGTGGCCATGATCCAGATGGTCATCGATATCGGCTTCGTCGCGGTCACGGTCCGGCTCCTCACCCGGGAAGTGAGGATCTCCGGCGCCAAGAGGTCTTCGGACACGTCCCCTTCCTAGGCGTTACGGTCGGACGTCGACCGAACGACCGGAGGTAGGGCATGGGCGAGACGGCATCCACGGGCAAGCAGGACTCCACGAAGCAGGACATCTGGGGCAGCCCGGTCCAGCCGGGACGGCAAAGAGCCGTGCTCGTGAGCGCGGCGAGGACGGTGGTCGTGTCGATCCTCATCGTCGCGCTGGGCGGCGTCCTCGGCAACGTCGCCCAGTTGGGCGCGTGGGCGGTCCCGCTCACCCTCGCCTCCGTGATCCTCTGGCTCGCGCTCTTCGGCCTCTACCTCATTCGCCAGGTCCAGGTGATCCGCAGGTCGGGCTTCCCGGAGGTGCGGGCCCTCGAGGCTCTGATCATCGGCATCGTGCTGTTCATCTCGATCTTCGCCACCGCCTACTACCTGCTGTCCCTCACCAATGGCTCGTCGTTCACGGAGTCCCTGGACCACTTCACCGCGTACTACTACACCGTGACCGTGCTCGCGACCGTCGGCTTCGGGGACATCACTCCCCTCACGACCGTCGCGCGGTCGCTCACGATGATTCAGATGTTCCTCGGCCTGGGGATCGTGGCCGTCGCCGTGAGGATCCTCACCCGCGCCGTGCGCACGAGCGCCGCCCACCGGAATCCGGAAGCCTCCTAGGCGAGGCTGCGGTAGCGTCGCGGCCATGGCGAACGCAGGCGAAGCCGCGCACGCGCGAAGCCTGGCCGACCCCGAGGGCTTCTGGGGCGAGGCCGCCGCGCTCATCGACTGGGACACCCCGCCTCCCCGTGCGCTCGACGACTCCCGCCCTCCGCTCTTCCGCTGGTACGCCGGCGGCCGCCTCAACACCTGCGCGAACGCGCTGGACCGGCATGTGGCCCGCGGGCGAGGCGACCGGGTCGCCCTCATCCACGACAGCGCCTACACCGGTGAGGTGACGACCTATACCTACGCCGAGCTCCTCGAGGCGGTCGCGGAGTTCGCCGGCGCCCTGCGCGCCCTGGGGCTCGAGCGTGGCGATCGGGTCATCATCTACCTCCCCATGGTCCCCGAAGCGCTCATCGCCATGCTCGCGTGCGCGCGTCTCGGGGCCGTCCACTCGGTCGTCTTCGGCGGGTTCGCTCCACCCGAGCTCGCGGCGCGCATCGATGACGCGCGGCCCCGCCTCCTCATCACCGCCTCCTGTGGCATCGAGGCCGGCCGCGTGGTGGCCTACAAGCCGCTGGTCGACGAGGCCCGTCGGCTCGCCGAGCATCGTGCCGATGCCTGCGTCGTCCTGCAGCGCCCCCAGGCGACTGCGGAGATGGGCGAGGGCGACATCGAGTGGACGCAGGCGCTCGCCAGCGCAACGCCTGTCGATCCGGTCGTCGTGGAGGCGACCGACCCGCTCTACATCATCTACACGTCAGGGACGACCGGGAAGCCCAAGGGCATCGTGCGGGACAACGGCGGCCACGCCGTCGCGATGGCGTGGAGCCTGCCGCATGTCTACGGGATCGGGCCCGACGACGTGTGGTGGGCGGCCTCCGACGTGGGTTGGGTAGTGGGTCACTCCTACATCGTGTATGCCCCGCTCATCACCGGATGCGCCACGGTGATGTACGAGGGGAAGCCCGTCGGGACCCCCGACGCCGGTGCCTTCTGGCGTGTGGTGGCGCAGCATCGGGTCAACGGGCTGTTCACCGCGCCGACTGCCATCCGTGCCATCAAGAAGGAGGACCCGGCAGGGGAGCACATGGCCTCCCGCGACCTGTCGAGCCTGCGCGCGCTCTTCCTGGCCGGGGAGCGGCTGGATCCGGATACCTTCGCGTGGGCCACCGAGCGCCTCGGGCTCCCCGTCGTGGACAACTGGTGGCAGACGGAGACCGGTTGGCCCATCGCGTCGAGCCTGCGCGGCCTCGACCCCCTTCCCCTCAAGCCCGGCTCGCCGTCGCGCCCGGTGCCCGGGTACGACGTGCGCGTGCTCGACGAGCGGGGTGACGAGGTGCCGGGCGGCACCTCCGGCAACATTGCCCTGCGCCTGCCGCTGCCGCCGGGCACCCTGCCGACGCTGTGGGGGGATGACGAGAGGTACGTGGACGCCTACCTCTCGGTCTTCCCCGGCTTCTACGCGACAGGCGACGGCGGCCATCTCGACGAGGACGGCTACGTCTACGTCATGGGGCGCACCGACGACGTCATCAACGTCGCGGGACACCGGCTGTCCACCGGCGAGATGGAGGGCGTTGTCGCATCGCATCCCGCCATCGCCGAGTGTGCGGTCATCGGGGTCCATGACGAGATCAAGGGGCAGGTTCCCCGCGCCCTCGTCGTCGTGAAGTCGGGAGTCGACGTGGACCCCGGCCAACTGGAGGCCGAGATCGTCGCCCTGGTGCGCGACCAGATCGGCCCGGTCGCCGCGTTCAAGGAGGTCAACGTCGTCGCGGCGCTGCCCAAGACACGGTCGGGGAAGATCCTGCGCCGCACCATGCGCGGAATCGCGGACGGCCGCGACGAGCCCACTCCGTCGACGATCGAGGACCCGCGCGTTCTCGAGGCCCTCGTGCCCCTGCTTCGGGGAGACGCGTGAGCCCTGAGGCGCGTGCGTCCGGGCCGCTCGCCGGGCTTGTCGTCGCGGACTTCAGCCGGGTGCTCGCGGGCCCCTACGCGACGATGCTGCTCGGCGACCTCGGCGCGGACGTCATCAAGGTCGAGCGGCCCGGATCCGGGGACGACACGCGGGCCTGGGGGCCGCCCTACGGCCCCAGCGGGCGGTCGACGTACTTCGACGGCGTCAACCGCAACAAGCGACCGCTCGCCATCGACCTGGCCACCGAGGACGGACGTCGGCAGGCCCGCGAACTTGTCGCTTCGGCAGACGTCCTGGTGGAGAACTTCAAGCCGGGATCCCTCGATCGGCTGGGACTGGGCTACTCGACGGCCGCCGACCTGAACCCCGGCCTCGTCTACTGCTCCATCACCGGCTTCGGCGCGGGGGCCGGGGCGGACCTGCCCGGCTACGACCTCCTCGTGCAGGCCATGGGCGGCCTCATGAGCATCACCGGCCCGGAGCCCGGGCAGCCGACGAAGGTCGGGGTCGCGCTCGTCGACGTGATCACCGGCCTCCATGCGACAGTGGGGATCCTCGCCGCACTGCGACACCGCGATGCGACAGGACGAGGCCAGCACGTCGAAGTGTCACTCCTGTCCTCCCTGCTGTCCGCGTTGGTCAACCAGTCAGCGGGGTACGTCGGCGCCGGCGCGGTACCCGGGATCATCGGCAACGCGCATCCGTCCATCGCGCCGTACGAGGTGTACCCGACGGCCGACCGCGAGGTGGTCCTGGCCGTCGGCAACGACGGGCAGTTCGCGGCCCTCGTCGATGAACTGGGCGATCCGGCCCTCGCCGCCGACCCGCGCTTCGCGACGAATCCCGAGCGGGTTCGTCATCGGGCGGATCTCAACCGGCGGCTGGTGGTGCTGCTCTCGGCGGATACCGCGGACTCGTGGCAGCAGCGCCTCATGGGCCGGGGGGTGCCCTGCGGCCCGATCAACGACGTCGCGGAGGCGTTCGCGCTCGCGGAGAGGCTGGGCCTGGAGCCTGTGGCCGACGTGGCCGGGAGCCCCACGGTGGCCCACCCCATCCGCTTGAGCGAGAGCCCGGCGACCTACCGGCACCCCCCTCCCGACCTCCCCGACGAATCCGGGCCGCCGTACGCGAGGATGTGACCATGGAGACCCACACGCCCAGTCTCGACTCCTCCGCGCGCGCGGGACTCGTCCTCGCCGCCGTCAGCGTCGGCCTGTCCTACCAGCCCAACCTGCTCACACGCCGGAGCCTGGACCAGGGGATCATCACCGGCGTCTCAGCGCTTGCCGCCTATTCGTGGGGGGTCTCCGTCCACAGCGCCCTCGATCGCGTCGGCGAGCGCATCGGCGGGAGCCGCGGCCGTGGCTTCGGCGATGCCGCCGTCGTCGTCGGATCGTTGGCGGTAGCGGCGACCGTTCCCTGGCGTGAGCATGAGCCCCGGGCCCGCGCCGCGACGCGGCTCGGCGCCTTCGCCCTCGCCGCCGCGGGCGCGGCCGGCGTTGTGGGGCGCACGCTCCAAGGGATCGGGGGCAATGCCGCGACGCGCGCAGGCGCCACGGCGGCCACCGTCCTCGGCGTGGGTGCCCTGACCTACGCGGGAACGCGTCTGCTCGGCCAGCAGGTCGGGGCACTCGACCGCGAGATGCACGTGGACGATCATGGCAACGAACTGGCCGAGGACCTCAATCGCAGCGTGAATCCCGCGACGGCCGCGGCCATCGGCATCGCTGTCAGTGGTGTCCTGCTCGGACTCGCGGACGTGGAGACCCGGCTGAACCGCCTGGGCGGCCGGCTCGCCACCGGGCTGCTCGGAGGGAGCCCGGACGACCATGCGAGCGCGGCGCGCCTGTTCGCGGCTGCGACGACGGCCGCCATCGGGTACGGCGCGCTTCGCCTGGTCGACTCGAAGCTCGGCAGCGCCGGCGAGGGCCTCGAACCCGCGCATGCCCAGCCGCCGGACATCCCCGAGATCACGGGCTCGCCCGCTTCCGGGCGGCCGTGGGCCGAGCAGAGCCGCGAGGGGCGGCGCTGGCTCAGCATGGTCCTGCGTCCGGAGGGGATTTCCGGAGTCATGGGAGAGCCCGCGCAGGCCCAGCCCATCCGCATCTACGCCTCCCTGTCGAGCGCGGACACCGAGGAGGGGCGCGCCCAGGTACTCCTCGACGAGATCGATCGCACCCGTGCCCTGGAGCGTCCGTTCGTCGCGCTCTGGTCGCCCACCGGCTCCGGGTACGTGAACTACGTGGCTTCCGAGACGTTCGAGTACCTCACCCTGGGCAACTGCGCGAGCATGGCCATCGAGTACTCCGTCCTTCCTTCGTCGCTGTCGCTGGCCGACGTGGAGCGCGGCACCCGCCAGACGCGCATGGTGTTCGATGGGGTGGTTGCCCGACTGGCCGCCATGGACGCGTCGAAGCGCCCCCGGGTGTTCCTCTTCGGGGAGAGCCTGGGCTCCCAGGTCAGCGAGGAGATGTTCACCGGCCAGGGCGCTCACGGCCCCGAGGGCCTCCTGCTGGAGGCCGGTTTGTGGATCGGCACGCCGTCGGCGACGCGCTGGCGCAAGGAACTGTGGGGTGACCGCACGGTGGCCCAGCCGCCTCCGGTCGGACCCGGGCCCATCTTCATCACCCGGTGGATCGGGGACTGGCGCGACCTGCATCCCGCGGAGCGCGAGCGGGTGCGGTTCCTCCTGCTGCAGAACGGAGATGATCCGATCCCGAAGTTCGGATCGCAGCTCATGTGGCGTCGTCCGGACTGGCTCGGGCCGCAGGGAACCCGTCCCCCCGGCGCGCCGAGGCACACGATCTGGTGGCCCCTGACCACGTTCACGGCGACCTTTATCGACATGCTCAACGCTCTGACGCCTACGCCCGGGCTCTTCGCGGAGGGCGGTCACGACTACCGCCTTGTCCTCCCCGACACCATCCGTCAGGTGTGGCGCCTCTCCGCAACGGATGACCAGATGGTCGCCATGCAGGCCGCCCTGCGTCGTCGTGAGCTCGGCTGGGAGACGAAGCGTCGCTGGATGGAGGCTCAGGCACAGACGGATCCGGCCAAACGCGAGGAAGCGGTGAACAAGGTGCTCGTCGACGTCGCCCACTGGACCGGCGAGGAGTCGGTGACCCCGCAGGATGTCGAGCGCATCATCGCTGAGGACTGCCAGCCCACCTAGCCTCGCAGGGCTGCGCCCGTCCGGCCTACTCCCCGAGGAAGCGCGTGAACAGGCGTGCACGCAGTGCCGGGCGCCCGGTGCGTTCCTCGACGTGATCCGCGGATTGCATGGTGCGCAGGCCCACATTGG
>CAIVWG010000071.1 GCA_903909555.1 uncultured bacterium | reverse complement strand
GATGAGGACGCCACCGAGTTGGTGGCGGAACTTCGCAACCACGTCGCCAAGGAGATCGGCCCCATCGCCAAGCCACGGCAGATCATGGTCGTGCCCGAGCTCCCCAAGACCAGGTCGGGCAAGATCATGCGGAGGCTGCTCCGCGACGTCGCGGAGAATCGCAGCCTGGGCGACGTGACCACGCTGGCCGATCCCACGGTGATGAACCTCATCGCCACGGGAATGGGCAGCGGGGCTAGCGAAGACTGAGCGATACGCTTCTCTCGGTGTGCCGGGAAGCCTGGTCGGCGTGACGTAGCCACGCCCCGGGAGGACCCATGAGCGACCGCGAGCTCTTCACACGTCCGTCCCTGGCCGAGCGAGCGTGGCTTCTCCGCGCCCTGCGCGGGGAGACCATCGGTGGAGTCCTCCTCCTCGCCGCGGCGGCACTCGCCCTGCTGTGGGTGAACTCCCCGTGGGGCGACTCCTACGTCGCCCTGAGCAACGTGGTGGTGGGACCGGCGGCGCTGGGTCTCAACCTCACCCTCGCCCAGTGGTCGGCAGACGGGCTCCTCGCCGTCTTCTTCTTCGTCGCCGGACTCGAGCTCAAGCACGAGCTCACGCACGGAACGCTGGCGCGACCCAGCCAGGCCGCGGTGCCGGTCGCCGCGGCCCTCGGCGGCATGGTCGTCCCCGCCGTCATCTTCGTGATCATCGTGTCGGCCACCGGGGAAGCGGGGGATCTCGCCGGATGGGCCACGCCCATGGCCACGGATATCGCCTTCGCGCTGGCCGTGCTCGCCGTGGTCGGTCGGCGCCTCCCGGTCGCCCTGCGCGCCTTCCTGCTCACCCTCGCGGTCGTCGACGACCTGGGCGCGATCACCATCATCGCGATCTTCTACTCGTCGAAGTTCTCCCTCGGCTACTTCCTGCTCGCGATCGCCCTGCTCGCGGCGTACTGGCTCCTCCAGCGGCGCCGGGTGCGCAGCCCCTGGGTCTACGTCCCCCTCGTCCTGGCGACGTGGTGGGCGATGCACGAGAGCGGAATCCATGCCACGGTCGCCGGGGTGGCCCTGGCGCTGCTCACGCGGTCGAGCGTGGACCCGGGCGAGACGGAGTCGCCGCTCGACCGCCTTCAGTGGATGCTCCTGCCGCTCAGCGCCGGCATCTGCGTGCCGCTGTTCGCCTTCTTCGCGGCCGGCGTCGACCTGCGTGCCACCGGCATCCTCGAGCCGCTGAGAGATCCCGTGGCCTGGGGAATCATGGCGGGGCTCATCATCGGCAAGCCCGTGGGCGTCCTCGCCACCGCATGGGTGACGGCCCGATTCACCCGCGCCACACTCAACCCGGGAATCGGGTGGCGGGACGTCACCGCGATCGGTGCCCTCGCCGGGATCGGCTTCACCGTGGCCCTCCTCATCGCCGAGCTGGCGTACTCCGGCAACGAGCCCACCCTCGACGCCGCCAAGATCGCGATCTTCGCGGCCTCGCTCGTCTCCGCGCTGGTCGCGACGGGCCTTCTCCTCGCACGCAACCGCCACTACCGGCAGTTCGCCCTGGTGGAGGAGGCGGACCGGGACGGCGACGGGGTCCCCGACGTCTACCAGGGGGACGCCCGAGCCCTTCCCCACGAGGAATGACCGCGCTGTCGCGGGGGATCACGGTGCCGACCCCTCCGCGACCCACTAACCTCGCCCGAGAGGCGGCCCTCGCGATCCGCGAGCCGCACGACCAGCACCGGGAGGTGCCCGCATGGCCCAGGACCCCAGCCAGGCATCGCTGAAGGAGCTTGTCTCCTCGGCGGTCGCGGACCTGCAGCGACTGGTCAAGGCTCAGGTCGAGCTCGCCAAGTGGGAGCTTCAGCAGACCGGGCAGGCCGCCGCCAAGACGAGCCTTCTCGTGCTCATCGCGCTGACCATGGCCGGCCTGGGCGGCATCTTCCTGCTCGTCACGATCGCCTACGTCCTCGTCGCTCTCGGACTTCCGGTATGGGCAGGATTCGGCATCGTCACCCTCGTCCTCTTCCTGGTCGCGGCCGTCGTCGGCTTCCTGGGGTACCGCTCCTCGCAGACCATCAAGGGACTTCCCAAGACCGTCGCGGAAATCGAGCAGACCAAGGCGGCGATCTCATCGGCCATGGGCGAGCCCGCCGAGACCTTCACCGAGATCGACGTGACCGACATCGACATCATCGAGATCGATACCGGCCCCCGCGACTCTCGCCCCACCAGCACGTGACGCTCCTCGATCCCGAGTCCGTGGTCCGGATGCCCGGGCCGTGGGAGCACCGGGAGATCTCGGCCAACGGTGCCCGATTCCACATCGTGGAAGCCGGGGAGGGCCCGCTGGTCGTGCTCCTCCATGGCTTCCCCACCTTCTGGTGGTCCTGGCGCCACCAGCTCACCAGCCTTCCCGAGGCGGGCTACCGCGTCGTGGCGATGGACCTCAGGGGCTACGGAGGGTCCGACCACACGCCGCACGGCTACGACCCCACGACGCTGTCGCACGACGTCGCCGGCGTCATCAGGTCCCTCGGCGAGCCCGCCGCCACCGTGGTCGGCCAGGGCTGGGGAGGGCTCGTCGCCTGGAGCATGGCCGTCCTGGATCCCGACGTCGTGACGGGGATCGCTCCGGTCTCCATGCCCCACCCGCGCCGACTGCGCCGCGCCATGGTCCGCGACAGCATCCAGCGCCGCCAGGCGCTCTACGCCATCGGCTTCCAGTGGCCCTTCCTGCCGGAGCGCTCCCTCATGGCTCGCGACTGCGAGCGGGTCGAGACGCTCCTGCGCAGCTGGTCGGGGACGCCGGAATGGCCGGATGCCGAGACTGCCCTGGTGTACCGATCGGCGTTCTCCCTGTGGCCCACGGCGCATTGCGCGGTCGAATATCACCGCTGGGCCGTGCGCTCGCTCCTGCGCACCGACGGCATCCGGTACGCGCGCCGCATGGAGACACCCATCGAGGTCCCCGTCCTGCACGTGCATGGCGAACGCGACCCGTCCGTCCTCCTGCGCACGGCGGAGGGCTCCGGCGAATGGGCCCGCGACGGCTACGACTTCCACGTCATCGACGGCGTGGGCCACTTCCCGCACGAGGAGGCGCCGGATCGCTTCGACGCGGTCCTGCACAAATGGCTGGAGGGGCTCCACGCCCGCTGAACGACCGCGTGACCGGCTGGGCCGGCCGCTCCCCTACGACGCTGCCGCGGCGGACGACGCCGCCGGGCTCGACGGCGTGCCCTACCCTCAGGTCCCCGCCCGGGCGGAGATCGCGGAGTCGGTCGCCGTCGCCGAGGCCCTGCGCTACCTGGACGACGGGCTGCCGTTCCACGCTCACGAGGTCCTCGAGCAGCGGTGGCGGTGCGCGCCTGCCGAGGAGGCCACACTGTGGAAGGCGCTCGCCCAGGCGGCGGCCGGCCGCACCCACGCCGCCCGAGGCAATCCCGTCGGCGAAGCGCGGCTCCGGGAACGCGCCGAGTTGGGGATCCGGGCGTACGGCGGTCGCCGGCCGGACGGCCTGCGCGCTCTTCTCGAGGCCCTGCGCATCAGTCCCTGAGCCTCAGGTGCGACACGCCCCCGTATCCACCGGGGCGGTGGCCTCGATCCCCTGACGTGCCATCGACTCCGCCTGCTGCGCGGTGATGGCGTACCCGGTGTCCGGGGTCCCCAGACCTGCCGCGAAGACGACGCCCAGCAGGCGGCCATTGGGCGCGAGCAGCGGGCCGCCGGAGTTGCCGGGGACGACGTTGCCGCGGAAGGCGTACACCTCACGGACCACCCCCGACCGCCCGTAGATGTCCTCGCCCCGCGCGGCCACGCGCGCGCGGATGCGCGCCGGCTCGGCGACGAGGTCGCCACCCCCGGGGAAGCCGGCGACCACGGCTGAGTCGCCCGTCTCCGCGACTCTCTCGGCGAACCTGATGGGCGGGGCGAGGAGGCCGGGAACCCGGATGACCGCCAGGTCCAGGCGCGGATCGAGGGCGACCACGGTGCCCTCTTACAGGGCGGCATCGCCCGGGACGCGCAGCCGGGGGGCATCCATGCCGGCGACGACGTGGGCGTTCGTCATGACCAGGTCGGGGGCATACACGAATCCCGATCCCACGATCGCCGATGCGCAGGCGCTGCCGCTCACCTTCACCAGCGAGGGCCAGGCGGCGCGCACGGCCGGGTCCCGGAGCAGCGCGCGGTCGGGTGCGGGCACCTCGGGTCCGGCATACTCGGCGATCCCCGCGAACACGCGAGGCAGCCCAGAGGCGTCCACGGCTCCGCGCAGATCGGCGAACAGGTCCCGCGCCTGATCGGGTACCAGCCGGTCGATGCCGGTGAGCAGCGCCGAGGAGCGGATCTGTCGCGACACCGGGACGTCGGGCAGCAGGCTCACCGCGCTCGCGATGATCCAGAGGACCACCGCGAGTGCGAGAACGTTGAGGGCGGCCCCGGCCGCCGAGTCCACCACCCGCGCGCTCTGCCAGGAGATGCCCGACCGGAGACGGCGACCGAGCAGGGATGTCAACGCCTGCCCGATCACGGCGCAGGCCAGCACCCCCGCGGCGAGGACCAGCGCGCTCGCGACATAGGGCAGCGACGCCTGCTCGACGAAGCGCGGAAGGAGGAGTGCCGCGGCCATCCCGCCCGCGAGGAACCCCGCGAACGACAGCAGGCCGGCGACGAACCCCTGACGCCATCCCGACCAGGCGAAGACCACGAGCGCGGCGAGCACCACCGCATCCAGCAGGTTCATGACGGCGACCCCACACCCCCCGGGATAGCCGCCCACCAACCGCGAAAACCGGCTCGGAAACGCGGCCCACCGGCGGCCAGCCCGGAAGGCTCGGCGGCCAACTCGGGAGGCTCGGCGGCCGACCTGCATGGAAGCCGCATCACGGGGAGTCCTCGTCCGGCTCGGCCCCCACCGTGACGACGCGATCCGGATCCCAGGGGCGCGCCCACCCGCCCAGGTCGAGAACGCCCGACAGCAGGCCCGCCGTGAACCCCCACACCGTGAGGCCGCGCACGTCGAACCCGAGACCGACGTAGCCCGACGGGTGCCTCACGCGCATGCGGTTCGCAGGGTCAGCGAGCTCGGCGATGGGAATGCGGTGCACGCTGGCCACCTCGGCCCTGTCCACGGCGCTCACCGGCGACGGGTCCCGCCACCAGCCCACGACCGGCGCTACGACGAACCCCGACACCGGGACCCACAGGGTGGGCAGCAGGCCGAAGACCTCGACGCCGCGGGGATCCAGGCCGGTCTCCTCTTCGGCCTCCCGCAGCGCGGCCGCCGCGGCATCCATGTCGTCGGCATCGCGAGCACCGCCCGGGAAGGCGGGTTGGCCGGCGTGCGCCCGCATGTCGCTGGCCCGCTCGATGAGCAGCACATCGGGACCCTGGGCGCCGTGGCCCAGCAGGATGAGCACGGCAGAGTCACGACCACCCTCGGCGGGCGGGACGAACCTCGTGAGGTCGCGGACGTGGACCCCGTCGAGCCCGCGGGCCAGCGGATCGAGCCACGCGGGCAGGCCGGGGACGTCGATGCGCTGCCCGCAGTCGCGGACGGTCCAGTCGGCGGACGTCATCCGCGGCCCTCGGTGCGGACGAGGCGTGCGGCCTCGTCGGGGTCGGTCGGACCCTCGCCGAACGACGGGCAGCGGCGGGAGATCGGGCATGCGCCGCACGCGGGACGTCGCGCATGGCACCGGCGACGGCCGTGCCAGATGAGGGCGTGCGACAGCGCCGTCCACTCACTCCGTGGGAAGAGCGTCATGAGATCCGCCTCGACCTTCACCGGGTCGCTGTGCTCGCTCCAGCCCAGGCGACGGGCCAGGCGCCCGACGTGGGTGTCGACCGTGATCCCGGGGATGTCGAACGCATTGCCGAGGACGACGTTCGCCGTTTTGCGGCCCACGCCCGGCAGCGTGACGAGGTCCTCCAGACGGGCGGGCACCTCGCCCCCGTAGCGATCGCACAACGCCTGCGCGATGCCCATGATGCTCTCCGCCTTGGCGCGGAAGAAGCCGGTGGGCAGGATGAGGGCCTCGAGCTCCGCGCGGTCCGCGGCGGCGTAGGACGCGGCGTCCGGGTAACGGGCGAACAGCGCCGGCGTCACCTGGTTGACCCGCTTGTCGGTGCACTGGGCGGAGAGAACCGTGGCCACGAGGAGTTCCAGCGGCGTGGTGAAGTCCAACTCGCACCGGGCATCCGGGTAGGCCGCCTCGAGCATCCGCGCGGTCCTGCGCGCCCGGGCCTTGTCGCCGGACGTCGGGCCTGAGATCGGCCCCGCCGTCGGACTCGAACTCAACCCGGGCATCGAACCAGAGTACGTCGGCGCGGACCCGGAGGCCGCGACGGAAACCCCGATGCGAGAGACTGGCCACGTGGATGACGCCCTGATGCAGGCTCCCCTCTTCGTCGCGCTCGACGCCGAGGCAGCCGTCGCACTGCGGGCATCCATGACCGAGCGTCGAATCCCGCGCGGCTCCGTCATCTTCGCCGAAGGCGAGGACGGCGACCGGATGTACGTCATCCTCGACGGCAAGGTGAAGCTCGGGCACACGTCCACCGATGGTCGCGAGTCCCTGCTCGCCGTCCTCGGACCGGGCGAGATGTTCGGCGAGTTGTCGTTGTTCGATCCGGGCCCCCGCACCGCCACGGCCACCGCCCTCACGGACACGGTGGTCGTCGGCCTCGGACACGAGAGCCTGCGGCCCTGGCTGGCCGGGCGCCCCGAGGTGGCCGAGGCGCTGCTCGCGGCCCTGGCGCAGCGGCTACGGCGCACGAACGAAGCCATGGCGGACCTGGTCTTCTCCGATGTCCCCGGCCGCGTGGCGAAGGCGCTGCTCGAGCTCGCGGACAAGTTCGGCGAGCAGGTCCCCGACGGGGTGCTCGTCCGCCACGACCTCACCCAGGAGGAACTCGCGCAATTGGTGGGCGCGTCGCGTGAGACGGTCAACAAGGCGCTCGCCGACTTCGCCAACCGCGGGTGGATCCAGGTGGACCAGCGCGAGGTGGTCCTCGTCGACCGCGAGCGGCTGGAGAAGCGCGCTCGCTAGCCGGTGATCAGCAATCCCCCTGCTCCAGGTACTCCCACTGGGCCCGCGTCGACAGCAGGGCCGCCCACCGAACCGACTCCGGCGCATCGGCGTAGACGATCCCGACGACCTCCTCAGGAGTGCGCGCCCCGGACTCCCGGGCGTCGCGAACCTGCCGCAGCCGCTCGCGGCGATGCTCGAGGTACTCGTCGAGCACCCGCACCGGATCGCGCAGGGTCGGGCCGTGGCCTGGCAGCAGGAACGTCGCCTCCGTCGCCGCGGCGCGCTGGCGCAGGGCGTCGAGCGACGCGAGATAGTCGCCGAGCTGCCCGTCCGGCCAGGCCACGACGGCGGTTCCCCGACCGAGGACCGTGTCGCCGGTGAGGATGGCCGACTCCGCGGGCACATGAAGGCTCAGCGAATCCGCGGTGTGGCCCGGCGTGGCCACCACGTGCACGTCGATGCCCCCCGACGCCACGACGTCGCCGTGCCGCACGCCCTCCCCGCCGAGGACCTCGCGGGGATCCAGGGCCCGCACGGGAGCGCCGGTCATCTCGTGCAGGCTCCGCGCCCCCTCCGCGTGATCGGCATGAGCATGGGTGAGGAGGATGTGCGCGACCGCTCCCGCGGTGGTCACCACTGCCTCCAGGTGCGCGGCATCGTCCGGCCCCGGGTCGATGACGATGGCCGCCGCATGGTCGTCGCGCACCACCCAGGTGTTCGTGCCATCGAGGGTCATCGGGCCGGGGTTGGGCGCGAGAACGCACGAGATGCGGGGGCTGTGCTCTCCGCCCGACCATGATGCGGACGAGCCCAGGACCGGCAGGCCGCTCATGCGCGATCCCCCGGCCGCCCTCCGACCCCCTCGGCCTCGGACCCGGCCGGATCGCCGGGCAGTGCCACGACGACGTTGCCGGACCGCAGGTCCAGCAGGTCCCACTCCAGGGCTCCGTCGGCGGTCAGCCTGGGGTGGGGCATGAGGGGTCGTACGACGCGGTCAGGCGCGGCCGCGAGGACCGCATCGGCGTCGGCGTAGGGGATGAGCTCGGCCAGCGTCGCCGCCGTGGGCGGCAGCATGGGAAGCGTTCCCTGCGCGTAGCGGCCCAGCGCATCGTGCGCGGCGAGCCACTGAGCGTCGTCGGCCTCGCCGCTGACCTGGATGACCTGCTGATCGCGCGGCACCGCAGCGACGAAGAAGCGCACATCGAATCGGCGCGACTCGACCTCCGGCGTCACCCAGTGGGTCCACAGCGGCAGGAGGCCGGGCGACAGGGCCAGGCCGCGGCGACGCAGGACGTCGGAGAACACGCCCGGAGAGGCGGCCACCGCGCGCCGGTCGCGTTCCCACGCATCGTCGGGGACGGGGGTGCGTCCTTCGTCATCGACGGCGAGGAGGATCCCGGTCTCCTCGAAGACCTCGCGAACGGCGCACGCCACAAGGCCGCGCGCCACTCGGGGCTCGGCCGTCATGCGAGCGGCGTCGGCCCCGGCCTCTGCCGGACCCGGGGCCCACGGAATGGAGTCGCTCAGGTCCTCGGCGTCGAGGCCGCCACCCGGGAACACGTACATCCCCGCCGCGAAGGACATCGTGGACACCCGTCGCATGAGCAGGGTGCCCATCGCGCCGCCGGACTCGGGGAGACCGTCGCTCAGGAGCACCACGGTCGCGGCATCCCGGGCCTCGGGGGCGACCCATTGACCGTCCCGGCGGGCCACCGACAGCGCCCGGTCGCGCACGTGCGCGGGCAACTGCGGCATTCCGGTCAGTCGGCCACCTCGAACACGGCCTCGACCTCGACCGGGACTCCGAGCGGCAAGCTGGCGACCCCCACGGCCGATCGCGCATGTCGGCCCGCGTCTCCGAAGACCTCGAGGAACAACTCGCTCGCGCCGTTGACGACAGCGGGCTGGGCGGTGAAGTCCGGCGCGGAGGCGACGAACCCGACCACCTTGACGACCTTGACAACGCGCTCCAGGCTCCCGCCGAGCACGGACTGAGCGGCGGCCATGACGTTGATGGCACACTGGCGCGCACATTCCTTCGCGGTGTCCGCGTCGATGTCAGCACCCACGATGCCCACGGCGAGGAGTTCCCCTGCGCGCATCGGGAGCTGGCCGGACGTGTAGACGTACCGACCGCTGAGCACAGCGGGCACGTACGCCGCGAGAGGCGGGACCACCTCGGGAATCTCGATGCCGAGCTCGCGCAGGCGAGCCTCGACACTGCTCACGACTGCCCCAGGGGCCGCTTGAGGTAGGCCACCATGCTCTCGGGGTTCGGGCCGGGGACCACCTGCACGAGTTCCCAGCCATCGGCCCCCCAAGTGTCGAGGATCTGCTTGGTCGCGTGCACCAGCAGGGGAACCGTGGCGTACTCCCACGTCGTCATGGCGCGACACTAACGGGTGCGGCGCCCCACTAGGCTCAATGGGTGCCTGAAGCGCTCGGCGACTGGCCCGACGTCGTCCTCCACGTCGTCTCCGGCAAGGGCGGCACGGGCAAGACGACCGTGGCCGCTGCCCTCGCCCTCGCCCTCGCCGGCGACGGACGCCAGGTCATGCTCATGGAGGTCGAGGGCCGCCAGGGCCTCGCGCAGATCTTCGACGTTCCCCCGCTGCCCTACGAGCCGCGGAAGCTCGCCGTGACCCCGGGCGGGGGAGAGGTCTGGGGTCTCGCCGTGGACCCGGAGGAAGCCCTGCTGGAATACCTCGAACTGTTCTACAACCTGCGCCGCGCAGGAGGCGTCCTGCGGAGGATGGGCGCCGTGGAGTTCGTGACGACCATCGCGCCCGGACTGCGCGACGTTCTGCTCACCGGCAAGGCGGTAGAGCTGGTGCGGAGGCAGGACAAGCAGCATGCCACCGTGTACGACTCGATCGTCATGGATGCTCCCCCCACCGGTCGCATCACGCGCTTCCTCAACGTCAACACCGAGATTGCCGGGGTGGCCAAGGTGGGCCCCATCCGAAACCAGGCGGACTCGGTGATGAACGTGCTGCGCTCACCACGCACCGCGGTGCACCTCACCACGCTGCTGGAGGAGATGCCGGTCCAGGAGACGATCGATGGCGTGGCCGAACTCGAGGATGCGGCACTCCCCGTCGGCGGGATCGTCGTCAACATGACACGACCGCCCGCCCTGAGCGGAGGTGGCACCGGGCCCGACCTGGCCCGCGAGCAGGTCGCCGCCGGGGTCTCCGCCGCCGGATTCGCCCGCGGCAGCGGTCCCGACGCCGAGGCGATCATCGACGCGCTCCTCGCCGAGGCGGGAGATCACCGGGCTCGCGTCGCCATGGAGACGGTCGAGCGCGCCCGCATCGATGCGGTGGGGCGGCCGGTGTACGACCTGCCCTACCTCTCGGGCGGGATCGACCTTGCCGCCCTGCACGAACTTGCGGCGATGCTGGACGAGCAGGGGATGGCATGAGCGGGGCGTCCAAGCGGCTCGTGGCCCCGAAGCTCGACATCGACGCCCTCATCGATGACCCGCGGACGCGGATCATCGTGTGCTGCGGGTCCGGGGGCGTCGGCAAGACGACCACGGCCGCGGCCGTGGCGCTGCGGGCGGCCGAACACGGCCGGCGCGTGTGCGTCCTCACCATCGATCCGGCCCGTCGGCTGGCCCAGGCCATGGGCCTCACCGAGCTCGACAACACTCCGCGCCAGGTGGACGGCATCACCGGCGGATCGCTCAGCGCGATGATGCTCGACATGAAGCGGACGTTCGACGAGGTGGTCGAGTCGCACTCCGATCCCGAACGCGCGGAGGCGATCCTGTCGAATCCCTTCTACCAGGCGCTCTCGTCGTCATTCGCCGGGACGCAGGAATACATGGCAATGGAGAAACTCGGTCAGCTGCGCGCGCAGTCCGACAGCGAGGGACTGTGGGATCTCATCGTGGTGGACACGCCGCCGTCGCGTTCCGCCCTGGACTTCCTCGACGCGCCCGAGCGGCTGGGCTCCTTCCTCGACGGGCGCTTCATCCGGATCCTCACGGCTCCGGCGCGTGGCGCGGGCAAGGGCATCGGACGAATCCTCGGCGCGGGATTCGGGCTCTTCGCGGGTGTCCTCACCAAGGTCCTCGGCACGCAGCTCCTCGCGGACCTCAGCGCCTTCGTCGCCGCGGTGGACACCATGTTCGGCGGCTTCCGCGAGCGCGCCGAGGCCACGTACGCACTGCTCAAGGACAGCGGCACGGCGTTCATCGTCGTCGCGGCGCCCGAGCGCGACGCGCTGCGGGAGGCGTCGTACTTCGTCGACCGGCTCGATGAGGACCAGATGCCCCTCGCGGGGCTGGTCCTCAATCGGGTCACGCGCGTGCGGGCTCCGGGGCTCAGCCCCGACGAGGCCACCGCGGCGGCGCAGCGCCTGTCCCAGAACGGCGAGCATCGCGACGTGGCCGCGCTCCTCGGGCTGCACGCCGACCGGATGCGCGACGCCGAGCGTCAACGGCGCCTGGCGGAGAGATTCACCGCGGCCCACCCGCACGTCGCCATCGCTGAGGTGTACGCGCTGCCCGAGGACATCCACGACCTGGAGGGGCTGCGTGTCATCGGCGACCTGCTTGCCGACGCAGTGTGAGGGGAGTTGCGACCCGCGCGTGGGCGCGGCAGGCGATCAGCGCGTCAGGAGGCGCGGTACACGCTGCCGATGGCCCGCTCGTACTCGTCGCGAGCCGTCTGGAGGAGGTGCCTCCACGAGGTCACCTGGGGACGGCGGCGGAGCAGCGCTCGACGCTCCCGCTCGGTCATGCCCCCCCAGACGCCGAACTCCACGCGGTTGTCGAGGGCATCGGCGAGGCACTCGGTGCGCACGACGCACCCCTGGCAGATCACCTTCGCCCGATTCTGCGCTGCGCCCTGGACGAAGAGGGCATCCGGATCCGTCGTCCGGCATGCCGCACGCGAGGTCCACTCCGTTGACCAGGTCATGGACGACCGGCCCCCTCCCCTAAGTCCTGCACTTCCCAACAACCCCGACTGCCACAGTGGCGTCATGGTTCGCCGGACGCTACGCCTCCGGCCGCCCCGGCAATAAGGCTCAATATAACTAAGTCAATCTAGTTATTTATTACTACTTCGGTCGCGGGCGTGCCCGGGCGCGGCCCGCCATGACCTGCTATCCCCCCCGATCCTCGCCTACCCTGGGGGAGTCCACGTGCGACGTCCGGGAAGGAACACTCGTGAGGGAACGCGCCTCGGGCGCCCGGGGACCCTTCGGGGCCCTGCTGCGCCTGGTGGGCTTCCTCATCGTTGCGGTCACCGCCGGGGCTGTCGTCGCCGCCATGATCCTGCCCCTGGCGGCCGGCGCCGGGCTCATCACCCGCGGGGCAGTGGAGAGCTTCGAAAGCCTCCCGGACAAGCTCGATGCCCCCGAGCTCCCGGAGCGATCGGTCGTCCTCGCGGCGGACGGCTCGGTCCTCGCGACGATCTACTACCAGAACCGCATCGAGGTCCCCCTGAGCGCGGTCTCGCCCGTGATGCGCCAGGCGATCGTGGCCGTCGAGGACGCGCGCTTCCTCGACCACCCCGGCATCGACCTGCGCGGCACCATGCGGGCCATCGTGGCGAACTCCTCGAGCGAGGGCAGCCGGCAGGGCGGATCCACCATCACGCAGCAGTACGTCAAGAACATCCTCATCGCGAGCGCCTCGACCGATGAGGAGTTGGAAGCCGCGCGGGCGCGCACCCCCTCGAGGAAACTGCGCGAGATCCGCTACGCGCTCGCCCTGGAGCGGCGCTTCACCAAGGACGAGATCCTCGAGAAGTACCTCAACATCGTGTACTTCGGCGCCGGGGCCTACGGGATCGAGGCGGCCTCCCGACGCTACTTCTCCAAGCCCGCGAGCGAACTCAACCTGACGGAGAGCGCCACCTTGGCCGGGATCGTCCAGCAGCCGACGGCGTTCGATCCCACCCGCAACCCCGACCTGTCCGAGGAGCGCCGCAATCTCGTGCTCGACGAGATGGTGCAGGCGGGGTACATCACCCCGACCCAGGCGGAGGCTGCCAAGGACGTCGACATCGAGTCCACCCTGGATCCGTTCCTCCAGCCCAACGGCTGCACGTCGTCCTACGCGCCGTACTTCTGCGACTACGTGATTCGCATGATCAAGGACGATCCAGCGTACGGAGAGACCCAGGTGGAGCGCGAGGCCTTCCTCCGGCGCGGCGGGCTCACCATCAGGACCACGCTCAACCCCGACGTGCAGAGTGCGACGTTCGACTCCGTGACGAAGTACATCCCCGTCAAGGACGCCAGCCAGCGCGCTGCGGCCATCACGATGGTGGAGCCGGGCACCGGCAACGTGATCGCGATGGTGCAGAACCGCGAGTGGGGGCTCAGCGGCCGTGGCAAGACGACGTACAACTACAACGTCGACCAGGAGTACGGCGGCACGATCGGCATGCAGGCCGGGTCGACGTTCAAGGTCTTCACTCTCGCGGCGGCACTGGAGGCCGGATTCTCGCCGTTCGAGCGCATCGACTCGCCGAGCCCCAAGACGTTCGAGGAGTTCGTCAACTGCTCCACGGGGGAGGAGTTCCAGCCGGTCACGGTGAACAACTCCGGATCCGCCGGCTACTTGGACATGTTCCAGGCGACGGCCTTCTCCACCAACACGTACTTCGTCACACTGGCGGAGAGGTACGGCCTTTGTCGACAGGCTGAGATCGCCGAGTCCATGGGCGTGAAGTTGGCGAACGGAGATCCGCTCCTGCGCGTGCCGACGTTCTCGCTGGGCACCATGGAGGTGTCGCCGCTGTCGATGGCCAACGCCTACGCGACGTTCGCCAACCACGGCACCTACTGCAAGCCCCGGGTCGTCCTCGAGATCACCGACCGGTACGGCAACCAGGTCGAGGTACCCGAGCCCCGGTGCCGTGAGGTCATCAGCCGGGAGGTCGCGGACACGGTGACCGCGGTGCTCACCAACGTCATCGACGGGCCCTTCGACGGACGCACCGGCTCCGCGATGTCGCTCACCGACCGGCCCGCCGCCGGCAAGACGGGAAGCACCAACGACAACGCGGCGATCTGGTTCGCCGGGTTCACCCCGCAACTCGCCGCTGCCGTCTGGGTCGGTGATCCTCGCGGCGGATTCAAGTACCCCATGACGGACGTCACGATCAACGGCACGTACTACTCCTATGTCACCGGAGGCCAGATCCCCGGCCCCATCTGGCGTGAGGCGATGACCGCCGCGCTCGCGAATCTCGTGCCCACCGCCTTCGATCTGCTCACCCCGTTCGGGATCGGCCCGGTCCGCGGCGTTGGGCTCTCCCCCGTCTACACCCCGCAGGCCGCCTGGGGCACGACGGAGGAGGACAAGGACGAGAAGGACGAGAAAGACGAGAAGGACGAGAAGGACGAGACCGACAACGGGGACAACGGCGGCAACGGCGGAGACAACGGGGGCGGGAACGGCGGCGGCAATGGCGACGGAGGCGGCGGTCTCCCCTTCCCCGACCCCCAGCCTGAACCCGAGCCCGAACCCGAGCCGGAACCCGAGCCGGAACCCGAGCCGGAACCCGAGCCCGAACCTGAGCCCGAACCTGAGCCCGAGCCTCCGCCCGAACCGGAGCCCGAGCCCAGCTAGTCGGGCTGCAGGCAGCCCGCGCTCAACTCTGGAGCGCGGACCGCACCTTCGCGGCCACGACCGCGCCGTCAGCGCGGCCCCGCGTGGCCGGTTGCAGGACCTTCATCACGGCTCCCATCGCGGCGGGCCCGGCCTGGCCCCCAGCGGCAGCCTGCGCGACGGCCTCCTGCACCATCGCGTCGAGTTCCTCGTCGCTCAACTGCTGGGGGAGGTACCGCTCGAGGACTCCGAGTTCGGCCCGCTCCCGAGCGGCGCGCTCTGGGGCGCCGGCGTCGTCGTATGACTGGGCGGCTTCTCGGCGCTTCTTCGCCTCCCCCGCGAGGACCCCGACCACCTCGTCGTCACTCAACTGCCGGGCCTGCTTGCCCGAGACCTCGGCATTGGTGACGGCCGCCAGCGCCATGCGCAGCGTGGCCTTCGTCAGTTCATCCTCGGACTTCATCGCTGACGTGAGGTCCGCTTGCATCTGGTCCTTGAGGCTGGTCATGCCTCCATGGTGTCAGGGGCCGGCTTCCGTTCGCGTGGCACACTGGCAGCGTGCCCAGTCCTCGCGCGATCGCCCTGGGCGTCGCGGCCGCCGGAGCGGTGGCCGGGCTCGCCTACGCCCGCGCGGAAGCGTCGTCGTACCGCTTGCGCCGCGTGCGCGTGCCCGCTCCCGAGCCGGGCATGGACATGCGAATCCTTCACCTGTCCGACCTGCACATGACCCCGCGCCGCCGTCGACTGCGCGAGTGGGTCTCGAGCCTCGCCTCCCTCGCACCCGACTACGTGGTGGCGACCGGCGACTTCCTCGCGCATCCCGAGGCGATCCCTCCCGCCCTGGACGCCCTGGGGCCGCTGCGCGATATCCCCGGCGCATTCGTGCTCGGCAGCAACGACTACTACGCGCCGCGACCCATCAACCCGTTCCAGTACTTCGCCGGGCCCTCCGACGTGGATCCGCGCCGCGCTGAATTGCCCTGGCCGGAGCTGGTGGCCTCGCTCGAGTCCTCCGGTTGGGCGCACCTCGCCAATGCCGACGCCACCGTCGACGTGCGAGGCATCACCATGCACATCCGAGGCGTCGACGACCCGCACATCGAGCGCGATGACTACACGGCCATCTCGGGGCGGGCCGATGCGGAGCTGTCCCTCGGGATCGCGCACGCCCCCTATCTCCGGGTGATCGATGCCATGGCAGCCGATGGGGTCGACATCATGCTGGCCGGCCACACGCACGGCGGCCAGGTTCGCGTCCCGGGCGTCGGCGCCCTGGTGACGAACTGCGACCTCCCGCCCGATCGGGCCCGGGGCATGTCCTCGTATCCACGCTCAGCCGCGATGCCGTCGACCGCGGGACCACCGCGACCGATGCTGCTCCACGTGTCCGCCGGTCTCGGCACTTCCCCCTACGCTCCCGTGCGTTTCGCGTGCCCACCCGAGGCCACTCTCATCACCATCGAAGGCTAGACTCGCCTGGCTCGGCACGGGGTGTGGCGCAGCTTGGTAGCGCGCTTCGTTCGGGACGAAGAGGTCGTGGGTTCAAATCCCGCCACCCCGACAGGCGAAAGGGCCCAGGGTTCCCTGGGCCCTTTCCCACGTTGAGTGGCGGGTGGTGTCGTCGACATTGCCGCCGACGGCGACACGACCCACCACTCAACGGGTGACGAGGAGTTCGGCGATCTGCACCGCGTTCAGGGCCGCGCCCTTGCGCAGGTTGTCGTTGCTCACGAACATCGCCAGGCCATGGCCCTCGGGAGCGCTCTGATCCGGGCGGATGCGACCCACGAACGACGGATCCGCGCCCGCGGCCTGGAGGGGGGTCGGGACGTCGGTCACGACCACGCCGTCGGCCGTCGAGAGGATCTCGGTCGCGCGCTCCGCCGAGAGCGGGCGGGCGAATTCCGCGTTGATCGCCAGGGAGTGCCCGGTGAAGACAGGCACCCGGACGCAGGTGCCCGAGACGAGGAGGTCGGGGATGCCCAGGATCTTGCGACTCTCGTTGCGCAGCTTCTTCTCCTCGTCCGTCTCGCCCAGGCCATCATCGACGATGGAGCCCGCGACGGGAACGACGTCGAAGGCGATCGTGCGCACGTACTTCTTGGGCTCGGGGAAGCCGATCGCCGAGCCATCGTGGGTCAGGACGGTGACGTCCTCGTCGATGACGGCCCGGATCTGGGAGTCGAGCTCCTCGACGCCGGCGAGCCCGCTGCCGGACACCGCCTGGAACGTGCTCACGACGAGCCTGCGCAGGCCCGCCTCCTCGTGGAGGGGCATGAGCACGGGCATCGCGGCCATGGTGGTGCAGTTGGGATTCGCGATGATCCCCTTGCGCATGTCGGCAAGAGCACCCGGGTTGACCTCGCTCACGATGAGCGGGACGTCGGGGTCCATGCGCCAGGCCGAGGAGTTGTCGATGACGATTGCCCCGGCCTCGGCGAACCTCGGCGCGTGCTCCTTCGACGTGGATCCGCCCGCCGAGAAAAGGGCGATGTCGATGCCGGTGAGGTCGGCGTTGGCCACGTCCTCGACGACGACGTCCGTGCCCTTCCAGGGCAGGGCGGTGCCCGCGGATCTCGCCGACGCGAAGTAGCGGATCCGGTCCAGCGGGAAGTCGCGCTCGTCGAGCAGACGCCTCATGACCCCGCCTACCTGGCCTGTCGCTCCCACGACCGCGACCGTGGTCATCGGCCGGTGCCCGCGTAGACGACGGCCTCGCCGTCGGCATCGAGTCCGAACGCCGTGTGCAGGGCCTGGACCGCGGGGGTCGCGAGTTCGGCGCGCGTGACGATCGAGATGCGGATCTCCGAGGTGGAGATCATCTCGACGTTGATCCCGGAGTCGGCGAGGGACTTGAAGAACGTCGCCGACACGCCCGGGTGAGAGCGCATGCCGGCTCCCACGAGCGACACCTTGGCGATGCCCTCGTCGGTGATGAGGTCCTCGAATCCGATCTGCTCCCGCACCGCCTCGAGGGCGGCCGTCGCCTTGGCGACGGATCCCTGGGGGCAGGTGAAGGTGACATCGGTGCGACCGGTCGAGGCGACCGAGACGTTCTGCACGATCATGTCGATGTTGATGCCGGCGTCGGCGAGTGCCCCGAAGATCGCGGCCGCCTCGCCCGGACGGTCCGGCACGCCGACGACCGTGCCCTTGGCGTCATTGAGGTCCGCAGCGGTGCCGGAGATG
>CAIVWG010000070.1 GCA_903909555.1 uncultured bacterium | reverse complement strand
TGGTCCGGTCGCACGATCCTCGGCATGTCGGACTGCGGGTGGGGCCTCATGGATGGCATGAACGACGCTGGCCTGGCCGTCTCCATCGCGTTCGGCGGACGCCGCGTCGCGGGGGAGGGGTTCGGCATCGGCATCGTCGTGCGCTACCTGCTGCAGAGGGCGACCACCACCACCGACGCCGTACGGCTGCTCTCGCGGATCCCGGTCCACATGTCCTACAACGTCGCGATCGTGGATGCCGCGGGCGACCGACGCATCGTGTACGTCGCTCCCGACCGTGCGGCGCAGGAATCCTGGGAGTGGGCCGCCTGCAATCGCCAGGGCCACACCGAGTGGCCGGCGCACGCGGACTACTGCCGGACCGTGGAGCGCGAAGAGGCGCTGGCGGTGCTGTCCCAGGATGATGCCCTCAGCGGGGATGACCTCGTGTCGGCCTTCCTCCGTCCGCCCCTGCACCGATCCCTGAGCGAGAGCACCTGGGGCACGATCTACACGGCGGCCTATCGGGTTCACTCCGGAGTGCTGACCCTGCTCTGGCCGGGGGACGAGTGGTCCCTTCCGGTGAGCGGGCACACGGTGGGGGAGCACCCGCGGCGGGAACTCGCGCTCGTGCCCGATCCCGTCACCGTGCGCGTCGAGGTCCCCCGACCGGAGGGCATCGCGGTCGTCCGCTAGGCCCGGACTCGCCGTTTGTCTGCTCCGCGGGTCCGGACCCCCTAGGGTGTGCGCCGAGGGGAGGTCGGCGTGAGCGCGAGCACGGGAGAGCGGCCCTCGCTGCGCGGGCTCTCGGAGATCTACCGCTTCTTCCGCGAGAATCCGATCCCCATCTACTTCGTGTCGCCCACGGCCTACAACCTGCTCGGGCTCGATGACTGGGTGAGCAGCCTGAGGTACATCTGCTACTTCGACTCATTCGATGGGGCCCACGACCACGTCTTCGTGCCGCCTCACGCCGGGCCCCGCGAGTTCGAGACCTTTGAGTCCGTGAACACCTACCTGCTCGGGCACAAGGCCGTGCAGGACTACGTCGCCCAGCGAGGCCAGGGATTCGTGCTCTTCGTGATGTTCGACGCGGAGACCGAGCGCCTGGCCGACGAACTGGGCCTGGCCATCGCGCTGCCGCCCCGGGAGCTGCGCGAGCGAATCGACTCGAAGATCGAGACCACGCGACTGGGCAACGAGGCCGGAGTCCCCAGCGCGCCGAACATCCTCGCGCGCGCCACGTCCTACGAGGAACTGATCGCGGCGGCGGACGCCGCGGGGCTGGGACGGCGACTCGTGGTCCAGCTGCCGTACGGCGACTCGGGGCGGACGACGTTCTTCATCGACTCGGCCGAGGACTGGGCGGAGCACGCTGATGCCCTGGTCGTCGACGAACTCAAGGTGATGAAGAACATCCGGCACCTCCCCGGCACCGTCGAGGCGTGCGCGACCCGGCACGGCACCCTGGTGGGCCCGGTCCAGGTGGACCTCACCGGGTTCGAGGAGCTCACGCCGTACAAGGGAGGCTGGTGCGGCAACGACTGCGCGCCGATCTCGCTGGCCGGCAACCAGGGGCAGATCCGCGAGATGGCCCGCAAGCTGGGCGATCGGCTCTACGCCGAGGGGTACCGCGGGGTCTTCTGCATGGACTACCTCATCGACCTCGACGACGGCATGGTGTACCTCGGCGAGATCAATCCCCGTATCTCCGGGGCCTCCCCGCTCACCAACCTCATCACGTCGCGCTACGGCGGCGTGCCGCTCTTCCTCTTCCACCTGCTGGAGTTCATGGACGTGGATTGGGAGTGCGACCTCGCGGCGATCCAGGAGCGGTGGCGCGACTTCGACCGCTGGAGCCAGCTGGTGCTCAAGCAGACCACGGACGACGTCGAGATCATCACCCACGCTCCGGCGAGCGGGCTGTGGCGCATGAGTGAGGACGGGTCGATCTCCTTCGTGCGCATGGAGACCGACTGGCACAACGTCACCGGTTCCGACGAGGCGTTCTACCTGAGGGTCTACGGGGTGAACGAGTACCGGTACCCGGGGGCCGATCTGGGAGTCGTGCTGGTCCGCGATCGCATGCAGACGGCCGAGCGGGAGCTCATGCCCCAGGCAGCCGCCTGGGCGCGGGCCATCACGGGTCAGTTCTCGGGCACGTCCGTCGCCGTCGAGATCGCCCAGCCGGAGACGCTGCTCTACGGCAAGTGGCTCTGATCGGCCTGCGGGCCGCTGCCGCGCAGGCGCAGGTCCTGCTCCGGGGGCACCGCGCAGCAGGATCGCGCCCGTACCCGGCCGGTGATGCCGCCGACCACGAGGGCCACGGTGACGAGAATCACGATGCCGCCCAGGACCCACTGCACAGGGCGAGCCTACGTCACCCTCGCCACTGCGGTGGCGCTTCCGGTCCCGGACGTTGGAGCATCCCCGCCGCGATCCCGCCGAAGAAGGCCGCTCCCATCGCGGCCGCCTCGCGGATCGTCGACGTGGCGTAGTCGCCCAGTTGCTCGCGCTTCGCATGCGCGACCATCGGGTCATTCGCCCATCCCCCGGTGAGCATCGAGCCCGTCCTCGGGCCGACGTACGACTCGATGAAGTCGATGAGGTCGGTCGACAGTGCCGTGAGGTCCTCGACCGAGGCACGCCAGGCCAGCGCTGGCGAGAGACCCTCCGTGACGCCGGCAAGGGTGAGGCCCTCATGACTCACCTCGGCGATCCGGAAGGGCACCGCTGAGCGCTCGACGGCCAGCGCTCCCTGCGACACTGCACGACGCGCATCCCGATCGCTGAGTCCGAGCAGGGCGGCCATCCGCTCCAGGGACAGGCCGGTGAGGAGCCCCGCGACGATGCAGAGGTAGCCCGGGACGATGCCCCACCCGACCCCGACGTCGCGCTCGACGAGTCTGTGCACCGTGTCTCGGTCGACGGGAGGGAACAGGCGCAGCAGCGCCTCGGCAGTGCCGAGGGAGTCGGTGAGCACGCCCAGGCGCATCGCGCCCATCGCGAACGACGCTGCCTCGTGGTCGAGTCCCGCCACGGTGAGCGCCGCGCCGCGCAGACGCTCGGGGAACGGCGCCCGGTCGGGGACGCGACCGGCGTCCTCTCCGGCCCAGATGATCCGGGGTGCCACGAGATCCCCGACCAGCGCGGTCGCGGGCGCCCAGGGCTCATCGCCGAGGACGTCGTACAGCCCGGAGCGCGACAGCAGGGAGCGCTCGGCAACCTGCTCGCCGCCCAGGGCATGGACGATCCAGTCCGCGACGCCGAGGTGTCGCGCTGCACGCTCCCGGGCCCCCGGTACGGACTCGTAGGCATAGAGGACCTTGGCGAGCGACGGCTTGGAGTTGAGGCGGATGCCGCAGTGGCGCCAGAAGTCCTCCGGCGTCACCCGTGCCCTGATGGGATCCGCGAGCCCCCGGGGGTCGTACCACGCGAGCACGGGCGCGCAGGGCGTGCCCGATGCGTCGAGGAGCGCGCCGGCCTCGGCGATGCCGGTGACCCCGATGCCCACGACGTCCGCGTCCCCGGGGACCGAAGGAGGATCCAGGGTCCGCAGTGCCACGGAGACGGCCGTGTCCGCGAGCAGCCGTGCGTCGACGTCCGCACAGGGGCCGTCGTACCGCCACGGCGTCGGCGCGTCCGACTCCCCGAGGACATCGCCGGCGAGCGTGACCGCGAGGGCCTTGATCCGCGTGGTGCCGACGTCGATGCCGATGAGGAGGGGGAGGGACATGGCTCAGCGCGGGGCCGGAGGAGCGTCGGGAGCGGGGGGGCGGCAGGCCACGGCCACCAGGGCGCCGTCCGCGACCCAATCTCCCGACGCATAGGGCAGGAGGAGCACGTCGCCCTTGGCCACGGGGATCGTCCCCTCCCCGGCGGTGATCGTCCCGGCGCCGTCGAGCACCGCGATCACGGCGAAGCCGGCGTCGACGGTGACCGGGGCAGCGGACGTGTCGATGTGCTGCGCGCGGAAGTACGCATCCGCCTCCGGCGGCAGCGCTGACGTCAGCCCGGCGCGCTCGATGTCCTCGCGGCGCACCACGAGCCGATCGAGGTCGGCATCGGTCACGCCTGAGGTGTCCACGGCCTGAAGGGCGACCTCGAAGCCGAGGTCAAGGTGCCCGTCACGGTCTCCGTCGACGGCGAAGTCCTGCCACTCCAGGAGGATCGACAGGTCGGTCGGCTCCTGGAGCTCAAGGACGAAGACGCCTTCCTGGACGGTGTGCGGCAGGCCCGCCGGTACGAGCATGGCGTCTCCCGCGCGCACCTCGCGAGTGCGCAGTGCGGCGAGCAGCGCAGCGCTGTCGTGCGCCGCGACCATCGCAGCGACGTCCTCGAGCGCCTGGCGCTCGGCGAACCCCACGCCGACTCGGGCACCGGGGGGAGCGTCGACGACGTACCAGGCCTCCGTCTTGCCATGGGCGAGGCCCAGGTGGGTACGCGCGAACTCCCGGTTGGGGTGCAGGTGGACCGGCAGTCGCTGCCCGAGGTCGAGAAACTTCACGAGGACCTCGACGGAATCGCCGTAGCGCTCGACATGCTGAGGACCCAGCCAGGCGATGGGATCGGCGAGGACCGCGTCCCTGAGGTAGCTGCCGTCGGGGAGGACGCTGAGTCCCTGCGTCTGCGCCCCGAATCGCGTGGTCGTCGATCCGATCCACTCCTCGGGTCGCTGCGGGCCGCCCGGGCCCCGCCTCAGCGCGCCGATGCGGTCCCCGCCGCGGTAGAAGTGGTCGAACTGGTTGACCGGCAGGAGCACGGCGGAGGCAGTCGCTGTCACGGGTCCCATAGTGGCATCCGGGGGCGGGTAGGGTGCGGGGGTCCGCGGAGGTCGAGCGGCGAGCGAAGGGAGATTCGGTGCCGGACGCGTCGTACCGTCAGCGCAGGCTGTTCAATCCTGAGTCGGGCCGGTGCCTCGACATCGCCGTCGATCACGGCTTCTTCGGGCAGGGCGCATTCCTGTCCGGTATCGAGGACCTGCCGACGGCCGTGGCCACGCTCGCGGCCGCCGATCCTGACGCCATCCAGCTCACGCCGGGCCAAGCGCGCCTCCTGCAGTCGCACGGCGGCCGCTCCCGGCCAGCCCTCGTGCTGCGCACCGACGTGGCCAACGTCTATGGGGCGCCGCTGCCGGACTACATGTTCAGCGCGATCATCCCTGATGCCGTCCTCACGGCCGTCCGGCTCGACGCGGCTTGCGTCGTGGTCAACCTGCTCGATCTCCCCGGGCGCCCCGAGGTGCGCGAGGCGTGCATCCGCAACGTCATGGACCTGAGGGTCCAGTGCGACGAGTACGCCATGCCCCTCATGGTCGAGCCCCTCGTCATGCGCGAAGCCGATGCGGGGGGCTACACGGTCAACGGCGACGTCGAGCTCATCGTCCCCATCGTGCGCCAGGCCGTCGAGCTCGGCGCTGACGTCATCAAGGCCGATCCGACCGACGACCCCGCGAACTACCACGAGGTGGTGCGCACGGCCTCGGGCATCCCCGTCCTCATCCGCGGCGGCGGCAAGGTGTCCGACGAGGAGATCTTCCGGCGGACCCAGGCCCTCCTCGCCCAGGGGGCCGCGGGCCTCGTGTACGGGCGCAACATCATCCAGCACGCGAACCCGGCGGGCATGACGCGCGCCCTCATGGCCATGCTCCATCAGGGTGCTGATGCCGAGCGGGCGATGGAGATCCTGCGCTCGTCATGACGGATGTCCGCATCGGTGTGATCGGCGGCGGCCTCATGGGTCGCGAGCTCGCGGGGGTGTGCGGACGCTGGGACCTTCTCGTCGACCATCCGGCGCGGCCTCGCCTGGTGGCGGTGGCCGACCCGGTGCCGGCGGCACGCGAGTGGTTCGGCCGTCTCGACTCTGTCGAGCTGCTCACCGCGGACTGGCGCGCGCTCATCGAGGATGACGGCATCGACGTGCTCTACATCGCGGTGCCGCACCAGCTCCACGAGGAGATCTACGCCGCCGCGGTGGCGGCCGGGCGCGACTTCCTGGCGGAGAAGCCCTTCGGCATCGACCTCGGCGCGGCCGAGCGGATCGTGAGCGCCCTCGAGGGATCCGGCGCCTTCGTGCGCGTGTCGAGCGAGTTCCCGTTCTACCCGGGAGCGCAGCGGGCCTACGAGTACGCCGCGTCCGGGGCGCTGGGCGACATCCTCGATGTTCGAGCGGGCTTCTACCACTCGTCGGACCTCAACCGGGCGAAGCCCATCAACTGGAAGCGCCGCATCGAGACCTGCGGGGAGATCGGGGTGATGGGGGATCTCGGCTTGCACGTCGCCCACCTTCCGCTGAGGCTCGGCTGGCAACCGACCTCGGTGTACGGCCGGCTCGACGACGTGGTGAGCGAGCGTCCCGGCGGCGACGGGTCGCTCGTGCCGTGCGACACCTGGGACAACGCGCTGCTGGTCCTGAACGCACACCCAGGCGAGGGGGGGCGTGACTTCACGATGCTCTGGGAGACGCGGCGGATTGCTCCCGGCCACGTCAACACGTGGTACTTCGACGCGGTCGGGATGGACGGCGGGGTCCGGTTCAGCACTCGCCAACCCACCGTGCTGGCTCGCTTCGCGGTCCGGGACGGCGAGCAGACATGGGAGGAAGTGCAGCCGGGCAATGTCTCCGCCTGGCCCGTGGTATCCGGCGCCATCTTCGAGTTCGGCTTCGCGGACGCGCTGCTGCAGATGTGGGCCTGCTACCTGGCGGAGCGGGCCGGTGCGCTGGGAACCCGGTTCGGCACCGCGACGCCGGGCGAGGCCCTGGCATCGCATCGCGTCTTCGACGCGGCCCTGCGCTCGTGGCGCGAGGGCGTGCCGACGGCGCCCTGAGCCCCGGAATCCTCACGGGGGCAGCGGCGTCCGTGCTTGGATGACACTGGAGGGAAGGGGTCTCGGTGAACCAGCACGTCAGCCCGGATGAACTGCCGCCGCCCAAGGTGAAGCGGCTGCCCAGGGAGTTCTACGAGGACACTCTCTTTCGGCTCCAGGGCGAGCTCGTCGCGATGCAGGAGTGGGTGAAGGCCAGCGGGACGCGCATCGTGGTCGTGTTCGAGGGCCGCGACGCCGCGGGCAAGGGATCGACGATCAAGAGGGTCAGCGAGTACCTCAATCCCCGGACGGCCCGGATCGTCGCGCTGCCCACGCCCACCGAGCGCCAGCGCACGCAGTGGTACTTCCAGCGGTACGTCGAGCAATTGCCGGCCGCCGGGGAGATCGTGCTCTTCGACCGCTCCTGGTACAACCGCGCCGGAGTCGAGCGCGTCATGGGGTTTTGCACCCCCGAGGAGTACCGCCTCTTCCTCAGGCAGGCGCCCATCTTCGAGCGCATGCTCATCGAGGACGGGATCATCCTGCGCAAGTACTGGTTCAGCGTGAGCAATCACGAGCAGGAGAAGCGCTTCGCATCGCGGCTCAACGACCCCATGCGGCAGTGGAAGCTCTCGCCCATGGACCTGGAGTCCATCACCCGGTGGGAGGACTACTCCCGCGCCAAGGACGAGATGATGGTGCACACCGACACGTCGGAATCACCGTGGTTCGACGTCGAGGCGGATGACAAGCGCAAGGCGCGCATCAACATGATCCACCACCTGCTGTCGACCATCCCCTACGAGCCCGTGAAGCGGGCCCCACTCACCCTTCCGAAGCGGCCCCAGGGACACGGGTACCAGCGGCCGCCCCGGGACCTCAGTCGCTTCGTGCCCGACTATGCGGGGGACCTTCTCCAGCAGACGCGGGGGCCGAAGGGCTAGCCGCGGGCGCCTCCCGCGGGCGCAGCTGGTTGTTGCCCACGGCGCCGAGCAGGATGACGTAGGTCGCGGTGTAGGTGACGATGCTGAGGATGACGCTGCCGGCCAGGGCGCCGTAGATCGCCTCGTAGGACCCGGCGAAGACCAGGTAGATCGCGAAGCCGACGAAGACAGCGAGGGTGCCGAAGGCACCCACGAGGGCGCCGGGCCAGTAGAGCCGTCCCTTGCCGTCGCGTCCCGTCGCGACACGGAAGACGCCCATGAAGACGGCACCGAGAAGCAGGGTGCCCCCGATGACGAGTACGCCGTACAGGATGGTTTCCAGGGCGCCGCCGATGTCGGAGAGAAGCACCGTGATCGCGGCCGTCGTCAGGATGAGCGCGCCGAGCACGAAGGCGGTGATCACGGCCCCGAGGAAGCCCAGGGCCCGCGCCCAGAAGTAGGACTGGGGGGGCAGTCCGTAGGCGTAGCGGACGGCGCGCAGCAGGGTGTAGACACCGCGGGACACCGCCCAGAGGACCGTGATGAGCGACAGGACGACGCTCCAGGTCGCGGCGGTGGCGGAGACCTCGGAGGCCTTCTGGACCTGGGTGGCCAGCACGCTGTTGAACGACTCCGGTGCGTTCTTCCGCAGTTCGTCGACCGCGTCGGTGAGTGCCTCGGGATCGACCAGTCGGCTGAAGATCATGGCGATCGCGATGAGCAGGGGGCTGATCGCGAGGACGGCCCAGAAGGCCACCGCGGCGGCGGAGAGGCTCAGTCGCTGGTTGGACTGCGCGCTGAAGACGCGGGCGAGGAAGGCCACCCAGGGCTGGGCGTTCGGATGCTCGTCGAGCCAGCGCTGCGCGCGCTTCGAGCCGGGCGTCATGACGCGGAGTGGTTAGAGGATCGCGAAGAGGGCCGCGAGGATGAGGCTCACGATGCCGAGGTACACGAGGATCACGCCGATGGAGGCGACCCGCAGCGGTGCGCGCTCGTCGCTGAAGGCAATGGCGAAGGCGTGGGTGTAGACCCGGCGGAAGGGGGTCGCTTCGTGCGCCGGGTTGCCGTGCGGATCGCGCTGGAACCAGTACGCCTTCTCGCTGGACATGCCGTAGAGGGCGAAGGCGACGCCGAAGAGCAGCAGGAAGACGCCGAGGAAGAGGAAGACGAGGAGGGTGATCGACACGCGGATGACCCTAGCGGGAGCCCCGGGCCCTCAGGTGGGCAGCCATGGCCTCCGTGGCGTCCACGGTCGGGTGAAGCAGGTCGTCGAGTCGTCCGGTGCCGGGAACGACGTACCACGGATCGTCCGAGCACAGGGAGTGGCGATTCACGACGACGGGCCAGTCCAGGTAGCCGACCCCCGCGGCGCTCGCGGCCAGCCGGATCGCGGAGTCCAGCGAGCGCTGAAGCCGGCGCAGGGCATCGACGGACTCGGGGGACACCACGGCGCCGACCGTGGATGCCGCGCAGGCCGGCGGCGCGCCCACGAGCGTCGGGTATCCCAGGGCCAGGGTCCGTGCGCCGGGAGCCTCCGCCTGCGCGGCGCGCAGGAGCGGGGTCAGGCGCGCGGGGAGACTGCGGGCCTGCGCGCGCGCCCGGTCGGCGGCGGCCACGCAGGACGACGTGCCCCCGATGACGCAAGCTCCGGCGATGGACCCGAAGCCGACGTCGTTGCCGCCCACCTGGACCAGGAGGACATCGGCATCCGCGGGGACCAGGGGGAGGCGCTTCGCGACATCGGCCACCTGCGCCCCGGGGCAGGACAGGTCGGTGAGGTCGCCTCCGAACTGCCCGGTCCACAGCGCGGCATAGGAGTTCGTCGAGCGACGGCACCCGTCGCGCTCCCAGTAGTCTCCCGCGCCGATGCCGGCCATGTAGGAGTCCCCGAGGGCGACGACGTGCACGACGGAAGGCGTTCGCGCCTGCTCGGCGCCCGCGGCCGAGGATGCGCCGGAGGCCGGAGCAAGAGGCACCAGGCTGACGGCCACGCCGGCGGCGAGAAGGGCGGCGGGCGCGCTCCAGCGTCGTAGCATGGAGCCACGGTAATCGCTCGGCGCCGTCCAATGCTCGTTCGTCCACCGCGGGGCCTACCGGGCTCCAGGAAGGCCCGGTAGGCCCCGCGGGGGACGAGCACTCGGTCCGCGCGGGCGGGGGGTCGGCGAGCGGATACGGTGGCGCCATGTCGCCTGCGGGCAGTCGCCCGGGAGCCGAGATCATGGTCGGCGGCGTCCCGGTGCGCATCTCGAGTCCGGACCGCCCGTACTGGGCCGAGGGGTCTCGCGTCATCACCAAGCTCGATGTCTGCGAGTACTACGCAGCCGTGGGTTCGGCGCTCCTCGACGCGGTGCGCGGTAGGCCCACCACCCTGCAGCGCTTCCCCCGCGGGGTGCTCGTCAACGGCCAGGCGCAGGAGGCCTTCTACAACAAGCATCTGCCGAAGGGGACGCCGGAGTTCGTCGGGAGGGCGAAGGTCACGTTCCCGTCGGGGCGGACCGGGGTCCAGGTGTGCCCCGACAACGAGGCGACGCTGGTGTGGGCAGCCAATCTCGGCTGCGTGACCTTCCACCCCTGGCCGGTGCGCCTCCCGGACCTGGACCGGCCTGACGAACTCCGGCTCGACCTCGACCCGCACGAGGATCTCCCCTTCGCGGCGTGCATCGAGGTGGCGGAGTGCGTGCGATTGATCCTGCAGGAGCGAGCGCTCACCCCGTTCATCAAGACCAGCGGCGGGAGAGGCCTGCACGTGTTCGCGCCGGTGGTCCCCGCGTGGGACTTCATGGCGGCGCGTCACGCGGCCATCGCCGTCGCGCGCGAGGCCGAACGCCGTCTTCCCGACCTGGTGACCACGTCGTGGTGGAAGGAGGAGCGGGGCAGGCGCGTGTTCATCGACTTCAACCAGATGTGCCGGGACCGGACCATGGCGTCGGCCTGGTCGCTGCGCCCGCGACCGGGCGCTCCGGTGTCCATGCCGGTCACGTGGGGGGAACTCCCCGGACTCGATCCCCGGGAGTTCACGCTGTCGAGCGTGCCGGCGTTGCTCGCCGACCGTGGCGATCCCTGGGCGGGGATGGGTGGGCATGAGGGCGACCTCGCGCCGCTCCTCGCCCTGTGGGACGCCGACGTGGACCGGGGGCTGGGAGAGATGCCCTACCCGCCGGACCACCCCAAGATGCCGGGCGAGCCGCCGCGGGTCCAGCCCTC
>CAIVWG010000069.1 GCA_903909555.1 uncultured bacterium | reverse complement strand
GTCCGCCGTGCCGCACCGTCGTCGAGATCCACAGTCCGTCCATGCCTCCTCGACGAGGGACGCTCCTCACCGCCGCGCGACTCCGCGACGCCTTCGGCACGTCGGCGTTCAGCAGTGCGTCGGCCCTGGCTCTGGGCTTCACATCGCGACAACTGGAGCAGGCGGCGCGCTCGGGTGCGATCGTGCGCATCCGGCGAGGCCTCTATGTCGTCCGCGATGACGCTGTCGAGCGCCACCGGGGATTGATCAGGTCGGCGATCGATCGGCTCCGCGAACGCGGCACCGAAGCCATCGTCATCGGCAGGTCGGCCGCCGTCCTCTGGGGGATTGGCGACGTCACCCCGCATGACGTCCACGTCATGCCCGCCGCCACTCTCGCGGTCCCGTCGACGTCCACGCATCACGCGGGGCGTCGATGTGGGATTCACCTCCGCAAGATCGACATCCCCCCCGATCATGTGGCCCGGTTGCCGGATGGATTGCACGTGACCACGCCACTGCGAACCGGCGTCGATCTCGCGTACGACCTCCGCAAGGCGCCCGGCAGCGCGCTGGCTGCGCTGTGCCTGGCCGCGCGTCGTGACATTGAGGTGGCCCTCCGATGCTCGGACGCGCGCCGGCTCGCGCGTGAGCTCGACGACCTCGAACTCACGCAACATCGAATCGTCGAACTCGAGAGCATCCCGGCAGCGGCACACCTCCGTGGGAGTCGTCCGCTGTTGAGCCTGGTGGATCGCGTCAGTGCCGCCCCGGAGAATCCGTTCGAGGCGCTGTCGTGGGCTGCCTTCGCCCTGAGCAGCCTTCCGCGGCCCCTGTGCCAGCGCTGGGTTCGAGGTGCGAGCGGGCGCTGGTACCGCGTCGACTTCCTGTGGCCGGAGTCCGGGCTCATCGGCGAGGCCGATGGCGCGGTCACGTACTCCTCCGCGACCGATGTCCTCGCCGAGAAGCGGCGCCAGGCTGACCTTGAGGCCGCGGGATACCGCTTCGTGCGGTGGCTCTGGGAGGACGTCGTACCCCATCCGCACGCCGTGCTCGCGCGCGTCGGGCGCGCCCTGGCAGAGCGGGCCGTGCGGGCCCCCCGGGATCCGCGCCGCGAATCGACAGGTAGGCGCCGAGAAGTTGTCGATATCGGGCGCTGATCCGGGCGTTCAGTCGGCCAGCCAGCCCTTGGCCCGCTCGACGGCGCGGCGCCACCGGCGGTGGTCCGCCTCTCCGTCTGCCTGTGGGGTGAAGACCCGGTCGGTACGCCGCGCCGCCACGAGGTCATGCTCCTCGCTCCAGACCCCGGTCCCCAACCCCGCGAGGAACGCCGCCCCGAGCCCGGTCGTCTGCAACTCGGCCGAGCGGTCCACCGGGATGCGCACCTGGTCTGCCTGGATCTGGCACAGCAGGTCGTTGGCCGCCGCGCCGCCGTCGACCGCGAGGCGCGGGAGTGTCACTCCGCCCTCCTCGGCCATGAGATCGACGACATCGCGTACCTCGAACGCGATGGCCTCCAGCGTCGCTCGAACGAGGTGAGCGCGCGTGGTGCCGCGCGTGATCCCGAGGATGGTGCCGCGGGCGTAGGGATCCCAGTCCGGTGCGCCGAGGCCGGTGAGAGCCGGCACGAACACCACGCCACCGCTGTCCGGCACGGACTCCGCGAGCGCCTGCGTCTCGCCCGCGCTCGCGATGATCTGCAGTCCGTCGCGCAGCCATTGGATCGCCGCTCCCGTGACGAACACCGCGCCCTCGAGGGCGTAGGACAGCGAACCATCCGGGTGCCCCAGCGCGACCGTCGTGAGCAGTCCGGAGGACGACGCCACCGCACGGGAGCCGGTGTTGACGAGGAGGAAGGACCCGGTGCCGTACGTGCATTTCGCGTCGCCTTCCGCGAATCCCGCCTGGCCGACGAGGGCCGACTGCTGGTCGCCGGCGATACCCGCGATGGGAATGTCGAGCCCGAGGAACGCCGCGGGATCCGTACGCGCGCACTCGCCGTACGACGGCACGATCTCCGGGAGCGCGTCGAGCGGGACACCGAGCAGGTCGGCGAGCTCCGGGCTCCACGCACCCGAGCGGATGTCGTAGAGAAGCGTGCGGGAGGCGTTCGTGGGATCCGTAATGTGGTGCAGCCCGCGCGACATCCGGGCGATGAGGTAGGAGTCGATCGTGCCGATGGCGACGCGGCCGGAGGTGACCTGCCCCCACGTCGCAGGATCGTGGCGGGCGACCCAGGCGATCTTCGTCCCGGAGAAGTAGGGGTCCAGGCGCAGCCCGGTGCGCTGCTCGACGTCGGCCTCGTGCCCGGCGGCGCGCAACTCCTCGCACATCGACGCCGTACGCCGGTCCTGCCACACGATGGCCCGTCGAGCCGAGCCGAGGGTCTCCCGGTCCCAGAAGCACACGGTCTCGCGCTGGTTCGTGATGCCGAGGGCGGTCGGCGGCTCCGGGGCGGACGACAGCGCATCCTGCGTCGCGCCCAGGGTGGCCGACCAGATCTCGCCGGGATCGTGCTCGACCCACCCGTCTTCGGGGAAGTGCTGCGGGAACTCGCGGTAGCCGCGCGCGACGATCCGCGTGTCTCGGTCGACGATGAGCGCGGTGACGCCCGTGGTTCCCGCATCGATGGACAGGATGGTCATGGACGTGACTGTAACGTCGTCATCTGTAACAGTGCCGCAACATTGCTGGGCTAGGGTTTGCGGCATGCGCGTAGGTGTCCTCACCGGTGGCGGAGATTGCCCCGGACTCAATGCCGTGATCAGGGCCGTCGTCCGCAAGGGAGCCAAGGAGTACGGCTTCGACTTCCTCGGGTTCCGCGATGGATGGAAGGGCCCGCTCGAGGGCGTCACCATGCCGCTCGACGTCCAGGCGGTGCGGGGCATCCTGCCCCGGGGAGGCACGATTCTCGGCTCGTCGCGCACCAACCCCATGAAGGTCGAGGGGGGAGTCGAGCGCATCGAGGCGAACATGGCCGACCTGGGTGTCGACGCACTCGTGGCCATCGGCGGCGAGGACACCCTGGGGGTCGCGACGCAGCTCGCAGATCATGGCCTGCCGGTGATCGGCGTCCCCAAGACGATCGACAACGACCTCAATGCCACCGACTACACCTTCGGCTTCGACACGGCCGTGACGATCGCGACCGAGGCGATCGACCGCCTCCACACGACCGCGGAGTCGCATCACCGCGTGCTCGTCATCGAGGTCATGGGCCGGCATGCCGGCTGGATCGCCCTGCACTCGGGGATGGCCGGAGGGGCGAACGTCATCCTCATCCCCGAGGTGCCGTTCGACCTGGACCAGGTGTGCGGGTGGGTCGAGCAGCGATTCCAGCAGCAGTACGCCCCGATCATCTGCGTGGCGGAGGGTGCCCTTCCTGCGGACGGCGATCTCATCACCAAGGACGCGACCGTGGATGCGTTCGGCCACGTCAAGCTGTCCGGCATCGGGGACTGGCTCGCGTCGGCCATCGAGCAGCGCACCGGCAAGGAGTCTCGGGCCGCGGTGCTCGGGCACATCCAGCGCGGAGGAACGCCCACGGCGTTCGACCGGGTCCTCGCCACCCGCTTCGGCCTCAACGCCATCGACGCCGTCAAGGACGGGGACTCAGGGAAGATGGTGGCGCTGCGCGGCACCGACATCGTCCGCGTCCCCCTGCGCGATGCCACGGGCACGCTCAAGACCGTCCCGCGCGCGCGCTACGAGGAGGCTGCGGCGTTCTTCGGCTGATCGCTTTCCGTCGAACGGCGCCCACCCCGTACCCTTGAGGCATGTCCGCCCTCTCTTGGCCTGACCTGCCCGCGGCGCAGCAGCCCGTGTGGCCGGACGCGGCCGAGCTCGAGGCGGTCCTCGCGGAGTTGCGCGCGCAGCCGCCCCTGGTGTTCGCCGGCGAATGCGACACCCTGACCGAGCACCTGGGCCAGGCCGCGCTGGGCAACGCCTTCGTCCTCACCGGCGGCGACTGCGCCGAGACCTTCGCCGCCAACACCGCGGACTCCATCCGCGCGCGGCTCAAGACGGTCCTGCAGATGTCGATCGTCCTCACGTACGCCGCCTCCCTGCCCGTCGTGAAGATGGGCCGCGTGGCGGGGCAGTACTTCAAGCCCCGGTCCAAGCCCTCGGAGACCCGGGACGGCATCGAGCTGCCGAGCTACCTCGGTGATGCCGTCAACTCCCTGGAGTTCGACGCCGAGGCCCGTCGGCCCGATCCCGCGCGGATGCTCAAGGCGTACCACGCGTCGGGAGCGGCTATCAATCTCATCCGCGCGTTCACCCAGGGCGGCTACGCCGACCTCCGCCAGGTCCACGCGTGGAACCAGGACTTCGTGCGCGAGTCCACGGCGGGCCAGCTGTACGACCGGCTCGCCACCGACATCGACCGTGCCCTGTCCTTCATGCACGCGTGCGGTGCGGATCCCGAGGAGTTCAAGCGCGTCGACTTCTACGCCGCCCACGAGGCCCTCGGGCTCGACTACGAGCGCGCCCTCACGCGCATCGATTCGCGCACGGGCCTGCCCTACGACGTGTCCGGTCACTTCCTGTGGGTGGGGGAGCGCACCCGGCAGGTGGGCGGTGCCCACGTGCACTTCGCCTCGACGATCCGCAACCCGATCGGGCTCAAGGTAGGGCCCACGGCCAGCCCGGACGAGATCCTCGAGATCGTGGAGATCCTCAATCCCGACCGGGTCCCGGGCCGGCTCAGCCTCATCACCCGGATGGGGGCGGGCAAGGTCGCCGAGGCACTGCCGCCGATCGTCCAGAAGGTCGAGGCGAGCGGCAACCCCGTCCTGTGGGTCTGCGATCCCATGCACGGCAACACCTTCGAGGCCAGCAGCGGGCACAAGACCCGGTCCTTCGACGATGTCATCGGCGAGGTCGAGGGATTCTTCGAGGTGCATCGTCAGCTCGGCACGATCCCGGGTGGCATTCACATCGAGCTCACCGGCGATGACGTGACGGAGTGCGTCGGCGGCACCATGGGCATCGCCGAGGATGGTCTCGGTGTCCGCTACGAGACCGCCTGCGATCCGCGCCTCAATCGCGAGCAGTCTTTGGAGCTGGCCTTCCTCGTCGCGGACATGCTCCTCAAGCGGTAGCGACGCCCCGGCTCCCGCCGGGCGAATTGCATGTCCGGTGTCGCCCTGGCCGGGAGCGTCGGGACCGGGCAGGATGAGCACGTGAGTTCCCTGTACGCCGTGCGCACCACGGGCATCGTGTGCCGCGTCGGGTGCGCAAGCCGGGCCCCGCGCCCGGAGAACATCGTCTGGTTCGACGACCTCGATGCCGCGATGGCCTCCGGCTTCCGGCCCTGCCGGCGATGCCGACCCGACACCGAGCACCCGCAGCTGGCCTACCGGGCGGAGGTCGTCGCCCGTGCCGTGGGCTACCTGCGCCTGGGGCTGTCCGTGAGGGACACGGCCGCGCGACTGCACGTGAGCGAGCGGCACCTGCGCAGGCTCATGCGCCAGGAGTTGGGTGCCTCTCCACGATCCGTGGCGGCGGCATGAGTTCCCGAAGGTTCGCGCCCCTCGTCCGCACGTCGGTCAAGACGCCGTGGCGCCCCGTGGGCATCGTCGCGGACGAGGATGGTGTCGTGGTCGCCTCGTGGTTCGGCGAGCCACGCGAGTCGGATGCCGCGCACATCGACCTGGAGTCCGCGCGCAGGGTGCGCCACATCGACGGCGCGAGCGACGCGATCCTCGCGTGGGTCGATGGTGACGTCGACGCCCTCCTCGACGTGCCCGTGGACCAGCCCGGTGGCCCGTTCCAGCAGAAGGCCTGGAAGGCGATGCGCCGCGTGCGCGGGGGCACGACCGTGACGTACGCCGACCTCGCGCGGATGGCGGGCAATCCCAAGGCGGTGCGCGCCGCGGGGACCGCCTGCGCCCTCAATCACGTGGCGCCGTTCGTCCCCTGCCACCGGATCATCCACACCGACGGCACCATCAGTGCCTACGGCTTCGGGCCGGAGCTGAAGGTGCTCCTGCTCGAGCACGAGGGTGCCCTCCTCTAGCCCCCGCGTGGGACGCGGATCTGGGCGAGGCGTCAGATGACGGTGATGGTGACGGTGCTGCCGTAGGGCAGCTCCGTGCCGCCGCCGGGATCCTGCAGGACCACCTCGTCGAGCGGCGTGAGCGGCGGCTCGTTGACGGAGACGACGAACCCGGCGTTCTCCAGCGTGATCACCGCGTCGCCCCGGCTCAGCCCGATGACGTCGGGCACCGGCACCGGCGGCGGTCCCTTGGACACGACCAGCTCCACGGTGCCGCCCACATCGACCTTCTCCCCGGCGCCGGGGGAGGTGGAGATGACGTTGCCGAAGGAGTAGTCGGTCGAGAAGTCCTCGGTCACCGTGACCACGAGGCCGGCGTCCTCCAACTGCGCCTGGGCGTCGTCCAACGGCGTCCCGGCCAGGTCGGGGATCTTGACCGGCTTCGGTCCCTTTGACACGACGAGGTTCACCGGGGTGCCGCCCTTGAGGCTGTCCCCGACCGGGGGATCGGCGCCGATGACCTGGCCCGCGGGAGCCACGGGGTCGTACTCCTCCACGACCGAGCCCAGGGCCAGTCGAGCGCCGGCGAGGGCCGCGGATGCTTCGTCCACGGTCAGGCCGATCACCTCGGGCACGGCGAACCGCTCCGGTCCCAGCGACAGGACGACCCCGACCGCAGAGCCGGCGCGCGCATCGGAGCCCGGCTCGGGATCCGCCGAGATGATGAGCCCCTTGTCCACGGTCTCGCTGTACTCCTCGCTCGCGACCGTGAGGGTGAGGTCCACCGCCGTGAGCTCGGCCTCGGCGGTGGCGCGGTCGAGTCCGAGGATCCCGGGGACGACGACGGTCTTGCCCGGGCCCGCGGCGAGGTACCACCCGGCCGCGGCCGCCCCCGCCACGGCGAGGAGCAGCAGCACGATGGCGATCGCCCAGCCCCGGCCCCGGCGCCGGCGACGCGGTGCCGCCCGCGAGGTGGGAGGAGGAGTGGCCGGGGGGCGCGGGGCGGGGGTCGCCGCGCCGCTGCCGGCGGGCAGCAGTCCGGCAGGGACCACGAGGGTGTCGGTGGGTGCGGTGGTGAGCGGCCGCGGGGGCGGGAGCTCGCGACGCACGCGGCGTACGTCGGCGAGGAAGCTGCGCGCATCCGGGTAGCGCAGGTCGGGATCGCGGCGAGTGGCGCGCGCCACGAGGGCATCGACGTCCGGAGGCACCCCGGGGCGCACGGACGATGGAGGCGGAACGTCGCTGTTGACGTGCTGGTAGGCCACGGTGAGAGGGTTCTCTGCCGCGAAGGGCACCTGCCCGGTGACCATCTCGAATAGGCAGATACCCGCGCCGTACACGTCGGATCGGCCATCGGCGACGCCGCGCTCGACATGCTCGGGGGACAGGTAGGCCACGGTGCCGATGAGCATGCCCTGCGTCGCCGAGGTGACGTTGGTGACCGCGCGGGCGAGCCCGAAGTCGGTGACCTTCACCCGGCCGTCGTCGGAGATGAGGATGTTCTCCGGCTTCACGTCACGGTGCACGAACCCCGCGTCGTGCGCTGCGGCGAGCGCCTCCAGCACCGGGTCGATCACCGTGAGCGCCTGCTCCGGGGTGAGCGGGCCGTGCTCGCGCAGCACGTCGCGCAGGGTCCGGCCGGGCACGTACTCCATGGCGAGGTAGGGGATGCCGTCGGTCTCGCCCTGGTCGTACACGGCGACGACGTGGGGGTGCGCGAGTTGCGCCGCCGCGCGCGCCTCGCGGCGGAAGCGGCTGACGAAGTCCGGGTCCTCGGCCAGGGCGGGGTTCATCACCTTGAGGGCCACCGTGCGGTCCAGGCGGGTGTCCAAGGCCTCGTAGACGGTGGCCATGCCCCCGCGTGCCAGACGGCTCAGGACGCGGTAGCGGCCGTCCACCACGGTGCCGATGAGCGCATCCGAGGCACCCCCGGACGAGGAGGTGGGCAGGGGCTGGGTGGACGCGTCCATCGTTCTTGGAGTCTAGGTGTCGGGGGGCGGGGAGGGGGGGATGAGCAGGTCCGGCGTGGCAGCCACTGGGGATCGTGGGCAGGATGGGATGCATGAGCCGTAGGGCCGAGATCACCATGACGCCGGACGAGGTGCGTGCGTTCGTCGGATCGGCGCGGACGATGATCCTCACGACGATCGGGCCCGACGGTGTCCCCGACCCGGTGGGCATGTGGTTCGTCGTCGAGGGGGACGACATCTGGATGCGGACCTACGCCAAGTCGCAGAAGGTCGCCAACATGCGCCGGGACCCCCGCGTCGCCCTCCTGGTGGAGGACGGCGATCGGTACGCCGAGCTGCGCGGCGTGCAGATCACCGGTCGCGTCGAGATCGACGAGGATGTCGAGCGCATCTGCGACATCGCCGCCGGGCTCCTGGTGAAGTACGAAGGCCTGCCCGAAGCCGACGTTCCTGACGTGCGCGAGGCCTATCGCGCCACGGCTGCGTCCAAGCAGGTCGCCTTCCGCGTGGTCCCCGAGCGCATCGTGTCCTGGGACCACCGCAAGCTGGGCGCCTGATGCGGCAGTTCACCTACCTCGCGGTCCTCGCCTTCATCTTCCTCGGCTCGGCGTGGCTGGAGATCGCCCTGCGCACCCGCGTCTTCCGTCGGTGGAAGAGGCTCCTGCTCGCCCTGTCCGTCCCCGTCGTCATCTTCGTGATCTGGGACATGTGGGCGATCGCCTCGGGACACTGGTCGATCGATCCGGAGAGCACGATCGGAGTGGTGCTCTTCGGGATCCTGCCGGTGGAGGAGCTCATCTTCTTCCTCGTCGTCCCGACAGCCTCGATCCTGAGCCTGGAGGCCGTGCGCGCCGTCAAGGGCTGGCCCCTGGGCGATGAGGAGCCTTCCTCGTCATGACCTACACCCAGATCGGCTTCCTCATGGTGGCGGGCGCGGTACTCGCCGACCTCCTGGTGCTGCGCACGCGGCTCGTGACGCGCCGCGGGTTCTGGGTCGCCTACGCGATCGTGCTGTTCTTCCAGCTCCTCACGAACGGCGTTCTCACCGCACTCCACGTCTTCCGCTACTCCGATGCCGTCATCGTGGGCAATCAGCCCGCCGCGGACGGCCCCCCGCCCTTCTTCGGGGAGGGCCGCATCGCCTTCCAGCCCTTCGAGGACCTGCTCATGGGCTTCTCGCTGTGCCTGCTCGCGATGGCGCTGTGGGTCTTCTGGGGGCGCCGCGGCGTACAGCGCACGCCGATGTCCGGCCCGCCGCTGTGGCGGACGTGGCGGGGATCGAGGGCGGCGGCGGTCGCCGAGACGTCAGGCGGCGCGATGCCGACGCGCGCGGCGGGCGCGGACCCAGGCGGGACCGGCCACCGCGAGCCGACGCCGTAGCGGCACCGTCGCCCGCTGCTGGAACACCTCGTAGTCGATGCGCTCGACCTCGTCCACGATCCCGCAGTACAGGACGCGGGCGGCGTCGATGCAGGGCTGGGAGTCCGGGGCGAGGAGTCCGATCCCGGGCCGCGAGCGCTCCTCGAGCATCCGGACGCGCGCGACCTGCTCGGCGAGTGCTGCCTTCACCTCGGGAGTGGCGATGCGGCGTTCGAGGACATCCCGGTCGACCCCGTGTCGTGCGAGCTCGTCGAGGGGCAGGTAGACGCGCCCACGCTCGAGGTCCTCCCCGACGTCGCGGATGAAGTTGGCCAGCTGGAAGGCCACGCCGAGGTCCATGGCGTGGGGATATGCCTCGGGGGACGAGGGCTCGAGGATGGGGACCATCTGCAGGCCGATGACGGCGGCCGAGCCGTAGACATACTCGAACAGCCCGTCATAGTCGGCGTACTCGGTGACGGTGAGGTCCATCCGCATCGAGTGCAGGAACGCCTCGAAGTGCTCCAGGGGGATCTCCCAGGTGAGCACCGTGTCGACGAGGGCACGGCCCACCGGGTCGTGGGAGCGCCCACGTCGCAGGTCCGCGAGGATCTCATCCCCCCAGCGGCCCAGCCAGTCCGCCTTCTCCGCGTCCGTGAGGGTTGAGGAGAGGTCGTCGACGATCTCGTCGGCGTACCTCGCGAATCCGTAGAGCGCGTGGACGTACGGCCGCTTCTCCGGAGGCAGGAGCAGGGTGGCGAGGTAGTACGTCTTGCCGTGCTGGGCGTTGAGTCGCTTGCACCGCTCGTACGACGCGCGCACGGAGGCGTCACGGATCCCCGCGGCGTCGAGTTCATTCACGGGAGGCTCCCTGGTCGGGGCGATCGGGTCCCTGGAAGACGGCCTGCCGCGCGCGCGACTCGTCGACCGGCGTGCTCGGGAGCAGGCCGTGGGACAGGGCGGGACCGATCATGAGGCGCCGCTCGCGCGGGCTCACCAGCAACACGACGCCGACGATGACGAAGGCGGCGACGATGGCGAGGGCATCGCTGAGGGCGAAGAGGTTGTCCTGCGTCGAGCTGGACTCGGCCATCGCGTGCACGGAGAACGCGGCGATGAGCACGACGGTCCAGCGCAGCTGAGTCGGGCTGAGCCCGGTGGCGGCGAACAGGGGCAGGAACCACAGGAGGTACCACGGCTGGATCACCGGACCGAGGACGACGACGGCCAGGAAGGCCAGCGCTGCTCCGCGCGTCGGGCTGCGTCCCTCGGGCCTCAGCACCAGCCAGGCGATGGCGGCCACGCCGAGGAGCGACCCGATGAGACGGACGACCGTCACCGCGGAGTCGCCGTCCTGGGCGAGCCCGGCCCACTCGAGGGCGCCCCCGGTGAGCATGCCGAGCGCGGTCGCCGGCGACAGCCATGTGCGGACCTCGCCGGGGGTGGTGAGGGCGCCGATCCAGCCCCACCCGAGGCCGGCGACGATGCTGATCGCGACGAACACCCCGCCCGCCACGAGTGCCGTGAGCGCCCATGCCCCGATGCGCCGCCCCCAGCCGGCGCGCAGTCCCGCCCAGGACAGCCCCACGAACGGGAGCGCGAGGAACGCGATCGGCTTGACCGCGGCGCCCAGCGAGATGGCCGCAGCGCCCCAGGCGGCACGGCGTTCGGCGGCCAGGCACAGGCCCATGGCGATGAGGCCTGCCATGAGCGCGTCGTTGTGCGCACCGGCGACGAAATGCATGACGACGAGCGGGTTGAGCACGCCGAGCCACAGGGCCCGGCCCGGATCGATGCCGTGGAGGAAGGCCAGTCGCGGGACGTACACGGCGAGGAGGACGACGCCGACCAGGGCGATGACGCGGAAGACGAGCGCGGCGAGCGCCGGCTGGTCGACGGCGAAGTTGGCGACTCCCCGGGAGACGAGGAGGAACAGCGGTCCGTAGGGGGTCGGAGTCTCGCCCCACATCGGGTCGACTCCGTCCTGGAACCAGCCGGGAACGTCGGCCACGCCCGTGGTGTAGGGATCCTGGCCCAGCTCCATGACGCGGCCCTGCGCGTAGTACGAGTACACGTCGCGGCTGAAGAGCGGCGGGGAGACGAGCAGGGGCAGGCACCAGGCGGCGAGGATGGCTGACACGGTCGCCGGGTTCAGCGAGATGGCGTGCGCCGGATCGTCGCGGTTCCAGGAGATCTGGTCGGCGAACAGGTCGTGTCCGAGCACGAGCCACGCCTGCAGGAGGAGCGCGACGCCGACGAACACGAGGGCGCGCGACAGCAGCTGCCCTGCGGGTGTGCCGCGGAGCGCCTCCACGTAGACGATGTCGAGGAGACCAGTGCGCAGGGGCAGCCAGCCGACCCCGAAGGCGCCCACGGTGAGGAGGAGGGAGCCGACGAATCCCGGCAGCCCGTAGCGGCCCAGCGCTCGGACGTCCAGGCTCCACGAGGTCACCGGGCCAGGGTACGGCCCGTGCAGGTCAGCGAAGCGCGCGCGAGCGGTAGAGCGGGTCGCGCCCCACGATGCGCTCAGCGGCCAGGCGCCCCGACACCAAGACCATGGGCACGCCGACCCCCGGCTGCGTGCCCGAGCCGGTGAAGACGACGTTCTCCCCCCACAGGTTGCCCGGCCGGAAGGGGCCGGTCTGGGTGAAGGAGTGCGCCGCGGCGAACGGCGCCCCGCGCTCCATGCCACGACGTTCCCAGTCCAGGGGCGTGGTGGTTGCCTCGACCTCGATCGCATCGCCGAACCCGCGGTAGCCGCGCTCCTCGAGCACGCGCACGACCTCGTCGCGGTAGCGCGGCCCTTCCGACACCCAGTCGATCCCGGCATCGAGGTTGGGCGTGGGGAACAGCACGTAGTAGACCTCGCCGCCCTCGGGCGCGAGGTCGGGATCGGAGTGCGAGGGGTTCGTCACGAGCAGGCTCGGGTCGCTCATGAGCCGCTTCTCGTCGATCAGCTCGCGGAAGACGCCCTTCCAAGACCGGCCGAAGTGGATGTTGTGGTGGGCGATCTTGGAGTACGTCGCCCGGGACCCGGCGAGGAGCAGGAAGCATGAGGGCGAATACTTCAGTCGTCGCACCGCCCACGGCGATCGCCCCAGCAGATCGCGGTAGGCCACCGGCAGGTCGGGGTTGAGGACCACCACGTCGGCCTCGATGCGCTCGCCATTCGCTGTGTGCACCGCGACGGCTCGTCCGCCGCGGGTCTCCACGCGGGTCACGGTGGTGCCGTAGTGGATCTGCACGCCGTGCTTCTGGGCGGCCGCGGCCATCGCCTGGGGCACCGCGTGCATGCCGCCCTTCGGGAAGAAGACGCCCGCGACGGAGTCCATGTAGGCGATGACCGCGTAGATCGCGAGGGCGTCGTACGGCGACAGCCCGGCGTACATCGCCTGGAACGAGAACACGCGCTCGGTCCGGGGATCCCGGAGGTACTGCCGGACCTTCGGCGCGAGCTTCCGGAAGCCGCCGAGCGCGACGAGACGCGCGAGGTTGGGGGTGAGCAGGTCGAACGGGGAGTCGATGTTGCGGTCGATGAAGTCGGTCATCTCGTACTTGTAGAGCTGGGAGACGAAGTCGACGTACTTCAGGTAGCCGGCCGCCTCCTCCGGCCCGATGACCTGGCGGATCTCCTCGGCCATCTCTCCCACGTCCGCGCGCACGTCGAGCTGGGATCCGTCGGGATAGAAGGCGCGGTACAGCGGATCCACGGCCGTGAGCTCGAGCCAGTCGCTCATCTCCTCGCCCACGCAGTCGAACGCGTCGGCGATGAGGTCCGGCATCGTGAGGACGGTGGGCCCGGTATCGACGTGGTAGGCGCCGGAACTCCCCTCGAGGACGATGCGTCCGGCGCGCCCGCCCGGGACGTCCTCGCGCTCGAGGACGACCACGTCGCGCCCCGCGCCGGCGAGGCGCAGCGCGGCGGACAGTCCCGCGAGGCCGGCCCCGACGACGACGACGCGATCGGTGGGTCCGGTGACGGTGCGGGCCATCACACGCTCCTTCGTGTCGCGGCGTAGGCGAGCCCGGTGAGGACCTGCCGGGCCGGGTCTGCCAGGTCGACCCGGGACAGGGCGTCCAGGGACCGGTCGGTGAGCTCGGTGATGAGGGCCTCGGCGTGCTCCAGCGCCCCCGTCTCGGCGATGACGCCGCGCAAGGCCTTGACGCCGGCGGCATCGAGGCCCGGGTCGCCGAGGTGACGGCGCAGTTCGGCTGCCTGGGCCGGTGTGGCACGCCCCATGGCGGTGGCGATGAGGACGGTGCGCTTGCCCTCGCGCAGGTCGTCGCCGGCGGGCTTGCCGGTCTCCTCCGGATCGCCGAAGACCCCGAGGATGTCGTCGCGCAGCTGGAATGCCTCGCCGAGAGGCAGGCCGTATCCGGTGTAGGCATCGACGATGTCGGGCGATGCGCCGGCAAGGGCGGCGCCGAGATGGAGCGGACGCTCGATGGTGTACTTCGCGGACTTGTAGCGCACGACGCGCATCGCGCGCTCGACTGATCCGCCGCCGCGCGCCTGCTCGAGCAGGTCGAGGTACTGCCCCGCCATGAGCTCGGTGCGCATCTCGTCGTAGACCGCCTTGGCTCGGCGCACGTCCTCGTCGGGCAGGCCGCAGGTCAGCAGCATCTCGTCGGCCCAGGACAGGCAGAGGTCGCCGAGCAGGATGGCCGCGCCCGTGCCGAACGCCTCGGGCGACCCCAGCCACTCCGATCCCCGGTGCAGGGCGGCGAAGCGCCGATGCGCCGAGGGGAGGCCGCGGCGAGTGTCGGACCCGTCCATGACATCGTCGTGGATGAGCGCGCAGGCCTGGAGGAACTCCAGGGCGGAGGCGGCCGCGATCGCCTCATGGCAGTCCGCGCCTCCGGCTCCGCGCCATCCCCACCAGCAGAAGGCCGGCCGCAGGCGCTTGCCCCCCGCAAGCAGGTCGCTCACCGCCTCCACGAGAGGTCCGAGGTCGTCGCTCACGCCGTCGAGGGTCGCCTCCTGGCGCGCCACGAAGTCGTCGACGACCTTCTGCACGCGAGCGCGCAGGTCCTCGGTGTCCAGGGGCGAAGCCACGATATGAGCCTATTGCCCTGTGGGGCCCTCGGCAGCCTGAGCCTTGCCCCGTAGCCTTCGGAGAACGAAGCATCGGAACACGAGGGGGAGGCAGACGTGAACACCGACCCCGTTGCGATGGGGATCGTCGCGGGTGCCGCGGTGATCATCATCGCCATCGTCGGGGTGCGCTTCGCCGGCCGGCTCGGGGTCCCCGGCCTGCTGCTCTACCTCCTCATCGGAGTCGCCCTGGGGCTGCTCTTCCCCGACGTGGGAGTCGAGGACCCCGGCCTCGCGGTGATCCTGGGCTACTCCGCGCTCATCCTCATCCTGGCCCAGGGCGGGCTCACGACGCCGTGGACGCAGCTGCGGCCGGTGCTGTGGCCCAGTCTCGCGCTGGCCACCGTGGGCGTCGCGGTCTCCATCGCCGTCGTGGCGGTCCCCCTGATCTGGCTGGCCGGGCTCGACACCCGCCTGGCGCTCATCCTCGCCTCCGTGGTCGCGGCCACCGACGCGGCCGCGGTCTTCTCCGTGCTCCGCCGCGTCAACGTCGTGCCGCGTCTGCGCACTCTTCTCGAGGGCGAGGCGGGCTTCAACGACGCCCCGGTCGTGGTTGTCGTGACGCTGCTGGCCACGAGTTCGATCACCGCCGAGCCGTGGCTCATCCCCGTCCTGGTGCTCCTCGAACTGATCGGGGGAGCCGCGATCGGCATCGCCCTCGGGTTCGCGGCGCGGTGGATCATGCCGCGGATTGCACTGCCCGCGGTCGGTCTCTACCCGATCGCGGCACTCACCTTCGTGGTCGCGTCGTACGGCGTGGCTCTTCTCGCCCACACATCGGGGTTCATGGCGGTCTACGTCGCCGCCGTCATCCTCGGCTCCTCGCAGAACCTCCCGCACCGCCGCTCCGTCCTGGGATTCTCCGACGGCCTCGGGTGGATCGCCGAGATCGGGCTGTTCGTGATGCTGGGCCTCCTCGCCGATCCCGCGCGGCTGCCGCAGTCCCTCGGGGTCGCGCTCGTCGCCGTGCTCGCGGTCACCTTCCTCGGGCGTCCCCTGGCGGCGCTCGTGTCGCTCATCCCGTTCCGCCTGCCCAAGAGATACGTCGCCTTCACGTCGGTGGCCGGGCTGCGCGGCGCGGTGCCCATCGTCTTCGCGGCCATCCCCCTCGGGCTCGGCATGCCCGGGGCGGAAATCGTCTTCGACGCGACGTTCATCCTGGTCTTCGTCCTCACCGCCGTGCAGACGCCGACCCTGCCGTGGATCGCGCGCCGCCTCGGGGTCGAGGCGGCCGAGCGATCCGGGGATCTCGATGTCGACGTCGCACCCCTGGACGAGATGCACGCCGTCGTCATGGGCTTCGACCTCCCGCGATCGAGCGGGCTCGCCGGGATGTTCGTGCGCGAGTTGGGATTGCCCGAGGGTGCCGCGGTGTCGCTCGTCATCCGCGATCAGCGGGCGAGCGTGCCGGATGCTGAGACGCGGCTGCGCGCCGGCGACCGCCTCGTCGTCGTCGCCGCGGAGGGATGCCGCGCGGACACCGAACGCCGGCTGCGGGCGCTCGACCGCGCGGGACGCCTGGCCGGATGGCGCGGCGAGCAGGGGGATTGACGGCTACGCGCGGCCGATCGCCTCGGCCACGATCTCGGCGCTGATCCCCACCAGGGGCAGACCGCCGCCGGGGTGGGACGACCCGCCGACGAGGAAGAGCCCGGGGACCGGGGAGACGTTCGCGGGCCGCAGGAAGGCCGCGCGCACCCCGTTGCTGCTCGTGCCGTAGATCGCCCCTCCCGGGGCTCGGACGCGCGCGTCGAGGTCGGCAGGGGTCTGGATCTCGCGCCACAGGATCCGGTCGCGGATGTCGTGGCCCCGGCGTGCCATGACCTCGAGGACGCGGTCGGCGTAGGACTCGCGGATCGCCCCCCAGTCGACATGACCGACGCTCGGAGCGTTCACGAGCACGAACCACGACTCGTGCTCGTCGTCAGGGCGCATCCGCGGATCGTCAGGAGCGCACACGTAGACGGTGGGGTCCCTGACCGGACGGCCGGAGAAGATGTCGTCGAACTCCGCGTCATAGTCGTCGGGGAACCACACGTTGTGGTGCCGCAGACCCGGGGTGCGCCCGCGCACGGCGAGGAGGAGGACGAACCCAGACAGCGATGGCGTTGCCTTGCGCACGCGCTTCAGTGCCGGGCGGGCGCGCTCGTCGCGGACAAGTTCGGAGTACAGGCGGGTGGCGTCGCAGTTGGCGACGACGACGTCGGACGGGATGACCTCGCCGTCGACGAGTTCCACGCCGGTGACCCCCACCGAGGACGTGCGCACGCGGGCCACGTCGGCGTGCAGGCGCAGCGTGACGCCGCGTTCGCGGCAGCGATGCGCGAGCGCGTCGGCCAGCGTGGCCACCCCGCCGCCGAGGTGCCAGGCCCCGAAGGCCTGCTCGACGTAGGGAACCGTCATGAGCGCCGCCGGCGCCTTGCGCGGATCGGACCCCTGGTAGGTGGCGTAGCGGTCGAGCAGCATGACCTGGCGCGGGTCCCGCAGGTGCTTGCGCCCCAGGCTGCGCAGGGAGCGGAAGGGAGCGACCGCCTTCACCTCCCGAGGGTCGGTGGCCAGCCGCACCAGGGTGCCCGCGCCGTTGAGCGGCGACTGCAGGAAGGGCCCCCGGGTGATGCGCCACACCTCCGCGGCGCGATCCATGAGCCCACGCCAGTCCTCGGCCGCGGCCCCGCCCAGCTGGTCGCCCATGGCCCGGGCGATGCGGCCGGGGTCGACGCCGGGCAGGTCCAGCGTCGATCCGTCGGGGAAGCGATAGCCGAACGCCGTGTCCAGCGCCTGCAGGTCGACGCTGTCCTCCAAGGCACCGCCGGTCTTGAGGAACAGGTCGCGGTAGACCGCCGGCAGCGTGAAGAGGCTCGGCCCGGTGTCGAAGACGAAGCCGTCGCGTGAGTACCGGGCGAGCTTGCCCCCGTACGTCGCCCCCTGCTCGACGATCGTGACGTCATGCCCCTTCACGGCCAGGCGCGCGGCGGCCGCCATGCCGCCCATGCCGGCTCCGATGACGACGACCCGTGCCATGGCCTGAGCGTATTGCCGGGCGTCGCGAGGTCAGCCGCGCAGGGCGACGAGGCCGGTGGCGAGTGCGATCGGCGCGAAGACCCAGCCCCAGCGAGCGGCCACCGCGACGACGGGGTCGACGTACCCGTAGAGCACCGACCATTGCGGCGGCGAGAAGGTCGGGATCGTGAAGGCGCACAGCAGGAAGACCACGGCCACGGCAGAGGTCGGCGCAAGGGCCACGAGGGGAAGCAGCAGCGCGAGGCGGACGATGGTGAGGGCGATCCACGGTCCGTAGCCACCCGTGAGGGGAATCCGCTGCGTCGGGTGGCGCGCGGAGCCGACGTACACCGCGGCTCCGGTCATGGCCATGACGGGAGCCATCCACTCCAGGGCGCCGACCGTCCACGAAGGCGCGTCGGAGAGGACGTTGAGCGCGAGTCCTGCGCACAGCGCGATGAGCGGCGCCTGGTCCACCCAGGATGTCCGCAGGCGCTGCGGATGCGGAGCCGAGCGCCGCAGGAGGAACGTCGCACCGCCGAAGATGACCGTCACCATGCGGTCCACGAAGACCGCGATGACCGTGGCGGCCGGGCCGCCGAAGATCGTGGCCATGGGTAGCAGCCAGTACCCGGTGTTGGGCAGGGCGGTGCTCCCGCGCAGGGTCGCGCGTCCTCGCCTCCCGGGACCGGCGGGCGTCACGAGCCACGCTGCGGCGAACACGATGAGGCAGACCACGCCCACCACCAGGGGCCACAGCAGATCGCCGAGCCCCTCCAACCGCCACGCTGCGAGCAGCGAGATGAAGATGCTGGCGAGGAGGAGCTGCGTGCGGATGACGACCGACCACGGGTCGGCGAGACGGGGATCGCGGCTGGCGATGTAGCCCGCGCTGGCGCCGAGCGCGTAGGCGAGCACGATGGCGAGGGTCATGGCACGGCGAGCGAGGAGTCGATCAGGGGATGGCCCGACCGCGCCACGTGAGGGTGCCCGCCCGGTGCCGTCTCATCGACTCCACGATGAGGCCCGCGAAGGCGGCGGCGGACACCGGGTGCGCGAGAACGTCCGGCCACGTCCGCTCGCCGGTCCTGCGGGCGACCAGCCAGCGGCCGAGCACCCCGGCGGCGTAGCCGGCGGTCCCCCAGGCGCGGGTGCCGCGGTCGGGTCCGAACAGCGCGAACAGCGGGGGAGCGACGTACGACGCGACGAGGATGGTGGCCATGCCGTAGGCGACCGCGGAGGGCCCGAACGCCGACCACACCGACTTGGTGTACCCGAAGAAGATTTCGTCCGCGCCGGAGTACATGCGGCACGACGCCACCGCGCTGCCATCGGCGGGGGCGCCGCGGAATCCATGGCGTTTCAACGCTCGCAGGAGACCGACGTCCTCGAGGATCATCCCGGCGACGGCCGAGTGCCCGCCGCTGATGCGGTAGGCGCGGGCATCGACGACGAGGAATTGCCCGACGGCCGCGGCCATGGACGGGTAGTGGCTGGTCTCGGTGACGCGCACGGGGAGGGCGGCCATCCACGACCAGGTGACCAGCGGCTGCGTGAGGCGCTCGGCCGGGGTGACCGCAACCTGGTGGGGGTACGGCGACAGCAGATCCAACCCGGCGCCGCGCATGAGCCGGATCGTGGAGGCGACGGCGCGGGGACTGAGTTGGACGTCGGCATCGACGAAGACGAGCACGCTCCCCGAGGCCTCCTGCGCGAGGCGGTGGCAGGCCCACGCCTTGCCGAGCCAGCCCTCGGGCGGGTCGTCATCGGGCCCGTCGATGACCTTGACGCGGGGGTCCGTGCCCACGACCTGGCGGATGCAGTCGCCGGTGCCGTCGCTGGAGCCGTCGTCGAGGATGATGATCTCGAGGTCGTGGATGCCCTCCTGCGCGAGGATGGACCGCAGCGTCGGGGTGATGCGGCCCGCCTCATTGCGGGCGGGCAGGAGGATCGACACGCGTTCAGCGCAGTCCCCCGCCTCGTCGCGAGGCCGACGGACAAGGCGGAGATTGAGGGCCGTGTGCGCGGTGAGCAGGGATGCCGCGATGGCCCCGGAGCTGGCCAGCGCGCGCGCGAGACGCTTCACGGGCCCTCCCCTCGGGCCGCGCGGATCACGGCCGGGTGGTCCACGTTACCCAGGCCCACGGGATCACGACGATGCCCATGAGGATGCCGCCCCACAGGGCGACCCAGGGGCGGTCGAAGAAGACCGCGTTGCCCAGGACGTTGGAGAAGTAGACCCACGCGAGCATGAGGGCGGGCACGCCATCGGGGGCCGTGCGGGGAGGAAGCCGATCCAGGAGGTACATCATGAGCAGCGCGGTGAGGATCCACCCGAGGTAGTTGGTGAGCGGGATCCCGGGGACGCCGGGGAGCCCCGGGTCCGGGTTGGCCCAGGCCCAGTGGCCCTCAGCCACCATCTGCGGGTCGAGGAAGATGTCCCAGGAGGCCAGCAGCCAGGCGCCGATGATGGTGACCCCGGCGCGAGTGCTCGACAGTCGGCGCGCCGCGAGAAGGCAGGGGTAGGCCATCATCGCCCAGGCCAGCGGGACCAGGACCGGAACGCCGAGCAGCGCGGGGCCCAGGGTGCCGGCGTAGGAGTACTGGCCGAAGGGGATTCCCGTCGACACCCCGATCGCCTCGACCGCGAGCCCGATCCCCGCGGCGATGGCGAAGTAGCCCGCCGCCCACCACGCGCCGCGATTGAGCCAGGCATGCGTCACGCTCGCCAGGGCGAAGGTGATGACCGTGAGGATCGTGAGCGCGTCGCGGGCTGCGGGCGCGAGGAGCCAGATGATCTGGCCTCCGATGGTGATGCCCGCGAGCATCCACGGCACCCACTGCCACGACACTGGCGCGCGCCGCCCGTCGGCGTGCGGCCCCGTGTAGACGCGGATGCTCATGGCGTCGCCGCCCGCGTCGCCGCCTGCGTCGCCGCCTGCGTTGCCGTGACCCGTATCAACTCGGTGGTGACGCGGGGGACATCCCACATGGGAGCGTGCCCGCAGTTCCACAGGACGTCCCAGCGGGTGTGATCGGGGGCGAGGTCGCGTTGCTGGAACCGGGGGGCCGGAAGCAGGCGGTCGCGGTCCCCGAAGGCCACCGTCACGGGGACCTCGGGCGGGATGTCGCCCTTGCGATCGAACCGGCGGTGCAGGGCCCCGTCATGGGCGGCCTCGAAGCCGCTGGCGGCGGCCTGCGCGATCGCCGCCTCCACCGCGACGTCGTACGGGACCGTCGCCGTGCGCTCGACTCCGGTGCGCATGAGGGCGCGCCGCAGCGGGGTGATGCGCATGACGGTGGGGATCGCCGTCCTGAGCGCGGTCGCCGCCCGGCGGTTGAACTGGATCGTCGAGAGCGGGCGGGTGAGCGGCTCCCACAGCCCGGCGGGGCACAGCGCGACGACAGACAGCGCGCGGCCGTCGGCCGCGGCCTCCAGCGCGGTCCAGCCCCCGAGTGAGTTGCCGGCGATGTGCGCGCGGTCGATCTCATGCGCGTCGAGGAATGCGCCGATGGCCGTGGCCATCTCGGTCGCGGGCATGACATCGCGCCCCGGAGCCGGATCCGACTCGCCGTGGCCGGGGAGGTCGACGGCGTACACGGTGAAGTCTCGGGCGAGGTCATCGACGACGAGATCCCAGCACCGACGGCTCGAGGCAAGGCCGTGCACGAGGACGAGCGGAGGGCCGCTGCCCGCGACGTCGTACGCAAGACCCTGCATGGCAGCACCCTAGGGGTCGGGGTGACATTCTGGAGCGGTGACGCACGTCCACGCAGGAGCCTCCGGCCTCACACGCTGGGCGTGGCTGTCGGTGGGCGCCGCTGTCCTCACGATCGGCATGAAGACGGCGGCGTTCGCCGTGACCGGCTCCGTGGGCCTGCTGTCCGACGCCCTCGAGTCCGTCGTCAACCTCGTGGCCGCCATCGTGGCGCTCATCGCCCTCACCATCGCCGATCGCCCGGCGGATCGCAGTCATCACTACGGGCACGGGAAGGCCGAGTACTTCTCGGCGGGTGCGGAGGGGCTGATGATCCTCGTCGCCGCGGGACTCATCTTCTACTCGGCGATCGAGCGCCTGCTGAATCCGCAACCGCTCGAGGAACTCGGCATCGGTCTCGCCATCACCGTCGCGGCGACCGTAGTCAACGGCGTCGTCGGGCTGCTGCTCATCCGCGAGGGACGCAAGCACCGGTCGATCACGCTGGTCGCGGACGGCCGCCACCTGATGACGGACGTGTACACCTCCGTCGGCGTGGTGATCGGCGTGCTGCTCGTGGGGCTGACCGGCTGGCTGCCGCTGGACTCGCTCGTTGCCATCGGCGTGGGCATCAACATCCTGTGGACCGGGGCCGTGCTCATGCGAAACGCCGGCCGCGGCCTCATGGACCACGCCCTGCCGGAGGAGGACCAGGGCCGCATCGTCGAGGTCCTGGGGGCGATCGCCCGGGAGTACCCGCCGGGCGAGGTGGAGTTCCACGGCCTGCAGACCCGGGAGGCCGGGCGCCAGAGATTCGTGTCGGTCCACGTGCTCGTCCCGGGCGACTGGACCGTGCAGCGGGGCCATGACGTGGTCGAGGAGGTGGAGGGGGCCATTCGCGGCGTCCTCCACGATGCGACCGTGCACACCCACCTGGAGTCCCTGGAGGATCCGCGCTCCCACGCCGACTACGACCAGGGGCCGCGTGTCACCCACGATGACGGTGAGACACACTGAGCAGCGATGGCCGACGTGAGCGACAGGTACCCGTGGCCCGACCGCGGACGATGGGTGCGCGCCGTCATGGTCATGACGCTCGACGGCCGCATCGTGGGGCCGGACGGGCGCTCCGGTTCGATCTCGGGCCCCGCTGACCGCGACGTCCTGCTCGCGATCCGCCGCTTCGCCGACGCCGTGGTGATCGGTGCGTCGACCTTCCGGGCCGAGCGCTACCGCCCGATGACGGGCCGCGCTGACACGCGCGACCTGCGGGCGGCCGAGGGGCAGGGGCCGGCGCCGCGCCTGGTGATCGTGAGCGCGTCCCTGGACCTGCCGTGGGAGGAGCCGGCGTTCCACGAGTCGGCCCTCACCCCCCTCGTCGTCACGGTGGCGGGGCACCCGCCCGACCTCCTCGACCAGGCCGGCGGCCACGCGGACGTCCTCGTCGCGGGCGGCCCGGCCGTGGACGCCGCCTGGCTGGTGGCCGAACTCGAGGCCCGCGGGCTGCGCAGGATCGCCTGCGAGGGTGGCCACGTCCTCCTGGAGTCGTTCGCCCGTGCCGGCGTCGTGGACGAGTGGAACCTCACCCTCTCCCCGCTGGCCGCCGAGACGACGTTCCGCCTCGAGGACGAGGCGACGCAGGATGGCTTCCTCTTCACCCGCTACCTCAGGGCGCGGCCGTGATCAGCCTGCGAGCGCTCGCCGACCTTGCCCAGCGCTATCCCGAGGCGCTGGAGGCACCCGTGGCGCCCCTGGTCGTCGCGGGCCGGACCCTGGACACGCCCGCGATCATGGCGACCGTCAACCTGTCCCGTGATTCGACGTACCGCGAGAGCATCGCGCCCACGGTGGAGTCCGCCGTCCGCAAGGCCCGCGTCGCCCAAGCGCAGGGCGCAGCCATCGTGGACATCGGTGCCGAGTCGACGACGGCGCGCGCGGCGAGGGTGGGGGCGGAGGACCAGGTTGCGCGCCTGGTACCGGTGATCGAGACCTGTGCGGCCGAGGGCATTGCCGTGTCGGTCGAGACCTACGAGCCCGAGGTCGCCGAGCGTGGGCTTCGTGCCGGTGCCTGCGTCCTCAACATGACGGGCGCGTTGCACGAGGACCGGCTGTTCGAGCTCGCCGGCGAGCATGGGGCGACGGTCATCCTCTGCTATGTCGGCGGCGACCACGTCCGTGACATCACCGACGTGACGCTGGACGACGATCCCTTCCCCGGCCTGCTCGACCACTTTGCCGCGCGGGCCGAGAGGGCGCGGTCCTGCGGGGTGGACCACCTCGTCATCGATCCCGGCATGGGCTTCTACTACGGCAACCTGGTCGATCCCCTGACACGCGTGCGCCATCAGGCCCAGGTCATCCTGGGCACCCTCCGGCTGCGGGTGCTGGGACTTCCCATCTGCCACGCCCTGCCGCATGCGTTCGACCTCTTCGAAGACCACTTCCGGTCCGCGGAGGGCTTCTTCGCCGTGCTCGCGACGCTCGGCGGCGCGTCGCTGCTGCGCACGCACGAGGTCCCCCTGGCTGCCGCGGTCGTCAAGGCGATGACCGTGCTCGATGTCGAAGGGACGACGCATGGCTGAGGCACTCACCCCGGAGCAGTTGGCTGCGCTGGACGACGCCCTGCCGGACTGGGCCGTCGAGGACGGCGCGCTGGTGCGCGAGGTCCGGGCGGCGACGTTCCCGCAGGCGATCGAGTTCGTCGTGGGGATCGCGGCTGCCGCCGAGGAGATGGATCACCACCCCGACATCGACATCCGGTGGCGGACGCTGCGGCTCGCGCTGTGCACGCACTCCGCGGGCAGCCGCATCACCGACCTGGACGTGGAGCTCGCTCGCCGCATCGACGCGATCGTCGCCGGCTAGCCGGTCTGGCCCGCGGCGGGCTCTGCGGCCGCCTCCGGCGGCGCACTGTCGTCCTCCAGGAGCGTGTGGCGCTGCACGTAGATGTCGGTGAGCGACAGGATCATCGCGCTCACCGGGATGGCGAGCAGTGCGCCGGACACGCCGAAGAGGGCGGCGCCCAGCAGGACCGCGACGAAGGCGAAGGCCGGGTGCACGTCGACGGCTTTCGCGCTGATCTTCGGCTCGATGGTGAGGTTCTCGATCTGCTGGTAGATCAGGGCGTAGACCAGCACGATGACGCCGAGCCAGGGATTGCCGCTGAGCAGCCCGACGATGACGGGCAGGATGATCGAGATGTAGGTGCCGATCGTGGGCACGAATTGCGCCACGACACCGGTCCAGATGGCCAGCGGCAGCCAGTAGGGGAGTCCGATGATGGCGAAGACGATGCCGCTGCAGATGGAGTTGATCGCCGCGAGGACGACGCGCGCCGCGACGTAGCGCCCGGTCTTGTCCGCGGTGATCGTCCAGACGTTGAGGAAGACCTCCTGGCTCCGGGGCGGCAGCATCGAGGCGATGTAGCGGCGCAGCCGTGGTCCGTCGGCAGACAGGTAGAAGGCGATGAGCGCAAAGGTGAACAGGCCGAAGACCGTGCCGAGGACGGAGGTCGCGATGCCGAAGATCCCCAGCGCGACCTCGCTGGCGATCCGCTGCAAGGCTGCCTGGTCGAGGTTGACCTGCGCGAGGAGCTCCTGCGCGGAGTAGGCGGTCTGGAAGGTCTCGTTGAACCAGGCGAGTCCCTCCTCGGCGATCGTGGGCAGGCTCTCCAGGATCTGGATGACCTGGTCCACGAGGAGCGCGCCGAAGGCAGCGATGAAGAGCACGAGGAAGAGCGCCACCGATCCCATGACGATGAGGGTGGCGAGGCCCCGGCTCATCCGCGTGGCCAGTCGGTCCACTGCGGGAGCCATGGCCATGGCGAAGAACCACGACATGAGCACGGTGAAGATGACCGCTCCGCCGTCCTCGATGAAGAACTGGATGAGCAGGAAGATGAAGATGAGTGCCATGACGATGAAGCCCGCGCGCCAGATGAAGCCGGCGCTCACCGGCCACTTGCGCCGCTCGGCCTCGTCGAGGGGGGCGGGATCGGCGGCAGGGGCGGAGTCGGCCATGCGCGAATCCTCGCAGATGAGCGTGCCGTGACGGGGCACGTCGCCGCGGGAGCCTACGATGGCGGCCACTGCGGCGCCGGATCAGGGCTGGTGCGGCGCCGACGAAGCGTCGGAGGGGAGACCTGTGAACGTCGTCCTGTGGATCGCCGCGATCATCCTGGCGATTGCCATGCTCGGTGCGGGCGCCATGAAGCTCCTGCGCTCGCGCGATCAACTCGTGGGGGCGGGGATGTCGTACGCCGAGCACTTCCCTCCCGGCGCCATCAAGCTCATCGGGCTGCTGGAGGTCCTGGCCGCGATCGGCCTTGTGCTGCCGCCCCTCGTCGGCATCGCCCCGGCCCTCACGCCCCTCGCGGCGACCGGCGTGGCGCTGCTCATGATCGGCGCGATCATCACGCACCTGCGCCTCAAGGATCCTCTCGGCCAGGCGGTCCCGGCGATCGTGCTCGCTCTGTTGGCGATCTTCGTCGCCTGGGGCCGCTTCGGCCCCTACCCCTTCGCCTGACCCCTGTGCCGCCCCGCCGTTTGAGGTCCGTGAATGGTTGCTAAGTCGGGTCTTAGCAACCATTCACGGAACTCAAACGCGCCCTCAGGCGCGGGGTCAGGCCAGGACCGCGGCGAGCTCGGTGAGGCGGGACGGGACGATGGAGTACCACGTCCAGTAGCCGCGCTTCTCCCGGTGCAGGATCCCCGCGTCGACCAGGATCTTCAGGTGGTGGGACACCGTGGCCTGGCTGAGGCCCACGGCGTCGGTGAGGTCGCAGACGCACGCCTCGCAGCCCTCCTGTGCGCGCAGGAGCGAGAGCAGCTGGAGTCGGGCAGGATCGGCCACCGCCTTGAGGAGGCGGGCGAGCTCCTCGGCGGACTCCCGGTCGAGCGGCTCGCGCAGCCCGCTCGGGCAGCAGGCCGGGCCCGTGGCGTCGGGGAGGAACGCCAAACCTCCCCTCGGTGCGGACTGCACTCCCATGACGGTGCCCCCTCGCTGTGGCGGATCGTATTGACGCTGATCGATGCAGACGATAGCGTCCGGATCGATGAATGTCGATCCGGAGGCGAAAATGTCCATGTCTGTCTCAGCGTCGTCCGCGACGCCGCCCGCCGCGGAGCCGTCCCGCTCCCGCGTCCAGCTTGCGCTCAATGTGGCCGACCTCGAGGCCTCGGTCGCGTTCTACTCGGCGATGTTTGGGGTGGGCCCGCACAAGCGCCGTCCCGGATACGCCAACTTCGTCATCGACGACCCCGCGCTCAAGCTCGTTCTCATCGAAGTCCCGGACACCGAGCGCGGCAGCGGGACGCAAGGCGCGCTCAACCACCTCGGGGTTGAGGTCTTCTCCACCGACGAGGTGAACGCCGCGGCGCAGCGCTTCCGCGAAGCGGGCCTTACCGCCTTCGACGAGACCGACACGACCTGCTGCTACGCCGTCCAGGACAAGGTCTGGGTGCATGATCCCGCGGGAGCGCCGTGGGAGGTGTACGTCGTCAAGGACGACGATCCCGCGGGGCACCTCGTGCCGGTGATGACGATGGCCCCCGAGAGCGTGGAGGCGTGCTGCCAGTCGGACCCGTCGTGACCACTGCCGACGAGCGGCAGGTCGTCGCCCGGCTGTCGACGCTGGATCGGTTTCTCCCGCTGTGGATCCTCCTGGCGATGGCCGCGGGACTCCTGCTGGGGCGCCTCATCCCCGGACTCCAGGGCGCGTTGGATGCCGTCCAGATCGACAACACCAGCGTCCTCATCGCCCTCGGCCTCTTCGCGATGATGTACCCCGTCCTCGCCCGCGTGAAGTACGAGGAGATCGGGCACCTCGCCGGGGAGAAGCGGCTGCTGTGGCTGTCGCTCGTCCTCAACTGGGTGTTCGGTCCGGCGCTCATGTTCGCGCTCGCGTGGATCTTCCTCGCGGACTACCCCGCCTTCCGGACCGGGCTCATCGTCATCGGGCTGGCCCGCTGCATCGCGATGGTCCTCATCTGGAATGACCTCGCCTGCGGTGACCGCGAGGCGGGCGCGCTGCTCGTCGCCATCAACTCGATCTTCCAGATCCTGGCCTACGCGCTGCTCGGCACCTTCTACCTCGCGATCCTGCCCGGTTGGCTGGGACTCGACACCGAGGACGTGCAGTTCTCGACCTGGACCATCACGAAGGCGGTTCTCATCTTCCTGGGGATCCCCCTGCTCCTGGGGTTCCTCACGCGCACGATCGGCGTACGCCGCAAGGGCCGCGAGTGGTACGACACCCGATTCGCGCCCAAGATCGCCCCGATCGCTCTGTACGGCCTGCTGTTCACGATCGTGGTCATGTTCGCGCTGCAGGGCGAGGCCATCACCAGCGACCCGCTATCCGTCGTGCTTATCGCCGTCCCGCTGCTCATTTACTTCCTCGTGATGTGGTTCACCGCGATGGGGTCGTCCCATGCGCTCGGCCTCTCGTATCCGCGATCGGCGACCGTGGCCTTCACCGCCGCGGGCAACAACTTCGAGCTCGCGATCGCCGTGTCCATCGGCGTGTGGGGAGTCACCAGCGGGGAGGCCCTCACCGGAGTCATCGGGCCCCTCATCGAGGTCCCGGCGCTCGTCGCCCTGGTGTACGTGTCCTTGTGGCTGCGGCGGAAGTGGACGTGGAAGAAGGCGCCCTCGACGGCCGGGGAAGCCCCGTGAGCGACCGCCCCTCGGTGCTCTTCGTGTGCGTCCACAACGCCGGCCGTTCGCAGATGGCCGCGGCGTACCTCGCCCACCTGTCCCAGGGCTCGGTCGAGGTGCGGTCGGCGGGCTCGTTGCCGGCATCCGAGGTCAATCCCGCGGTCATCGAGGTCATGCTCGAACAGGGAATCGACCTGCGCGAGCAGCGGCCGAAGCTCCTCACACCGGAGATGGTGCAGGAGTCTGACGTGGTGGTGACCATGGGCTGCGGCGACGCTTGCCCGGTCTATCCGGGCAAGCGCTACGAGGACTGGCCGCTGGAGGATCCCGCAGGACAGGGCCCGGACTCCGTGCGCCCGATCCGCGACTCGATCCGAGCGCGGGTGGAAGCCCTGCTGCGTACTCTGGACACCTAGGGCGACACGTCCGGGAGGGCGCCATGAACGATCTGCTCGCACTCGATCCCTACCAGGCCATTGAGGCTCCGCTCCCCGACAGCGGCGACGCCCGGCTCAAGGCGATGCTCGCCTGGGCGCTCCTGTCGCCGTCGCCGCACAACACCCAGCCGTGGTCGTGGTCGATCAAGGACGGGGTCATCGACCTGCATGCCGACTATGCGCGTCAGCTCACGGTGTCCGATCCGGACGGGCGCGAGCTCACCATCGGATGCGGGAGCAGCCTGGAGCACCTCCTCCTGCGCCTGGGCCAGGAAGGCGTCGGCGTCACGGTCGAGGAGTTCCCCGATCCGGACGATCCGCGGCACCTGGCCCGCGTCTCGGTGGGAGTGGGAACGCCGTACCCGCGGCATGACGACCTCGTGACCGCCATGGGCGCGCGGCGCACCAATCGCCGGTCGTATTCCGGCGACCCCATGGAGGCCGCGCTGCGCACAGCACTTGACGAAGCCGCCCGCGAGTTCGGCGTGACCGTGACGTGGGTCAGCGAGGCGGACCTTCGCAAGGCCCTGGTCCGCCTCATCATGGCGTCGGACCGCGAGCAGATGGAGTCGAAGGAGTTCCGTCACGAACTGGCGCACTGGATGCGGCCCAAGCACTCCCGCAAGGACGATGGAATGGAGTCGGATCTGCTCGGGCAGAAGGGCGTGGCCGCATACGTCGCGCCGCTCGTGGTCCGGACCTTCGACGTCGGCGACGCGCAGGCGGCGAAGGATCAGCAACTCACGGAAGGGTCACCGGATATCGCCGTGCTGTCTACGGACTCTGACGATGCCGCGGCACGTCTCGCCACCGGCCGCGCGCTCGCGCGCGTGGTGCTCACGGCGATGGCCGGCGGGCGCTACTCGGCGTACATGAACCAGCCGTGCGAGGTGCCGACTTCGCGCGCCAAGCTCGCGGCACTCCTCGGGGTCGCACATCCGCAGCTGGTCCTCCGCTTCGGCCATGCCGAGCCGGTGCATCCGGCGCTGCGCTTCCCGGTCGCACAGGTGCTCGCGGACTGAACTAGCGCCTAGCGTCCCCTGAGCTGGCGGTTGGCGTAGCGGCGGTGCGTGGCCGCTCGGGTCCTTCTGGTGGGGCAGTCGTCACCCAGGACGGTGACAGGATGGGCGGCCCACTGCATTCCATGCTGGATTCGGCGACTGACGTTGTCCGCCTGACGTCCCTTCACCTCCTGGAGCCATCATGACCATCGCCGTGGGCGACCGGATTCCCGACGTACCCCTCCTAGTCGTCCAGGTCGGAATGCCTGCGCCGGCCACGACGGGTGAACTCCTCGGATCCGGGTGCGTGGTCCTCTTTGCCGCTCCGGAAGCTTTCACGCCGACGTGTCCGCGGCCGGCGTCGATCGCATCGTGTGCATCTCGGTCAATGACCCCTTCGTGATGGCAGCGTGGGGGGCCTCGCAGGGAGTGGGAGAGGGCATCGTCCTGGCGGCGGAGGGCAATGCTCAGTTCACGAAGGCAGTGGGCACGGAGGTCGACGCCTCGCGAGGGCAGATGGGCATTCGATCGAAGCGCTACGCGATGGTCATCGAGGACGGCGTCGTGACCACGTTCCTGCCCGAGGAGGACGGCTTTTCGGCGCTCGTGAGCACCGGCGGCTGTGTCCTGGAGGCAGTCCAGGCTTCCTCATGTGCTCGCAGACCCTGGATCGGCAGGGGACCCGTAGGGTGAGCGCATGGCCGTAGATGGAGTGACCACCTGCCTGTGGTTCGACGACCAGGCCGAGGCCGCTGCCACCTTCTATGTGGCCACGTTCCCGGCGTCGAGGATCGTGTCCACGTCGTACTACGCGACAGACGCTCAGAAGCCGGAGGGCTCGGTCCTCACGGTGGAGTTCGAGCTCTTCGGACGGCCGTTCCTCGCCCTCAACGGCGGTCCCCACTTCTCGCACTCGCCGGCGATCAGTTTCCAGGTCTTCTGCGACACGCAGGAGGAGGTGGACCGGCTCTGGGGTGCGCTGGTGTCCGACGGGGGCGAGGAGAGCATGTGCGGCTGGTGCAGTGACCGCTTCGGGGTGAGCTGGCAGATCATCCCGCGACGGCTGACCGAGCTCCTGTCGAGTGCCGATCCCGACGTGGCACGTCACACAACGGAGCGCATGATGGCCATGAGCAAGATCGTCATCGCGGAACTGGAGCCGGCGAGCCTCCATTGATTCGCGCTGACTCGTCCAGGGGCGCCGGAAGGGCGGAGCGCAGGTAGCCCCGTCGGCCGACGCCTCGTCAGACCGCCTGTCTGTAGTGGGCTACGACGCCCGCAAGAATGTCCGCCCATGGCGTGGGCTCTATCCCGAACGCCTGACGGGCCGCCGAGTCATCCATGATGAAGGGGCGATCCCACTGGTGCGACGTCTCAGCCATCTCCCGAATCGCGGGATTGAATATGCCGAGTACGCCGACTATGGGTCGAGGAAGCGACGACACCTTCACATGCGGGACTCCGGCGGTGTCCGCGAGATCGTCGAGGACCTGCTGCTGGGTACGCGGGGGATTGCTCGGCACGTGCCACGCGGAGCCCCAAGCCTGCGGGGCCTGTGCGGTGATCACCATGAGCCGAGCGACATCGGTGGGGGAGGTCCACGTGTGCGGCTGGTCGACCGGGCCGAGAAGGCTTACCGACTTGCCGTGGAGCAGGCGTGGGACTACCCGCCCCGATGACACGCGCGTCTGCTCACTGGGCGCGACGTAGTCCGAGCCGCGCACCTCGGTAGCCCGGATTCGCCCCGCATCGTGGGCCTCCTTGGCATCCAGCCACATCTGCGCCCGCACTTGACCCTTCGTTCCCGATGCCGCGAGCGGCTGCGACTCGGTCATCGGCCCGTTGACGGGCCCGTATCCGTAGAGGTTGGAGCACGTCGTGAGCACCGCTCCGGTGCGTTCGGCGTAGGCGAGGAAGGCCGAGGCCATGGGCGGCCAGTCCTGTGCCCACCGGTGGTATGCCGGATTGGCGCAGTTGTAGATCGCGACGGCCTCGGGCGCGGCCTCAGTCAGGGCATCGACCGACGAGGCATCAGCGGCAACCCGCTTGATCCCTGGTCCTCCCGGGCCCGATCCGCTGCGTGTCACGACGACAACCTCCGATTCCTGGCCGGCAAGCTGGCGTGCAACTGCCGACCCGACGCTGCCCGCCCCCACCACCAGGTGCACGTTCATGACGATGTCTCCTTTGCCGTGGTCTACCGAGCGATGATGAGAAGTGCGCCGCCAACGAGCTCGATGACGAGATAGAGCGCCGCGACCTTCGACAGTGAACGGTCCAGTGCCGCAGAGATGAGTCGGCCGGCAGCCATGCCGAAGAGCGCGACCGCCACAGTGAGCGCGATGCCGGTGCGCAGGTCAGGCTCGGCGATGGCGTAGACGAGTACGGCGGCGATCGCGAGGCCGAACCCGCCGTAGACGGCCCTGACCTCGCTGCGCCCGTCAGGCGTCAGGGTCGCGATGCCGAATTGGCGCGTGACGACGGTGGGGGAGACCAGTGCTCCGATGCCCATGAGCGCGAATGCCAGGGCAAGAGCCGCGAGGATGAGGGTGGGCAGCATGCCCGTCATCCTTCCCGCAGGCCCACGC
>CAIVWG010000068.1 GCA_903909555.1 uncultured bacterium | reverse complement strand
GCGGCCGCCCTGGGCCTTGCCGGGGTGCACCACACCGACTACGAGTCGACATTGCGCGAGCTCGAGGCGCTCTTCGGCGTGCCCCTCGCGTAGTCGCTCCTTCCCGCGAGGGTGACTCGCACGCTGCATCCGCGCGACAGGGAGCGCGTCGGGAGGCGGCCGCGTGCGACGATGGGGAGGTGGCGGATCGGCTCACCTCCCTGGACTCCTCGTTCCTGTACCTGGAGACCCCGACCACGCCCATGCACGTCGGCAGCCTCACGCTGTTCCAGGAGGCGCCCGGCCTCATCGATCACGACCGCCTCGTGCGGCTGATCCGCGATCGGATCGCCTACGTGCCCCGCTACCGGCAGCGCCTCCGCGAGATTCCCGGGCATCTCGCCAACCCGGTGTGGGTGGACGACGAGAAGTTCGACGTCACCTATCACGTGCGCCGCTCGGCCCTGCCCGCTCCGGGGTCCATGGCGCAGCTGAACGATCTCGTGGCGCGCATCATGAGCCGTCCCCTGGACCGGCGACACCCGCTCTGGGAGGTGTACCTGGTCGAGCGCGTCCAGGGAGAGCGGTTCGCCCTCCTGTCAAAGACCCATCAGGCGATGGTGGACGGCCTCACCGCCGTCGACATCGGCGAGGTGATCCTCGAGGAGACGCCCGACGTGCGCACGGCGCCGGTGACGAAGTGGCGGCCGCCTCGTGAGCCGAGTTCCGTGGAACTCGTCGCGGGGGCCCTCGGGGACACGCTCACCCATCCGTCGGCTGTCGCCGCGCGCGTGAGCGACGGTCTCAGGGCTGCGCGCACGTCGGCGGGGGACCTGGCCGCGGCCATCCGCCACGCGGTCCGTCCCGCCGAGGAGTTGCCCCTGGTGGCGGCGGTCGGGCAGCAGCGTCGCTTCGCGACACTGGACCTGCGATTCGACGACCTGCGCGAGGTGCGCCGGGTGCGCGGGGGGACGATCAACGACGTCGCGCTCGCCGTCATCGGCGGAGGCCTGCGCGCCTGGCTCCTCGCGCGCGGAACGTCGGTGGCGACCGACACCGTGGTGCGCACGCTGGTGCCCATGAGCCTGCGTCCGGAGGACGACCAGTCGCCCACGAGCCTCGTCGACGCCTTCCTCGTCGACCTCCCGGTCGGCGAACCAGACCCGCTGATCAGGCTTCAGCGCATCGCCTTCGACACCGCGCGGTACGGAGAGCGCGGTCGTGCCGTGGGGGCCAAGGCCATGGTGGGACTCGTCGGCTTCGCCCCGCCGACCCTGCACACCCTCGGCGCGCGCGTGGGGGCGTCACTGTCCAAGCGCGCCTACAGCCTGTCGGTGACGAACGTGCCGGGACCCCAGATGCCCCTGTACGCCGGCGGTGCGCGACTGCTGAGCGCCTACCCGATCGTGCCGCTCACCGAGCGTCACGCGCTCAGCATCGGCCTGACGTCGTACGATGGCAGTGTGTTCCTCGGGCTGAACGCCGATCGCGACGCGATGCCCGATCTCGACGTCCTCGTGCAGTCGATCCGCGAGTCTCTCACCGAATTGCTCGACCTCTCCCGCGCGCGCGGCGGAATCCGCGGCAGCGCTGCGTCGCCGCGGTCGGGCGATCGTCCGGTCGAGGCGCCGTAGGCCATGACCTCGATTCCGCTTCGGCGCGGACTCGTCCTCGGCGGCGGCGGCGTCCTGGGCGGCGCCTGGGCCGTGGGAGCGCTTCAGGCCGTGCGCGATGTCCGGGGGCTCGAGCCGCAGGACTTCGACATCATCGTCGGCACATCCGCCGGCTCCGTGCTGGGCACGCTGGTCGCGGCCGGCGTGAGTGTCGACGCGCTCCGCGATCACCAGTTCGGGATTCCCATCACCACCGGCCCGCTGGCCGGCTACACCTGGGACTACGAGACCGCGACGGGCGGTCCCCGCCCGCGCATGCCGAAACTGCGCGGGCCCGGTTCGGTGCGGCTGATGGCGTCGTCCCTTCGCCACGGTCTGCGGATGCCCCCGACGGCGGTGCTGTCCGCCTTCCTCCCCGAGGGCAACGGCTCGCTCGAGCGCGTCGGGCACCTCATCGACGCCATCACGCCCATGGGCGAATGGTCGCCTCATGCCGCGCTGTGGGTGGTCGCCCTCGACTACGAGGGCGGTCGGCGCGTGGTGTTCGGCCGCGAGGATGCGCCGCGGGTTCCCCTCTCCCTGGCCGTGCAGGCCTCGTGCGCCATCCCCGGCTGGTTCGAGCCGGTGGTGATCGAGGGCCGCACGTACGTCGATGGTGGCGCGTGGTCGGCGACCTCGGTCGACGTCCTCGCCACGGCCGGGCTCGACGAGGTGATCGTCATCGCTCCGATGGTGTCCTTCGACATCGACGAGCCTGACTCCCTCCTCACCCGCCTGGAACGCAGGTGGCGAGGGCAGATCACGCGCAGGTGCGCCGGAGAGGTGCGCGAAGTCGAGGCGGCGGGCGCCCTGGTCACCCTTCTCGGTCCGGGGCGCGAGGACCTCGAGGCGATGGGCGGCAACATCATGGACGGCCGGCGACGCCGCCAGGTGCTGGAGACGTCGCTGCGCACGAGTCGTCTCGCGATCGAGGCGGGCGGATCCCCCGGGCTGGCCCAGACCGGGTAGCGTCTGCCCATCGCCGCGGGCGAGGCGACGGGAGGCGGGCATGGCAGCGTCTGGCGAGAGCGCGAGCCGCGACGACTTCCTCGTGAACACCCTGGTGGACTACTACTACCGCTACGTCCCCCTCGACGAGATTGCCGAACGGCCGGCTCGGGACCTGGTCGGCGCGGTGCAGTCGCACCTCGACCTCGGCGAGGAGCGCCCGCCCGGCGTGACTCGGGTGCGGGTCTTCACTCCCGAAGTCGGTCGTGATGGCTGGACCTGCGACGCGACCGTGGTCGAGGTCGTCACGGATGACATGCCGTTCCTCGTCGACTCGGTGTCCAGCGAGATCAACCGACTCGGTCGTCCCATTCGTCTCGTCATCCACCCCGTGCTCACGGTGCGACGCAACCTGCGCGGATCCCTGCTCGAGGTGCTGCCCGGGCCCCTCGATGCCAGCGCCCGCGAGCGAGCGGACCCCGACGTCCTCGAGGAGTCCTGGATCCACGTCGAGATCGGGCGCGGCTCGGTGCCCCCCGAGGAGATCGAGTCCGCCGTCAGGCGGGTGCTCTCCGACGTGCGCGAGGCGGTGGAGGACTGGCCCCGGATGCGGGCGAAGGCCGTAGCCCTCGCTGACGAGCTGCGTGCCCGCCACCCGGCATCGGTCAGCCGTGCCGAGAGCGAGGAGTCAGCGGCATTCCTCGACTGGCTCGCGGACGACAACTTCACCTTCCTCGGCTATCGGGAGTACGACCTCACCGACCACGACGGCGGCGAGTTCCTCCGCGCCACGCCCGGCACCGGCCTGGGGATCCTGCGCTCCGACCAGGATCAGTCCGCGGAGCGCTCCGCCTTCACGCCCGAGGTGCTCCAGCGCGCGCGAGAGCCGCGCATCCTGGTCCTCACCACGGCGAACAGCCGTTCCACGGTCCACCGGCCGGCGTACCTCGACTACGTCGGTGTCAAGAGATTCGACGACGAGGGGCGCGTCACGGGGGAGCGCCGGTTCCTCGGCCTCTACGCTGCCTCGGCCTATTCGCACTCGGTCCGCGAGATCCCGCTGCTGCGCAAGAAAGTCGACGAGGTCATCGACCAGACGGGATTCTCGCCGCGATCCCACAGCGGCAAGGACGTGCTGCAGTTCCTCGAGACATACCCGCGCGACGAGCTCTTCCAGGTGGAGGCCGACGAGCTGACTCCCGTCGCGGTTGCCGTGCACCAGATCGCGGAGCGCCGGCAGACCCGGCTCTTCGTCCGACGCGACCCGTACGGCCGCTTCATGTCCTGCCTGGTCTACCTCCCCCGCGACCGCTACACCACGGTGGTCCGCCTGGAGATCCAGGACATCCTGATGCGGGCTTTCGGGGGCGACAGCATCGACTACACCGCCCGGGTGTCGGAGTCGGTCCTGGCGCGCCTGCACTTCGTCGTGCGCGCGGCCCCGGGCCAGCAGATCGGATCGGCTGACACCGAGGAGGTGCTGGGGTCCATCGAGGACGTCGTTCGCAGCTGGGACGACGACCTCGGCGACGAGCTCCGGCGCGTCCACGGCGAGGAGCGCGCCGTCGAGTTGGAGGCCAGGTACGCGGAAGGCTTCCCGGAGTCCTACAAGGCCGAGGTCCCGGCGGTCATCGCGGTCAAGGACCTCCGCCTCGCGGATGTCTCCGACGACGAGGGCACACTGCAGTTGCGGCTGTACGAGTCGGGCCTGGACCCTCGGGCTCGGAGGCTGAAACTCATCCGTGCGGGTGAGCCCATCTCGCTGTCGCAGGTCCTGCCGCTGCTCAACAGCCTGGGCGTCGACGTCGTCGATGAGCACCCGTACACGATCGAGCGGACGGATCGCCCTCCGCTCTACGTCTGCGACTTCGGATTCCTCCTCCCTCCGGGCGAGATCCTGGAAGAGGGCTCCCTGCGCGAACGGTTCGAGGCGGCGTTCCGGGCGCTCTGGGAGCGACAGTGCGAGCCGGACTCGCTCAATGCCCTCGTCGCCTCGGCGGGCCTCAGCTGGCGGCAGGTGATGCTCCTGCGCTGCTACGTGCGCTACCTGCAGCAGGCCGGATCGACGTTCGGCATGGAGTTCATGGAGTCGACTCTGGTCGTCCACTCCACCATCGCACGCCACATCATCGAGCTCTTCGAGGCGCGCTTCGATCCCGACCGGGATCCGGGTCGCGAGGAGGAGGAGCAGAGGATCTCCGGCCTCATCGATCACGAGCTCGACTCGGTATCGAGCCTGGACCAGGACCGGATCCTGCGCTCCCTGACGACGCTGGTGAAGGCGACGCTGCGCACCAACGCGTACGTGCGCGACGAGAGCGGCGACTACCTGGATCGGCTGTCCGTGAAGTTCGATCCGCAGCAGATCCCAGACCTTCCCCTCCCGCGCCCGCGCTTCGAGATCTGGGTCTACTCCCCCCGCGTCGAGGGCGTGCATCTGCGGTTCGGGCGCGTGGCTCGCGGAGGGCTGCGGTGGAGCGATCGCCGGGCGGACTTCCGCACCGAGGTCCTGGGCCTGGTGAAGGCCCAGCAGGTGAAGAACGCCGTCATCGTGCCCGTCGGCGCCAAGGGTGGCTTCCTGCCCAAGGCGCTGCCGGACCCGTCCGTGGACCGGGACGCCTGGATGGAGGAGGGGCGCGGCGCCTACGCGACGTTCATCAGGGGGCTGCTGGATGTCACTGACAACCGCATCGAGGGTCGCATCGTGCCACCCGCCAGTGTGGTGCGTCACGACGGGGACGACCCCTATCTCGTCGTGGCGGCGGACAAGGGCACGGCGACCTTCTCCGACCTGGCCAACTCCGTGGCCGCCGAGTACGACTTCTGGCTAGGGGATGCTTTCGCCTCGGGTGGTTCGCACGGCTATGACCACAAGGCCATGGGGATCACGGCGAAGGGCGCCTGGATCTCCGTTCAGCGCCATTTCCGCGAGATGGGCATCGACGTCCAGGAGCAGGACTTCTCCGTGGTCGGCGTCGGCGACATGAGCGGCGACGTGTTCGGCAACGGGATGCTGCTGTCGCCGCACATCCGACTGGTGGCGGCATTCGACCATCGTCACATCTTCCTCGATCCGGATCCCGACGCTGTCTCCTCCTTCGCCGAGCGCGAGCGCCTCTTCGCGCTGCCCCGCTCGTCCTGGGCCGATTACGACCGCAGCCTCATCTCCGCGGGCGGCGGAGTGTACGAGAGGTCGGCCAAGAGCATTGAGATCACGCCCCAGGTGCGCGCGGCACTGGGCATCCCGGATGATCGTGCGTCCATGGTCCCCTCCGACCTGATCAGGTACATCCTCACGTCGCCCGTCGACCTGCTGTGGAACGGCGGCATCGGGACCTACGTGAAGGCGCAGACCGAGACGAATGCCGACGTGGGCGACAAGGCCAACGACCTGGTGCGCGTCAACGGGAGCGATCTGCGATGCCAGGTCGTGGGGGAGGGCGGCAACCTCGGGTTCACCCAACTGGGCCGGGTCGAAGCGGCGCGGCACGGCGTGCGCCTCAACACCGACGCCATCGATAACTCCGCGGGGGTCGACACGTCCGACCATGAGGTGAACATCAAGATCCTCCTTGACGGCGCGGTCCGCGCGGGCGAGATCGCGGAGGATGAGCGCAATGCCCTCCTGGTCTCGATGACCGACGAGGTGGCCGATCTCGTCCTGCGCGACAACTACGAGCAGAACGTCCTCCTCGGCAATGCCCGCGCGATGGCGCCTGCGCTGATCTCGGTCCACGCGCGGTTCATCGCCGATCTCGAGCAGCGCGGGGTCCTCGACCGCGCCATCGAGTTCCTCCCCGACGACGAGGAGATGGCGACCCGGGCGGCCGCCGGGCAGGGGCTCACCTCTCCTGAGCTCGCGATCCTGGCCGCCTACTCCAAGATCTGGCTCATGGGCGCCCTGGAGGAGTCCGACCTGGCGAGCGACCCGTGGTTCGGCCAGACCGCGGTGTCCTACTTCCCCCAGGCCCTGCAGGGACCCTTCGCGGAGCGCATCCAGACGCACCCCCTGCGTGACGACATCATCACGACCGTCGTGGTGAACGACCTCATCAACAACGGCGGCACGAGCATGGTCTTCCGCGCCTGCGAGGAGACCGGGGCATCGCCTCTCGAGGTGGTGCGCGCCGCCAGCGCCGCGATCGCGATCTTCGACCTTCCGGACTTCTGGCGCCGTGTGGACGAACTCGACAATCGCGTGCCCACGGCGGCCCAGACCGCGCTCTACCTGGAGTCGCGTCGCCTGCTCGATCGCGCCACGCGATGGCTCTTGCAGACGCGCGGCGGGAGCATCGACGTGAGTGCGGAGGTGGCACGGTTCCAGGCGACGATCCGCGACCTGGCATCTCAAGCGCCGCAGCAGCTCATCGGCGTCGAGCGCGAGCGCCTGGATGCGGCGATCCGGCGCTTCGAGGAGCTGGGCGCGCCCCCGGAGATGGCGCGCGAGGCCGCCGGCATGCTCGACGTGTATGCCCTGCTCGACATCGTCCAGGTAGCCGAGCGGGCAGGAGAGCCGCCCGCGCACGTGATGGACATGTACTTCGCACTGTCCGAGCGCTACGACGTCGATCGCCTGCTCGTGCGCATCACGGCGCTTCCACGGGGCGATCGGTGGACCGCGCTGGCCCGCCAGGCCCTTCGCACCGACCTGTATGGCGCCCTGGCCGGTCTCGTGCTCGGCGTCCTTCGCGGCACGTCCCCCGAGCAGCCCGCACTGGAACGCATCCAGGCCTGGGAGGCCCGCAATGCCGAGGGACTCGCGCGCGCCAAAGCGACGCTCGACCAGGTGAGCGCCCAGGAGCACAGCGATCTCGCAACCCTGTCGGTCGCACTGCGGGTCATGCGCAACCTCGTGGCGCAGGGACGCTCCGCCTAGGCACTACGGCAGCGGCGAGCGCTCATCGGGAATGAGCGTTTGGGCGTGTCGTTGCCCGATCTGCGCGGCATCCGTGAGGGGCTGCGCTACGCCCTGTCCACAGGGGCTGCGCTCGCGTTGTCTCCCCACGTCGCCACTGGCGAACCTTCTCGTGTC
>CAIVWG010000067.1 GCA_903909555.1 uncultured bacterium | reverse complement strand
GACACGAGAAGGTTCGCCAGTGGCGACGTGGGGAGACAACGCGAGCGCAGCCCCTGTGGACAGGGCGTAGCGCAGCCCCTCACGGATGCCGCGCAGATCGGGCAACGACACGCCCAAACGCTCATTCCCGATGAGCGCTCGTCAGGACGATGTCAGCCGAATCGACCGTGGACGTAGTCGGAGGTCCGAGGGTCCTGCGGTCGGTCGAACATCACGTCGGTCGGTCCGTGCTCGACGATGTGCCCTGGCTGGCCGTGTTCGGCCAGAAAAAAGGCGCACTTCTGCGAGACGCGCTGAGCCTGCTGCATGTTGTGCGTGACGATGACGATGGTCACCTCTGAGCGCAACTCCGTGATGGTCTCTTCAATCCGTCGAGTCGACGTAGGATCCAGCGCAGAGCACGGCTCGTCCATGAGGAGGACCTTGGGCCTGATGGCCAGGGAGCGTGCAATGCACAGGCGCTGCTGCTGACCTCCGGACAGCCCACCGCCAGGGTTACGCAACCGGTCCTTGACCTCCTTCCACAACCCAGCCTTGGTGAGACAGTCCTCGACGAGATCATCCTTTTCGCGGTGTGAGACATGAACTCCGTTGAGCTTCAATCCCGCAACCACATTGTCGTAAATGCTCATGGCAGGGAACGGATTAGGCTTTTGGAAGACCATTCCGATTTGGCGACGGGCGTCGGTGATGCGGACCTCGGGCGCATAGATGTCCTGTCCGTCAAGGTACACAGCGCCCGAGAGCTTGGCGATAGAGACGAGCTCGTGCATCCGATTGAGTGTTCGCAGAAACGTGGATTTCCCACAGCCCGAGGGCCCGATCAGGGCAGTGACCTCACCTGCGCTCATGTAGAGGGAGCAGCGGTCCAGGACGTAGTGGTCCCCAAACCAGCACGAGATGTCAAGGGCCTCGATGGCGTACAGCCGATCGGAAGGATCCAGGACTTGCTCGGCTTCCAGCGTTCTCGACATGCGGCTCCTCGTACGGTCGACCTAGAGAAGATTGGGCAGAAGTCGCAGGGAATCGTTCGCCAGGGAGATGCCCACGAACAACAGGACCGGCAGGGCCACTAGCCAGGTCTGCCATCGACCCCAGCGGGCCATCGACCAGACCGCCCCCAGGCAGGCAACCAGGAGGACCTGCGCCCAGAGCAGCGTGGGCACGAGCGCGGTGGGATCGCCCTGCATGGCAGCCTCTGCAGGGTCGAGTGAGACGGGGCCGAGCACCCGAGGCGGTGCAGGTTGAGCCGGCGTCATGAGCGCCGCATCGACGCGGAGGATGTCGTCGGGCATGAAGCGAGGACCTGAGCCGGTGACAAGCGTCAACCGCCCTTGGCCGGATTCCAGAGCAGGAAGGACAGGATCACCGCTGCGGCGCACGCCGATCACGGAGTACTCGTGCTCACCTTGCCCAGTAGCGACCGTGATCGTGGAGCCTGGCTCCAACCTGTGGATCTCAGCAAAAGGCCCGCCGTACGCCGCCTGACGCCCGAAAATCACGCTGGTCCCGGCCTGGCCCGGAAGGACGGTGTCCCGCTTGTGACCCGGACCTGACTGGGTGACTGTCGAGGACGTCCCTTCCAGGACAACCTCCTGAAGGCCGATCACGGGAATGGTCATGACCGCTACCGGATCTCCCGGCGCGAGAAGGACGCCATCCACGGACACCTGACCGGCGGGCGCTACAGCGTTGGCGAGCGCAGAACGGAAGTCGGAGTACACGACCTCCTGGTCCCGAGCGTGGATCACTTGACTCACGAACACGAGGCACGCCAGTAGGCCCAGGCACATCACACCCAGGGCCAGGAGCGCGCTTGCCGCGAGGAATCGACGACTGGAAACAAAGGTGCTCGGCGCCGGGCCGGGTGACGGCCGTGTGGAGAATGTGGACGTCGCTGTCGCCATCATGAGGATCGCGCCGAGGTGTCTGCCGACTCCCCCACGCCCATGATCTGGGACTCCCGACGACCTGCGTCGCGGCCTCGCGACCAGGCCCACGAGAGCGCAGCCCCCATGAGGAGGAGTGCTCCACCGACCACCAGGGCGGTCCGCCACCAGCCCCCCGCCTGGCTTGGCGACACGCCATCCTGGAGAGCCTCGGGCGCCCCGGCGGGCGCATCGACGTCCTCGGGCGAAGCAGGCTCAGTATCCGCGATCTCCGCCTTGCGCGAGAGTTCATCCGCCTCAGCGGCCTGATCGAACGCTTCTGCCCCCACAACGTCGCGGACGTCAAGAGCCGCGTCACCAAGAGCCCGGTAGCGCCCGTTCTCGTCGATGCGCAGTACCCCCGTGAACACCTGGAGCGGCACCGTGTCCAAGGTGTTTCTACATACGAAGGAAAGCTCGTAGTCGCCAGCGAATTGGATGCCATCGACACTGCGAACGAGGTACTCGCGCAGGGATGTAGCAACGGGCACCACATAGTGACCTGGGTATCGGGGCAGGCCGAGGCCCGCGAACTTAGTCGCTCCCACGAGGTTTCCACGCTCCTGGGACAACCCTTGTCCGTCCAACGAAACGACGAAGGCGGTGCCTCGAGTGCATTCGCCCTCGGTGACGAGGTCGAGGGGCGTGTCAAGGTCGCCCACCGGGGGAGTCACCACGAGGTAGCCGAGGCGCTCAGGGGATTCGGCACGAACTGCCGGGGAGGCCGTAAACATCAGGAACACCGCCATGACGAGCCCGCCCGCGAACAGCCTCGCGATGGCGCGGCACTTTCCCGGGCGCCGGCCCCGGCCCCTCCACGTCATGACCCCTCCTGGTCGGCCAGACCCCGGACCACACCAGGGGCGCCTTCACTGTCTCGACCTTTGATGAACTACGCGTGAATCGACCCTGTCCAGAGCCCGAACGCTGCTGGGGGACCAGGGATCTCCTGGCCCCCCAGCAGGGCAACGATCAGCCTCTACGGGATGCTGACACGCACCGTCACCTGACCGTTCGCATACCCTGATTTCGCGGCCGTCACCGTGACCCTCAAGGTCCTTCCCTTCATGGCCTTGGTCACTGCAATGCTGCGCGAGGTTCCCACTGTCGTGCCATCAAGCTTCCACACATAGGCGAAAGTGGATGGCGTCGGCGACCACTTGCCCTGGGAAACGGTCAGTTTCTGGCCCACAGTCTTCTTGCCCGTCACCTTGGGCTTGACAGTGTTGACGATGGGCTCCGGCGCCGGCGTGTAGCCGGACCGCCATGCAATGGCCCCTCCGGCACCATTAGTGACCGTGATCATGCCGGAGAACGTCGAGATGGGTGTTGTTGTGAGCTTGGGCCGGCAGATGAACGAGATCGTGTAGCCCCCATTGGGCAGGGTCCCCCCATTTTCGCCCTTCACTGTCTCCAAGATCTTGCCCAACGGGGCCGTCATCGCCGTGGTCTGGTCACCCGTGGCCGCGATCGCTGAGAGCTCCGTCACGCCCGTCAGGGTCACCTCCTCCTTGAGGCCCGCTCCCGTCATCTTGATGATGAAGTGCGTAGCCTCCGCGCTCGCGCAACCACCCGACGTCTCGACGCTGAAGCCGTCTTCTCCCGTCCCTTCCTCTGGGATGAAGGCGAGGGTCCCCTCGGCAGCCTGAGTTGCGGGGCTAGCCAATGAGAGGAGACCGGCGGCGAGAGCCACCGATCCGAAGACTCCCACCGCCATCCGTGCTGTACGTGACTTCATGTGCGTGCCTCTCCTGGTCGTGGGGGTCAACTGCGGCTCGACGTATCGCCACACTTGCTCGGATCCGCAAGGTTCCCGAATCCCTGGAGGTTGATCGTGGGCTTCGCCTGGCAGACGAGGGAGTTGGGACCCACGAAGACCCTGTGGGTCAACGACGTCGGATCGTCAGCGAGTGCAGAGGGAATGATGTTGTTCACGGTCCGGACGCCAGAGAAGGAAGTGTTGATGATCGTCGGCGCTACCCCGTCGATCACGCCCAGGACCGCCAGCCCTCGTCGATCGGGAGCCGAGCCCCACATCTGGGCCTGGTAGACCGCGGCCGAATAAGGCATGATCTGGTTCTTCTTGAGTTCACGGCCATCATGCTCCTGGGGAAGGTCTCCCGGGAACGTGCCACCGTCCTTCTGCGGCACGAGGCAGGGGTACTGGGTCGGGGAGAAGTCACGGGGGATGCCGACGTAGTCGAGCCAACTGTTGCGGGTCCCCGAGCCCACCTGCACGAGTGCGGGCTGATAGGCGGGGTTTTCGCACTTGAAGATTGCGACGATCTCCGCTTTCGTCAACTGCTTGGGAACGTCTCCATCGCTGCGTACTGCGTACGTCAATGCATCGGTGGCGAAGGGAACCCATGCCATGGAGATGCTGCTCGTGTAGCTGCCCTTGGATGACGAAGAACGTGCCCACTGCCAGCAGCCGTTCTTGGCGAGGAGGGACGACTGCAATGCGTCTCTGCCGGCGGTGGAGCCGTTAGGACGTGCGATGTCCTTGCATGCCGCATTGACCGCGGGGTCCTTGGTGGTCACGGTCGGAGTACCAATGGCGTCATAGGACCCCAGGACCTTGACATCGTTCACCTTCACCACTTCAGCTACGGCATTCATGAGCGTCTGGGTCGTGTCAGAGCCGGCCCCGGCAAGTTCACGGTACGTCGGGGTTCCGGTGGGATCCGCCTGTGCACCGGGAAGGGTCGCCAGCGCGATGCTGAGCGCCCCGACCCCCGCTGCGGCGGCGAGGAGGATCTTCCTTGTCTTCACTGCATACCTCTCTCATCGGTGAACCCGGCGCGTGATCGCGACGGGGGCTTAGGGTGCGACCGCCTTCCGGCGGCCGAGGTGGGCGAGGACAGCCCCGCCGAGCAAAGCGATGGCGCCCACGAACAGGAGCAAGGCAGCGGCATACCGGATCGCGCCGATCGGCTGGGTCGGCGTGGGGATCGCCGCGGAGGACACAGGTGCCACGGCGACGACCGAGGTTCCCGGTGCCGCGTCTTCGCCGCCGGTCACCGGCCCGCTCGATTCCTCGGGCTCCGATGGTTCGACCACCGTCTCGTCAGTGGTGGATCCCGTATCAGGCGTCTCGGGCTGTGGCTGATCAAGGACAGGCGGCGGAACTTCAGATCCCACGCTCGCGCCCATGCCCGGATCCGTGTAGGTGCCACCCGGGTCACTGTCGGTACCGCCAGGGTCGGCAGCGGTTGGTGCGGGAGCGGACGTCGACTCCGCAGGACTCGGAGACGGCGACTCCGGGGGGGCCTCCGAGGAGGTCGGCGAGGGACTTGGCGAAGGACTCCCCGAGGGGCTCGGAGCCGGCGTGGGCCGGGTGCCTGCCGCGTCGCGGATGGCCTGGGCGACGGTTCGCGTGCGGTCTTGCTCCTCGTCTGTCAGGGGCACGTAGCCGCGCGGTAGCTGGCCTGCGGCCTCACCGAGCACCTGACCCTCCGCAGCCACGTACTCCAAGAGGTCGGCGTAGGCGTCACCTTCATCGCGGGATAGCCGTTCGGGCGCGGTCGCTGCGTAGAGGTAGGAGGTGAGCGGATAGGCCCCACGCACCTCCGCCGTGGGATCCGGCTGCAAGATAGCGGGTACCGATGTCGATGTGGCAGCCTTCGCGGCAGCCCTCATGGATTCAGCGGTGGGCACAACGTACTCCCCGGCCGCGTTGAGGAGAGCCGCTGGAGTAAGCGCGAAGCGCTCTGTCAGGGGAGAGTCGACCACCGCGATCATCGATCTCCGGCCAGGCTCCTGGACCGGTGACCGCTTCCAGGCGGGAGGGACGGAGGCGGGGTCGAACACTCCTCGAGCCATGGAGTCACCGCGGCTCGCAGCGCGAGCTGCGGTGGCAAGGTCGCCAGCGTAAGGCAGGAGGTCGAAGGTGCAGATCGGCACCGCGATGCTGGAGTAGGTGCGGCACTGATTGTCCTCGCGCGGGAAGTCCTGCCGGGGAAAAGTTGCGGCGGAGTACGCCTTGTTCAGCGTCGTACCCCATGGATCCGGCTTTCCCTTGAGAAAGTCGCGCGCATCCTTGTCGCTCCAGATGTACTGCCACAGCAGCCGGGCCGAGTCCGTCTGGCCCGCCGTGGTGAGGACATGTCCCACCCCGGGAAAGCGCAGGCCCTCGAACTGAGGATTGAGTCTGAGGAACTCAGGGTCCTGAGCAAGGTCGAAGGGATTGCTAGCGACATTGCCAGGCTGTGGCTCCGCATCGAAGCGATAAGTCTGAGTGAGCATCTTAGCCAGCAACCGGGCATTGAGCTTAATCCCCGTGATACGGCTGCCATCGCGAGCGCGTATGTCGTCCGGCGCGAGCGTGGACGACTGACTCTCCAGATTGAAGGCAATGACCAGCCCTGACAGCGCCACCGGCGCGTAGACGACGTTCCCTCCCTTCGGCACTTCTTCCTCCGGCAGCCCAAAGGTGACGAATCCCAGGGCAGGCTTGTCCGCCAAGAGATTGCTCCGCGCTGCATCGTCGGAGATGACCGTGAATGAGTAGTTGCGCTCCTCCAACTTGCACAGGGCCGGCTGCCAGCGCGTGACCGCCTCAGCCATGCGCTCGCTTCCGAGCAGGGCCATCTCGCTGGCGCCGAAGGCGCAACTGGCGCCCACGGGCTGGAAATCCAGCGGAAAGACGATTCGATGGGCCCAATTCGATGCCATCAGGGGAGATGTGTCGAGGGGGTCCGTGTAGGTCCGGCCGCGTGGCGTGCCATCCACCTCCGTACTGCCCCGCGGTACGACGACGAGCCAGCACAGGGGAGTCTCGTCCTCGCGCACCTGTCCGCAGCCGAGGCCCGGAGCCTCGACGCCTGTCTGGATTTCGAAGAAGTCCTCCCCGGTGCCGTCCGCTCGAGTTCTGTTGTGGTTGCTCTCATTGGATGTGTTGCGATCAAAGAACTCCGACTTCGGCCCCGTCGTGCGCTTGCCGGTCCAGGAATCGAAGGGGATGTACGCCAATGTGCCGAACGCATTCTCTTCGTAGTCTTCTTCGAGTGGATCGATAACGCCCGCGGTCGTCATCTGGCGTGAATTCGTGTTTTGCCCTCCGGTGCTCGACTTGAGACTCCCGTACTGGCACTGCTCGCGAGGAGGTCCTTCATCGGGTGTCCCACCCCAGCACTGCATGATCTGCAGGTAGTTCGTGTTCAAATTCCCAAACTCTGGGTTTGTGGGCTCCCCGCCTTCCCAACTCACGCGCACGATCTGGTTAACCAACTCGCGCGTCTGGCTCACGCTCACGCGCAGATCAGCGAACTCACCTGCCCCGGATTTCGTCAGGGCACTCCCCTGTTCCCCCCGTGAATCGGGCAGTGCACCCGCGCCGGGCGCCGACAGCATCGCGGCAGCCACCACCATGAGCACCCCACCCAGGGCTAGTGGCACCGGCCTCACGAGACTTCCTCCCCGTCAGCACGGCTACTGCCGTAGAGCCTTCGGGCGAGAAGGGGTGGCGCGAAGAGCAGGCCGAGCACTGCGATCAGGCAAGCGAACAACAGGCCGGTGTATGGGCCCCACCCTGAACTGGCCTGGGTGGTCACAGGGACGCTGGCGACATACCCTCCTCCGGTACTCATGGCCATGGGATCCGCCACCGAGCCAGCCCCAGGATCAACGGGAGGAGCCTCGATGACCTGACCGGTCTCGGGGTCGATCACCACTCCCGTGTCCGTGACCGGGGCTGCTCCTCCCCCCGCTGAGGGGTCGGTCGCACCTCCCCCCGAGCCCCCCGATCCAGACCCGCCAACCGTGGACCCGCCACCGGTCGACCCGCCACCGGTCGACCCGCCACCGGTCGACCCGCCACCGGTCGACCCGCCGCCGGTCGATCCG
>CAIVWG010000066.1 GCA_903909555.1 uncultured bacterium | reverse complement strand
GTGACCGCGCGAGCCCCGCGTGCAACGGCCAGGTCGCACAGCGCCCGGACCGCTTCGCGCGCGTATCCACGGCCCCGGGCACTCGGCGCAAGCCCGTAGCCGATCTCCACGCACCCGTCCACGGCGGGCGGGCCCTTGAAGCCGGCGCCGCCGATGGCCAGACCGGCGTCCCGCTCGCGCACCTGGAAGGGACCCCAGGGCTCCTCCTCCGCGGGAGGCGAGGCCATGCCGGCGATGACGAGCCCGGCGATGACGACATCGCCCTCCGTCGGATAGTCCGCGGCCCAGGCTCGGCCGGTCCGGTCAAGTTCGGCGACAGCCCGCCACTCGTCGACGTCGAGGGGAGCGAGCACCACGCGAGGGGTCTCGATGCGCACGGGGCCAGTCCACCACCCCCGGGGTCCTACGGCGGCAGGCATCCGCGCCTGACCCCCGCACCGACCTTCGTTCTTTGGGTGGATTGCGCCACCGGGTGGCGGAATCCACCCAAAGAACGCCTCATCTGCCCCGGGCGCGCACGACCATGGGGAGAGCCCCCAGGGGGCGCAGCGTCACGAGCGGCACTCCGCGCGGCTCGCTCGCCCCCGGCGGTCGCGCGACCGTCACCCGACGCGCGAGCCCGGCGAGCAGCAGGATTCCCTCAAGGTAGGCGAAGTCCTTGCCCACGCAGATGCGCGGACCGGCGCCGAACGGCCAGAACGCGTGCGAAGACGCCGGCGGAGCGCTGCCATCGAGGAAGCGCTGCGGCCGGAACGCCGACGGGTCCTCCCACAGCGCGGGATCGCGGTGCACGACGTAGGGACTCATGATCACCAGCGAGCCGGCGGGGATGAATCGGCCGCCGAGTACGTCGTCCGCCAGGGCTCGTCGCGTCACCAGCCACACCGGCGGGTACAGGCGCATCGTCTCGTCGAAGACCGCGCGTGCGACGGGGAGTCGGTCCAGGTCCTCCCACGTCGCGTCGCGGTCGCCGAGCACGGCATCGGCCTCCGCCGCGAGTTGCTCCGCCACCTCGGCATCGCCGGCGACCAGCCACAGCGCCCACATGAGCGCACTCGCCACAGTCTCGTGCCCCGCCACCATGAACGAGACCAGCTCGTCGCGGATCTCGCGGCGGTCGATGGGTTCGTCTCCCGCCCCTGCCGCAGCGATCAGCACATCGAGCAGGTCGGCGCCCGAGGGCCCCGCGGCCGAGCGGCGGTCGATCATCAGCCCCACGGTCCCGTCGAGCTCGCGCAGCGCGGCCTCGAGGCGACGGCGAGAGGGACTCGGCATCCAGCGCGGCGGGGTGACCGGCATCTGCGAGCGCGCGACCACCTCGTCGAGCGCGTGCAGGGTCGCCTGGGCGAGCCGGTCGGCGTCCCCGGAGAGGTCGGTGCCGAAGAGCGAGGCCCCGACGACCTCCAGCGCCACGCGCATCATCGCCTCGTTCATGTCGATGACAGCGCCTCGGGAGATGTCGCCCCAGCGTTCCAGGAGCGCGTTCAAGGAGGCGGCCACGTGGTCGCCGACGGCCCGGATCGCCTCGTGGTGGAACGGCGGCTGGACCATGCGTCGCTGACGTCGCCAGATCTCGCCGTCCGTGACGAGGAGTCCCTGCCCCACGACGAGAGACAGCGATCGGTACTGCAGCGTGGCCTTGTCGTAGTTGCGCGCATTGCCGACGAGGACGCGGCGCACGGCGTCCGGCTCCGCGACGAGGTACGTCGGCGGCGAGGGGATGGGGAACTGCACGACGCTGCCGTACTCCAGACGCGACGACAGGAGGAACTCCACGGCGCTGCGACGGATCGACCCGAAGTCGCGCAGCATGCGCGGGCCGGAGGGTCCCGGGGCCGTCGCCGGGGTGCGGACATAGCGCCGGTCCGGCACGCCCTCGCGCGAGACGTCAGCGGGGGCGGCACGCGTCACGGCGAGGACACCTCGAAGAGCAGGTCGCCGGCCTCCACCTGGTCGCCCGACACCGCGTGCACGGCGTTGACGACGCCGTCGCGCGGTGACGTCACCACCGACTCCATCTTCATGGCCTCGACGACGGCGAGGCGCTCCCCCGCGGCGACGGTGGCGCCCGGCGCGGCGAGCACCGTGACGATGCCGGGCACGGTGGTCGCGATGTGGGAGGGGTCGGAGGCGTCGGCCTTGCGCCGCTGGGCGCGGGTCGCCGGGGCGGACGTGTCCTCGACGCGCAGCGCCCAGGGCTGCCCGTTGGCCCACATGTGGACGCGGCGGTGCCCGGTCTCGTCGGCCTCCCCGATGACGTCGAGCTCGACGTACCAGGTCACGCCGGGCTCGACCTCGATGCTCTCCACGCGACCGCGCTGGAGCCCGTAGAGGAACGGGACCGTGGGGATGACCGAGACATCGCCGTACTCCGCCTGCGACGCCGCGAGCCCGGCTGCCTCCGACGGGAGCATGAGTCGCGTGAGCGCGCTCCGTCGCGCCTGCGGATCCCCCAGCGCCGCGAGGTCGCCGGCGTCGACCGAGGGCGCGGCAGGCTCGGGCCGGGCCGCGATGAGGTCCGCGGTGAACGGCTGCACGAACCCTCCCTCGGGGATTCCGAGCTGTCCGTGCAGGTAGGCCACCACGCTGCCGGGGACGTCGTACTTCGCGCCGTCCGAGAGCAGCGACTCGCGGTCGATACCGGAGGCGACCATCCACAGTGCGAGGTCGCCGACGACCTTCGAGGTCGGTGTCACCTTCACCGGCCGTCCGAGCACGAGGTTGGCGTCGGCGTACGCCTCGAGCACCTCGTCGAAGCGGGCGCCGAGACCCAGTGCCTCGGCCTGGGCCCGCATGTTCGACAGCTGCCCGCCGGGGACCTCGTGCCGATAGACCGCGGTCGACGGTGAGCGCTGACCAGCCTCGAAGGGCGCGTAGACCGTGCGGACGGCCTCCCAGAAGGGTTCGAGCGCGAGCACGCGGTCCAGCGGCAGCCCGGTGGCGCGCGGGGTGTGCGCGAGGCTCGCCACCATCGCCCCGAGGCTCGGCTGGCTTCCCCCCGAGGCCATGGGGGCGGAGGCGCAGTCGACACCGTCGACGCCGGCCTCGATGGCCGCAAGGTACGTCGCCGCCTGCGCTCCGGAGGTGTCGTGCGAGTGCAGCCGCACCGGGACGTCGAAGCGCTCGCGGAGCGCGGTGATGAGCGTGCGCGCGGCCGGGGCGCGCAGGAGTCCGGCCATGTCCTTGATCACCAGACCGTGCACGCCCGCGTCGACGAGGTCGTCGGCGACCCGCAGGTAGTAGTCGAGGGTGTACGTCGACTCGTCGGGATCGGACAGGTCGCCGGTGTAGCAGATGGCGCCCTCGGCGTAGGCACCCGCATCGCGGGTGGCACGGATGACGTCGCGCATCTGCTCGATGTCATTGAGGGCGTCGAAGATGCGCAGCACGTCCATGCCCGCGGCGACCGCCTCGGCCACGAAGCCCTCGATAACCGGACGCGGGTACGGCGCGTAGCCCAGGAGGTTGCGCCCGCGCACGAGCATCTGCAGGCACAGGTTCGGCACGGCCTCGCGCAACTGCTCCAGCCGGTGCCAGGGGTCCTCGCGCAGGAAGCGCAGCGAGGCGTCGAACGTCGCCCCGCCCCAGCATTCCAGCGAGAACAGCCCCGGCAGCAGGGCCGACGTGGCGCGCGCCCCCTCGACGAGGTCGATGGTGCGCAGGCGCGTGGCGAGCAGGGACTGGTGCGCGTCGCGCAGGGTGGTGTCGGTGATGGGGACGGCGACGCGCCCGCGGAGATACCGGGCGAGGCCCTCAGGCCCCTGCGCCTGCAGCACCTGCTTCGTCCCGGGCTCCGTCTCGGGCAGGGGCGGGATGAGCGTCCTCGGGTCGTCCAATTCCCGCGAGGGCAACCCGTGCGGGCGGTTGACCGTGACGTCGGCGAGCTTGACGAGCAGGCCCGTCCCCGGCCCGCGCGGCACGGAGTCGAGCAGTTCGGGGTGCTCGTCGAGGAAGGCGGTGCTGAGGTCGCCCGCGAGGAAGTCCGGCTCGTCGAGCAGCGCGCGCAGGAAGGCGACGTTGGTGGAGACCCCGCGCACGCGGAACTCATCGAGGCCGCGGCGGGCTCGGCGCGCCGCCTGCTCGAGGTCGGCTCCGGACGTCGTCATCTTCACCAGCAGTGAGTCGTAGTACGGCGACACCTCCGCCCCGGCATAGGTCGCGCCATCGAGGCGAATGCCCGGTCCGCCCGGGGAGCGATAGGCGACGATCGTGCCGGTGCTCGGGCGGAAGCCGTCGGCGGGATCCTCCGTGGTGAGACGGCACTGCACCGCGGTGCGCGTGGGCCGGTGCTCGGGCTGCGCGAGGCCGAGGTCGGCGAGCGTGGCTCCGGAGGCGATCTGCAGCTGCGCGAGGACGAGGTCGACGCCGGTGACCTCCTCGGTGACGGTGTGCTCGACCTGGATGCGAGGGTTCATCTCGATGAAGGCGTAGGAGTAGCCCTCGATGCCGGCAGAGTCAGGCCAGACGAGGAACTCCACGGTGCCCGCGCCGCAGTAGTCGACCTCGCGGGCGAACGCGACGGCGTCCTGGGCGAGGCGATCGAGCAGGGCCACGGGGAGGTTGGGCGCGGGCGCGATCTCCACGACCTTCTGATGACGTCGCTGGACCGAGCAGTCCCGCTCGAACAGGTGGATCACGTCACCCGTGCCATCAGCGAGCACCTGGATCTCCACGTGACGCGGGCGGATGACGGCCTGCTCGAAGAACACCGTGGGATCGCCGAACGCCGCCTCCGCCTCGCGGCGCGCCGACTCGACCGCGAAGTCCAGGTCGTCGGCCGACTCGACGAAGCGCATGCCACGGCCGCCGCCGCCGGCGCTGGCCTTGATGAAGAGGGGGAAGCCGACCTCCGCCGCGGCCTCGCGCGCGGCGACCGCATCGATCACGGGGCCCGACGCGCGGAGCACGGGCACGCCCGCCCGCTGCGCCGCCAACCTTCCCTGCACCTTGTCGCCGGCGACGCGCAGGGTCTCTGGGCTCGGGCCGACGAAGATGAGCCCCGCTTCGCGACAGGCCTCCGCGAACGGCGCGCTCTCGGACAGGAAGCCGTACCCCGGGTAGACGGCGTCGGCCCCCGCCTCCCGAGCGGTGGCGATGAGCGTGGGGATGTCGAGGTAGGAGCGGACCGGGTGACCCGGCTCCCCGATCTCGTAGGCCCGGTCGGCGATGAGCCGGTGGAGGGCCGAGCGGTCCTCGGGGGCATACACCGCGATGGAGGTCACGCCCAGTTCGCGCGCGGCACGGGCCGCACGGATGGCGATCTCGCCCCGATTCGCGATGAGCAGGGTGCGCACGGATGCCTCCTCGTGGAGTGCGCGGGCCTTTTCAGCCTAGCGAGTGGGTCGCCCCTTCCCCGACCCGGCAAGATGTCCCGCATGACGACGCACCCGCGCGCCGGCCAGCCGGCCCAGGACGACGACCTCGTCGACATCGCCGCCCTCGTCACGGCCTACTACACCCGGCACCCTGACCTCGCCGACCCGGCGCAGCTCGTCGCCTTCGGCACCTCGGGCCACCGCGGGTCGTCCCTGTCGTCGGCGTTCACTGACGACCACATCTGCGCGGCCACGCAGGCGATCGTGGAGTACCGCAAGAAGGCCGGGATCCAGGGCCCGCTCTTCCTCGGCCGCGACAGCCATGCCCTGAGCCAGCCGGCGTGGGCCAGCGCCCTGGAGGTGCTCGCCGCGCACGGTGTCACCGTGCTCATCGCGGCCCAGGACGAGCTCACGCCGACGCCGGCCGTGTCGCACGCGATCCTCGCCTACAACCGCGGTCGGGGGGCCCAGGATCCCGGGCGCGCGGACGGCATCGTGGTGACGCCCTCGCACAACCCTCCCCGCGACGGCGGCTTCAAGTACAACCCGCCCGACGGCGGTCCCGCGGGCTCCGACATCACCGGGCGCATCCAGGCTCGCGCGAACGAGCTGCTCGCCGGAGGCCTCGAGGGCGTGCGCCGCGTCACCCTTCCGCGCGCGCTGGCCGCCTCCACCACGCAGCGCTACGACTTCCTCGGCAACTACGTCGATGACCTTCCGGCCGTCGTCGACATCGATGCGATCCGCGCGGCCGGGGTGCGCATCGGGGCGGATCCCCTGGGCGGCGCCAGCGTGGCGTACTGGGCCCGGATCGCCGAGCGCTTCGGGCTGGACCTCACGGTCGTCAACCCCCGCGTGGATCCCACCTGGCGCTTCATGACGCTGGACTGGGACGGCAACATCCGCATGGACTGCTCGTCGCCCTACGCCATGGCCTCGCTCATCGCACGCCGGGCCGACTACGACATCGCCACCGGCAACGACGCCGACTCCGACCGTCACGGGATCGTCACCCCCGATGGCGGCCTCATGAACCCCAACCACTTCCTCTCCGTCGCCATCGACTACCTCTACGCACACCGCGCGGAATGGCGCGCCGATGCCGCCGTCGGCAAGACGGTCGTGAGCTCGTCCATGATCGACCGGGTCACCGCGTCGCTCGGGCGGGACCTGTGGGAGGTGCCGGTCGGCTTCAAGTGGTTCGTGCCGCGCCTCGTCGACGGCAGCGTCGGCTTCGGCGGGGAGGAGAGCGCGGGCGCGTCGTTCCTGCGTCGCGACGGAAGCGTGTGGACCACCGACAAGGACGGCATCATCCTCGCGCTGCTCGCGTCGGAGATCCTCGCCGTCACGGGCACGAGCCCGTCCGCGCGCTATCGCGAGCTCACGGCCTCTTTCGGCGATCCGGCGTACGCGCGGATCGATGCCCCGGCGACGCGGGAGCAGAAGGCCGCCCTCGCCTCGCTGTCCCCCGAGCAGGTGCGCTCCGAGGAGCTCGCGGGCGAGCCGATCGTCCAGGTCCTCACCCGCGCGCCCGGCAACGACGCCCCCATCGGCGGCCTCAAGGTGGTGTCGGAGTCCTCGTGGTTCGCCGCGCGGCCGTCGGGCACCGAGGATGTCTACAAGATCTACGCCGAGTCCTTCCGGGGCCCCGAGCACCTGGCCCAGGTGCAGGCCGCCGCGCGCGAGGTCGTCGACGCGGCCCTGGGCGGCTGACCATGAGCGTGGCGATGCGCTCCGTGGCCTCGGCGGCGGGCGACTTCACCGTGATCGACGTCGTCGTGACCGACCTGCGCGTCGAACTGCTGTCCCTGGGCGCGGCAATCCGCGACGTGCGCGTCCCCGACCGGCACGGACTGCAGGGGCCGGTCCATCTCATGCTCCCCACGCCGGAGGACCACGCCCTCCACGATCTCAATCCGCACCTGGGCGGCACGCTGGGCCGCTATGCCAACCGCATCGCGGGCGCGCAGTTCACCCTCGACGGGACGACGTACCGCCTCGATGCCAACAACCACGGCAACACGCTGCACGGCGGCTCGGTCGGCTTCGATCGCCGCGTCTGGGACGTGCTCGACGTGCAGGACGAGCACGACGAGGCGACCGTCGTCTTCGGCCTGGTGAGCGAGGACGGCGACATGGGGTTCCCCGGCACCGTGCGCGCGACGACGACGTACCGCGTGACCCCCGGCCGCATCGCCATGGACTACGCCGCGGAGACCGACGCCCCCACGGTCATCAGCATGGCGAACCACGGCTACTGGAACCTCGCCTCGTCGAACTCCGTCGCCGGGCACGTCCTGGAGGTCCCTGCGCAGCGGCGCCTGCGCAACGATGACGTCGGCATCCCCGTCGACATCGTGGACGTGGCCGGCACGCCCGACGACCTGCGGGCGCCCCGGCTGCTCGGCCCGGTCGTCGATGCGACCGGCGGCCTCGACTCGAGCTACCTCGTGGACGATTCCCGGGACGGCGACCCCGTGCGGCTCATGGCGACCGCCTGGGATCCGAGGAGCGGCCGGCGCCTGCGGGTGAGCAGCGATGCCCCGTGCGTGCAGGTCTACACCGGCAACAACCTCGAGGCGCCGTTCCGCGTGCACCAGTCGATCTCGCTGGAGGCCCAGCGACTGCCCGATGCGCCCCGCCGCCCGGAGTTCGGGCCATGCGTGCTGCGACCCGGCGAGGAGTACCGCAGCACGACCGTGCTGGAATTCGACATCGCCGACCCACCTGATCAACCCGAGGAGACCGCTCCATGATGCCCACCCGCGGATACGCCGCCCTCACGTCCCGCTCGCCGCTGGAGCCGTTCGCCTTCGAGCGCCGTGACGTCGGGCCCCGCGATGTCCTCATCGACATCGCCGCCTGCGGGGTGTGCCACTCCGACATCCACCAGGCCGAGTCGGACTGGGGCCCGGACATCTTCCCCATGGTGCCCGGCCACGAGATCGTCGGCACGGTCAGCGAGGCCGGCGCGGAGGTCACGAAGTTCGCCGTCGGCGACCGGGTGGGCGTCGGCTGCTACGTCGACTCCTGCCGCGAGTGCGACATGTGCCGCTCCGGCGACGAGAACTACTGCCCCGACTGGTCGACGACATACAACGGGTATCACCGTGACGGCGTCTCGCCCACCTACGGCGGATACTCCGACTTCATCGTCGTGGACGAGCACTACGTGCTGCGCATCCCCGAGGGCCCCGACACGTTCGCGGTGGCGCCCCTGCTGTGCGCGGGGATCACCGTCTACCCGCCGCTCAAGGAGTACGCCGGCCCCGGCCTCGACGTCGCCGTCGTCGGGCTCGGCGGCCTGGGCCACGTCGCCGTGCGCATCGCCAAGGCCATGGGATCCCGCGTCACCGTGATCAGCCACAGCCCCGGCAAGGAGGCCGACGCGCTCCGCCTGGGCGCGGACGCCTTCGTCTCCACCTCCGACCCGAAGGCGCTGAAGCCGCTGCGGAAGTCCTTCGACATGGTGCTGAGCACCGTGTCGTCGCCCATCGACCTGGACGCCTACCTGCGCACGCTCAAGACCAGGGGCACCCTCGTCATCGTCGGCCTGCCTGTGGAGGACATGTCCTTCAATGCCGGCACGCTCGTCGAGGAGGCGCGCGGGATCGTCGGCGCGAAGTTGGCCGGCGTGGAGATGACCCAGGAGATGCTGGACTTCTGCGCCGAGCACGGCATCGTCGCCGACGTCGAGGTCATCGACATCGCCGACATCAACAGCGCCTGGGAGAGAATCAAGACCTCGGACGTGCGCTACCGCTTCGTCATCGACACCGCGACGCTGGGCTGATTCACGCGGGATCACACCCGCGACGACGTTGCCTCGGCCAGCGCGAGCGGAGCCCCGTGCACGAGGTCGAAGGACTCCAGCATCCACAGTTCGGCGATGACGCAGCCGGCGAGCGACCACGCGCGGATCCGGTCGGGGTCGAATCCGGTGACCTCGGCCAGGATGGCACGACGGCGATCGGCAAGGCGCAGCATCTCCTGGCCGTCGATGCCACGCGCATCCCCCTCGGCGAGGCCGCGGGGGTTGGCGAGCAT
>CAIVWG010000065.1 GCA_903909555.1 uncultured bacterium | reverse complement strand
TTCACGGAACTCAAACGGGGGGAGGGGTCTTAGGGTGGGGGGATGACCGTGCTTTCTCGTCGGGAGTTCCTCGAGGCCGCGGCCGTCACGGGCGCTGCCGCGGCCGTGGGGGGCGCCGCGACCAGCGCCCACGCCGTTCAGCCACCGCGACCAGCCCCCGCTGCTGACCTCTCCCGCATCACCCGCGTCGCCATCCACCCCGCTGTCGGATTCGGCCGCGTCGGCAACAGCCCGGATGCGTTCTACTTCGCCCCCGAGGTCCCCGGCATCGCGCCGCGAGGCCCCTTCAAGGACGCCGAGGGCGCCATGGCGAAGCAGGCCGCCCGCTTCCGCATCTACGGGTACGACGACCGGGGCCGCGTCGTCGCCGAGATCACGGCAGCCGACGCCGACATCACCTGGCGCGTCGACGTCGCGAACGCCAAGCCGATCTTCTACGTCCCCGACGAGGCCTTCGACGTCCCCAACCCGCCGCCGACAGCCCTGCGCAACCCCAAGGTCGAGGATCGACGCACGCTGGTCACCCGCGCCACCCCGCGCACCGTCACCGGCGCGAGCGCGAAGCCCCAGGAGTTGGATGGCGGCACCTTCCTCGGGGTCCCGGTCACGCTGGGAGAGGTGCTCACCGACGCCGCTGGGCGCCTTGTGGTCCTGCCCGGACCCGGCAAGGCGATCCCCGGCCCGGGCGCCCCGCCGCTCACCGGCCTCAGCAGCGACGGCTGGACCGACGACACCTGCGACGGGCCCATCCGTGCGACGGTGCGCATCAACGGCAAGACACTCCAGGCCGATCCGGCGTACGTCGTGTGCACCTCGCCCGACTGGGGTCCGGGTGTGGCCGAGGCGATCGTGACGCTGTACGACGCCATCGAGTCAGCGCTCGTGTCCGCGAACCGGCGCAAGAAGCCGCCCACGGACTTCAGCCGCGACATCTACCCCATCTTCCGTCGCCTCACCGACACCCAGTGGGTCAACGAGGGCTTCCTCCACACCAACGGGTGGGGGTCTCCGGGCGACTGGACCACGCCCCAGATGCGACGCAAGCTGGCGGACGCGTCACCCGCGAACAGGGAGTGGCGCCGGAAGATCTTCGCCTCCTTCCGCAACCCCGACTATGACAACGTGGAGCCGGATCTTGTCCCCGCCCTGTACGGCGACAAGATGACGACCCCGCCCAATCTCGTGCAGCCGCGCCAGTGGCTGACGGTGACGCCGCTGCAGTATGCGCACCTGCGCGCCTGGTCGAACGGCAACTTCACCGACGCGGGTCCCAGCGACGCGACGCAGTTGGACGACCTGCCCGTGGCGCAGCGCCCCGCCGCCCTCGACCGCGCATCCCTGGGCGTATGCCAGGGCGGGGCCTTCCACCCCGGTATTGAGTTCGCGTGGTTCGCACGGGTGCCGTGGATGTGGACGTCGCGGATGCGACTGCGCTGGAGCCAGACCGAGCCGGACTACACCGACTACGGGCCCTACCTGACCCAGGAGATCGCGCTGTCGCGCACCGGGCCGCTGTCGAAGCTCGGGCCCGGCGGGGCGGGACAGTGGATGGGACTGCCCTGGCACTCCGACTCGGCGTCGTGCCGCTCCGGCTACACGAAGGCCATCTCGCCGGTGTCCCCCACGTTCTGGCCGGTGCGGATCCCCAACCAGGTCCTCGCGGAGGAGGACTACGAGGTCGTCATGGACCCGACTCGGTCGCTGGCCGACCGGCGGGCCGCGTTCCAGCGGCGGCGCGGGTGGGAGCGCTTCATCGCGGCGGCGACGTACCAGCCGACGATCAACGCCATGCTCACCGACTGGTACAAGCTCGGCGTCGTCGCGGACATGCCCGGCCCGACGGACGGCTACTTCCCGTCAACGCTCAAGGTCGAGACGGGCGTGGGCTTCGCCCAGGAGCCGGACTTCGACTACGGCGCGTACTTCACGATGCCGCAGCTTCCGCAGTTCCCCATCGCCATCGGCTGCTCCGACGACAACAGCATCCGGATCATCACCGGCGCGGGCGACGAGTCGCAGTTCTGGGTCAAGGCGCCCCTGGCTCGGCCCGAGGGGATGGCACGTGACAGCGAGGGCAACCTGTACGTCGCCTGCATGGACGACGGCACCATCGCCAAGGTCTCGCCCCGCGGCTACGTCACGACATATGCCTCCGGGCTCGGCTCACCCATCGGCCTCTACATGGGCCCGCTGAACATGCTCTACGTCACCGACTACGCCGATGACGGGAGAGTCTTCCGCATCGGGTCCGACGGCACGGTGACCACGCTGGTGCCCGCAGGGTCAGGGCTGTCGCGTCCCGTGGGCATCGTCGGCAACCCGGCGGACGGCCGGCTCCTCGTCGATAGTTCGACCGCCGGCACAGTGTGGAGCATCGACCCCGTGAACGGCGCGGTCCTGTCGAAGTCGTTCATCAGCGGCGTGCCGCGCCCGCTGCTCATGTGCGTGGACCTCAGGCAGGAGATCTGGGTGGCAAACAGTGGCGCGTCGACGCCCCCCGTGTACCGCTTCGACTCGTCGGGCAACCGGCTGCCGCTGCAGCTCAAGGGGATCGATATCCACGGGGTCATGGGCGTGGCCGTCGACGCGCGCAATCGCCTCTACCTGACCAATCCCGCGCGCAACCTCGTCGCCCGCATCACGATGTCGGGCGACGTGGGCAACGTCGAGCCATTCGCGTACGCCGGTCCCAACCCCGGCGGCCTCGTCTTCAACGGCTGACCGTGGCCGACGTCATCGTCGTCGGGGGTGGCCCGGCCGGGTGCGCCTTCGCCGTCACGGCCACCCGCTGCGGTCATCGGGTCGTGCTCCTCGACGAGGGACGTCGCCTGCGCACGTGGCCGGGCGAGGCCCTTCCGGCCGGCGGCGGTGAACTCGTCGCCTCCGTCTTCGGCGCGGACGTGCTCAGCGGCCACGCCCCCGCCTACGGCACCTCCGCCGCCTGGGGGTCCGCGGAGCTCGTGGACCACTCCTTCATGGCGCACTGGTCCGGTCACGGGTGGCACCTCGACCGCGGCGCCTTCGACGAGTCCCTCCGCGACGTGGCGCGCGACGTCGG
>CAIVWG010000064.1 GCA_903909555.1 uncultured bacterium | reverse complement strand
GGCACGCTCGCCCGTCTCGACGTACGACGCCCAGTCCTGCGCGGCCTGCGCAATGTCCTCGCGCGATCGGCCGACGAAGTTCCACCACATGTAGATCGGCTCGCCCAGGGGCTCTCCCCCGAGGATGAGCACGCGGGACGAGTCCCCCACAGCCAGCGTCATCTCGTCTCCGTGGCCGCGGAGGTCGACGAGCTGGCCCTCGCGCGCGACGAGGCTCGCCGGCCGCGAGGCGTCATGGATCACGACGGCGCCGGAGATGACGTACACGGCGTACTCGAAGTCGCCTCGCAGCGGCCACACCGACGTGCCCGCGCGCAGGTCGGCCGCGATCCCGACGACCGGTGTGTCCGTGTGCGCGTCGCTGATCGCACCGTCGTGCTCACCGATAAAGACCGTCGCGGTGCCGTGGCCGACCTCGAGGCGAGCCAGGTCCGCATGGTGCGCGAACGCGGATGCGCCGTCGCGAGTGATGGAGGGCTGCGCGATCCACAGTTGCACGCCGTGCAGCGTGCCCACCGTGCGCACCGACTCCTCCGCATGCACGATGCCACGTCCCGCCGTCATGAGGTTGAGCTGCCCCGGGCGGATGAGCTGCTCGGAACCCAGCGAGTCGGTGTGCAGCACCGCACCCTCGACGAGCCAGGTGACCGTCTGCAGGCCGATGTGCGGATGCGGGCCGACGTCGAGCCCGGAGCTCTCGGTGACGATCTCCGGGCCCATGTGGTCGGTGAAGCACCATGCGCCCACCGTCCGCAACCCACGTCGTGGCAGCGCCCTGCGGACACGGAAGCCGCCCACCTCGGCGTCCCTCGCGTCGTGGACGAGGGTGTCACTCATGGGTGAGCGCAGCGTTCATGGCGCTGATGCGGCCTCAGGCGTCCGGCGTGCTGGCGTCGACGGCACTGTGCGCCGCGGGGATGGAGCCGAGGCGCCCGGCCTCGTAGTCCTCGAAGGCCTGCATGAGCTCGGCCTTCGTGTTCATGACGAACGGGCCGTACGCCGCCACGGGCTCGCGGATCGGCTGGCCGCCGAGGATGAACACGTCGAAGCCGCCGAGGCGTGACTCCTGGACGGGGTCGGCGGCGATCGTGATCGTGTCACCGGAGCCGAAGACGGCCGTCTGCCCCGACTTCAGGGGCCGACGCGCGATGCCCGAGCCCACCTGGCCGTCGCCGGACAGGGCGTAGACGAGCGCGTTGTAGTCGGGGCGCCACGGCAGCGTCACCTCGGCGCCGGGCGCGATGGTGGCGTGCACGAGCGTCGCGGGGGTGTAGGTCTCCCCGGGGCCCTGCACTCCGGCGAGCTCCCCGGAGATGATGCGCAGCAGCGCGCCGCCGTCGGGGGAGGTCGCGAGGCCCACCTGGCTGGAGCGCAGGTCCTGGTAGCGCGGCTCGGCCATCTTCAGGCGCGAGGGCAGGTTGACCCACAGCTGCAGGCCGTGGAAGAGGCCCCCGCTCACGACGAGGTGCTCCGGGGGCTTCTCGATGTGGAGGATTCCGGCGCCCGCGGTCATCCACTGGGTGTCGCCGTTGGTGATCACGCCCCCGCCGCCGTGCGAGTCGGCGTGCTCGAAGATGCCGTCGATGATGTAGGTGACCGTCTCGAAGCCGCGGTGCGGATGCCACGGCGTGCCCTTGGGTTCGCCGGGCGCGTACTCCACCTCGCCCATCTGGTCCATCATGATGAAGGGGTCGAGGGCGCGAAGGTCGATGCCGGCGAAGGCGCGGCGCACCGGGAAGCCCTCGCCCTCGAAGCCACGCGGCGCCGTCGTGAGCGACACGACGGGACGGTCCTTCGCGCCCGGGTCCGGCGCGGGCACGCGGGGCAGGGCGAGGGGGTTGTCGACGGTGACGGCGGGCATGGGACTCCTCGGGCCTTCGGTCCCCGGCGCAGCGGGGATTTAGTTGAGCGTTGAACTATATGGTACCTTCTTTCCCATGGATGTCCAGTCGACGACCGTGAGCGGTGGGCGCATGCCGGCGCTCTATCTCGGGCACGGCGCCCCGCCCCTCCTCGACGACGAGCTGTGGTGCGGCGAGTTGAGCGCCTGGGCCGGGTGCCTGCCCCGACCGACGGGGATCGTCATCCTCTCCGCCCACTGGGAGTCCGCGCCGCTGTCGATCACGGCGACCGCCGAGGGCACGCCGCTCGTCTACGACTTCTCCGGCTTCGCCGACCACTACTACCGGATGACCTACGCGACCCCTGACGCGTCCGCGCTCGCGACGCTCGTGCGCTCGGTCCTGCCCTCGGGCCTGGAGGTGCACGAGCACTCCTCTCGGGGGCTCGACCACGGCGCGTGGGTGCCGCTCAAGGTGATGTACCCCGAGGGCGACATCCCCGTCATCCAGATGTCGCTGCCCGCGCAGGATCCCCACGTGCTCATGGCGCTCGGCTCGCGGCTGGCGGCGCTGCGCGACCATGGAGTCCTCCTCATCGGCTCGGGATTCCTCACCCACGGCCTGCCGTTCCTCACCGACTGGAGCCCGGGCGCGGCAGAGCCCGGCTGGTCGCGCGACTTCGACGCGTGGGCGGCCGACGCCCTGGCACGCGGGGATGTCGACGAGCTGTCGCGCTTCCGCCAGGCCCCGGGGATGCCGTACGCGCATCCCACCGTCGAGCACTTCACGCCCCTCTTCGTCACCCTCGGCGCAGCCGCGGATCCAGGCGCGGCCCCCGAGACGACGATCACCGGATCGTTCTACGGCCTGAGCAAGCGGTCCCTGCAGGTGGCCTAACGCCACGGGCCCGACGCAGGGCGCACAATGGGCAGGTGGAGTTCCCCCGGGTCCGCGGCCGCTCGCTTGCCGGCCTCGAGGTGACGCTGCCGGAGGACCTGCCCGCCGCCCGGACGCTGGTGCTCCTGGCGTTCCAGCAGCGCCAGCAGGGGTGCGTCGACCGGTGGATCGCGCGCGCCGAGGCCGACGGCATCCCCGGCTCCCCGCTCGACGCAGGGCCGGCCGAGGAGACATGCGTCGTCGAGGTGCCGGTGCTGTCGACACGGTGGAAGCTCGGCCGGGGTTTCATCGACGGGGGCATGGCGAGCAGCATCCGGGTCCCGCGCGTCCTCGCGCGCACCATCACCGTCTACACCGACGTGTCGGCCTTCCAGCGGGTCCTCGGCATCCCCGACTCGAATGCCGTCCAGGCCTGCGTGGTCACCCCCGAGGGGGGCGTGCTCGAGCGGGTGCCCGGGGAGCCGTCCGACGAGGGCTGGGCGGCATTGCGCGCCGCGCTCGTCCCCGGCTGACGCGGGGCGACGGTCGGATCAGCCGACCGCGGCGTCCGCGCGCTCGGGATGCACGATGCGACGTACGCGCGGGAGCACGAGGTTGAGCGTGATCGGGACCACGATGAGGATGACCACGGTGCCGATGCCCCACGAGCCCCCGAGGGCGAGCGCGCCGAGGAAGGCCATCGCGTCGACGACGATGCGGCCGAATCCCAGCGACCGTCCCGTCCGCAGGGCGACGGCGCGGACGAGCTGGTCGTAGGGGCTGGTGCCGAGTTCTGCGGCGAAGATGCCCATGACGCCCGCGCAGAACATCGCCAAGCCGACCAGCCACACGCCGACGAGCGCGGCGGCCGGCCACTGCGGAAGGCCCACCGCCGCGGACAGGGCTCGCGTGAGATCGACGGTGGCGGCGATGCCGACGAAGCACACGAGGGTCCCGATCGCGGGGGCCACGCCGAGCGCCCACGCGGCGATCACCATGAGCACGGAGAGTGAGAACAGCACGACGCCCACGCTGAGCCCGGACGTGCGCGACAGGCCGGTGATGAAGGCGTCCGCAGGGGAGACGCCGAGGTCGGCGTCGATCATGAGTCCGAGCCCCGCACCGACGAGGACGACGCCGAGGACGAGGGAGACCCACGCCCTCGGCGAGCGCATCGAGGAGGTGGGCACGGAGCGTCACTCTAGCCTTCGCTGCGACTGCGATCCGGTAGGTTCGTTGCGTGCCTGCTGGCCCGGCTGACGGCTCCGCGGAGTGGGCGTGGTGCGAGTCCGTCGCCGAGGAGTCCGGCGGGGCGTTCTACCGCTACGACGAGGACGTGCTCCGGCGCACCGTGGCCGAGATCACCGATGCGGCGCGCGAGCATCTGCCCACGATGCGATTCCACTATGCCTACAAGGCCAACTACACGCCGGCCGTGTGCCGCGCTGTCGCCGACATGGGCTGGGGCGCCGAGGTGGACTCTCCGATGCTCCTGTGGCTGGCGCAGCGGATCGGGGTGCCGGCACCCGCGATCGCCTACAACGGCATCGCCCGCGACCCTCGGTCGGTGCGCGAGGCGCTGCTGGCCGGTGCCGTCGTCAACATCGACGCCGAGAGCGATGTCGAGGTCGTGAGAGCCACGGCCCGCGAGTCCGTTGACCTGCCCCTCCACGTCACGGTGCGCCTGCTGTCTCCCACGGGCCGGTACGCGGGTCCCCGCCTCGGCCAGACCCTCGAGGGCGCGCACCGGGTGGTCGCCGCGCTGCGGGAGGTGCCCGGCGTGGAGATCCTCGGGCTCTCCGCGCACGTGCCCGACGCCACGCCCGAGGGCATGCGCACGCGCATCCGCACGCTCCTCGAGGCCGGCACGCGGCTCTTCCCCGGAGGCCCGGGGTCAGTTGGCGGCCCGCGCATGATCTGCGTGGGCGGTGCCCTGAGCTCGCGCTCCACCGACATCGCGACCGAGGTCTCGGCGAACGCCGCGATCATCGCCGCCGAACTCCGGACGGTCCCCTGGGGATCGACGGTCGAGGTGGCGGCTGAGCCCGGAGGTGCCGTCGTCGCGGCCGCTTTCGACCTGGTCGCCCGGGTCGTCGACGTCCGCGAGCAGCCGGGCCGCACGGTGATCAACGTGGCCGGCAGCATCCTGGACACCAGCCCGAATACGCGCAGGGTCGACTTCCCCGTCCGCGTCATCTCCCCTTCCCCCCGGGAGCGCGCGGGGGGCGTGCGGCTGGTCGGGGGCGGCACCCTCATCGACGGGGACTGGCTGTCCGTCGACGTGCCCGAGGGAGCGAGCCCGCAGGTCGGAGACTTCCTGGCGTTCGGCGGCGTCGGCGCCTACTCGGTGAGCCTCGACAGCCACTTCGGCTCGCCGCCCCTCGCGATCGTGAGCCGGACCGGGGAAGGCCCGGGCGCGTGGACGCGCGTGCGCGACCGGCCCGGCTTCGCCGAGACGCTGGCCGGATTCGACCTCGGGACATAGCCCCCGGGCGCTGATGCCTCGCCGCGGATGCACCCGCCCGGGGAAGTCCACCACGAATGCTGGCCACGGCGCCCGGGACGCGCGAGGATTCCCCCATGGCTATGACCGAGGCGTTCGACCCGCCCGAGGTACGCCGGCGCGAGCAGCGGGGCTGGTACTTCTACGACTGGGCCGCCTCCGCCTTCTCCACGACCGTCGGGACCGTCTTCCTCGGCCCCTACCTCACCGACATCGCGCGCACCGCCGAGGAGCAGGGCGAGCAGATCACCCTCTTCGGTGTCATCCCGGTGACCGCCGAGTCCTACGTGCCCTACGGCGTCACGCTCTCCGTGCTCGTCCAGGTGATCCTCATGCCCATCGTCGGAGCCATCGCCGACTCGTCGAAGTCGAAGAAGGCCGTCATGGGCGTGTTCGCCTACGCCGGCGCACTCGCGGTCATGGCGATGTTCTTCCTCCAGGGGGACAACTACCAACTCGGCGGCCTGCTCTTCGTCATCGCCAACGCCTGCTTCGGCGCCGCCATCGTCGTCTACAACTCGTTCCTGCCCGAGATCGCCACCCCCGACGAGCGCGACGGGGTGTCCTCGCGCGCCTGGGCGATGGGCTACGTCGGCGGGCTCATCCTCCTCGTGGCAAACCTCGTCCTCTTCCTCGGTCATTCCGCCTTCGGCATCACCGAGGGAATGGCCGTGCGCATCGCGCTCTTCTCGGCGGGGGCGTGGTGGGCACTGTGGACCCTCATCCCGCTGGCCCGACTGCGGAATCGGCCGCCCGCACCGCTCCCCGAAGGGGTGTCGCGCGGGGGACTCGGCTTCGGCCGCCTTGCGCACACATTGCGCGACATCATGAGGTACCCCCAGGCCCTGCTGTTCCTCGCCGCCTTCTTCTTCTTCAACGACGGGATCCAGACCGTCATCGCGCTCTCGGCGACGTACGCCGACCAGGAGCTGGGCCTGGAGACGACCGTCATCATCGTCGCGGTCATCATCGTCCAGGTCGTCGGCATTGCCGGGGCGCTCCTGCTCGGCCGGGTCGCCGGGCGCCTCGGCGCCAAGCGGGTGGTCCTCGGCACCCTGGTGCTGTGGGCCCTGGTCGTCTTCATCGCCTTCCTCATCCCCGCCGGCAATGCCACGCCGTTCCTGGTCCTCGCCGCCTGCATCGGCTTCGTCCTCGGCGGGAGCCAGGCGCTCTCGCGTTCGCTGTTCGCCCAGCTCGTCCCTCGGGACAGCGAGGCGGAGTACTACTCCTTCTACGAGATCTCCAACGGTGCGAGCTCGCTGCTGGGACCGTTGCTCTTCGGGCTCACGCTGCAGTTCCTCGGCTCCTACCGCGTCGCTCTGCTCGCCCTCGTGATCTTCTTCATCATCGGGGGCGTGCTGCTCTCCCGGGTGAACATGCGCAAGGGCATCGCCGACGTGGGCAACGAGCAGCCCGCCGTGGTGTGATGCGGACCACCCGCGACGCCACGATTGTCTCCCGCGACGACGAGCGGGGCCGCTATCGCACCCTGCGTCTGGCCTCCGGGGAGGAGTGGGTCGCCCGGAGTCTCGACGGCTCCGCCGCATCCCTGCCCGTCGAGGGTCACCCGCTCGTCGCTCTGGTGCACCTGTCGGACACGCACGTCATGGACGCCCAGTCACCCGCGCGCGTGGAGTTCCTCGATCGCTTCCTTGACGTGGCCGTCCAGGACGAGGGACGCACGTACCGGCCGCAGGAGGTCGTCACGACGCAGGTCCTCGATGCGCTGGTCCGCGCGGTGCGTGCCACCGAGCGCGGTCCCTTCACCCAGCGTGCCCTGGACGTCGCGCTCCTCACCGGCGACGCCACCGACAGTGCGCAGGCCAATGAACTGCAGTGGCTCGCCGACGTGCTCGACGGGGCTGACGTGACCCCGGACTCCGGCGACCCCGCTCGCTACGAGGGCGTGGGCTCCGCGGAATGGGACGATCCGGCGTACTGGAACCCCGAGGCGCCGCCTGCGGATGCGACTCTGACGGTGCCGGGATTCCCTGTCGTGCCGGGATTCCCTGTCGTGCCGGGATTCCATGCCGCCGCACGACGGGCCTTCCGCGCTCACGGCATGCCGGTGCCCTGGCTGGCGGTCTACGGCAACCACGACGGCCTGGTGCAGGGCACGCTCCCGGTCTCCGACGCGACGTCGGCCCACGCGGTCGGCGGGATCAAGCCCAGGTTGGCGGCGCCGGGCACCGACCCGCAGGCGGCGCGGGACCTCCTCGATGGCGTCCTGGACGAGCGCACCCTGGCGGTCGTGGCCGGCGCGACGAGCGTGTCGGTCACGCCCGATGCACGGCGACGCCATCTCACCCGGGCTGAGCACATCGCCTGGCACCTCGACCGTGGCGGCCACGGTCTCACCGAGGCCAACCGAGCATCGGGCACGGCGTACTACCGTCACTCCCTCGGCGAGATCGACCTCGTCGTGCTCGACACCGTCAACGAGCACGGCGGCTGGCAGGGATCCCTCGACGCACCGCAGTGGGAGTGGCTGCACGCGGAGCTCGTCGACGCGGACACGTCGGGAACGCCCGTCCTCATCGCGAGCCACCACACGTCGGCGGATCTCGTCAACGGCGACCACCCCGCAGGATCGCCGCGTCGCGTGCTGAGCGAGGAGCTCCTCGCCGAACTCCACCGGCATCCGTGCGTCATCGGGTGGCTCAACGGCCACACGCACACGACGCGGATCACGGGTCATCCGGGACCGGCCGGCGGCTTCTGGGAGGTCACCGCGCCGTCCCTCATCGACTGGCCGCAGCAGGCCCGCATCGTCGAGGTGGTGCGCACAGAGTCGGGATTCGCGATCGCCACCACCATGCTCGACCACGCCGCCCCACCGGCCTGGCCGCGCGACCTGCCGGACACCCTCGCCTTGGCGGCGCTGTCCCGCGAGCTCGCGGCGAACTCCTGGGGGGTTCCCTCGGAATCCGCCCCCGACCCCGGGACGCACCCGCGGCGCGGGACCCTCCGAGACCGCAATGCCGTCCTCGTGGTGGAGCGCCCCGGCTAGGGGCAGCAGTCCTTCGCATCCCGTTCGCACCCCCTCCTCACCCCCTGCTCGTGAGGGGCCCCCCGCCGCACTCGGCGGGTCAGGGCCGGGCGGGCCGGGTTAGGGTCAAGGCCATGCGCCCGTTCGCCCACGTCACGCGCCCCCTCTCCCTCGCGGCCGCGGCCACCCTCGTCCTCGGCACCGCCCTCACGGGCACGGCCGTCACGGCAGCGGCTCGGCCGATCGCCCAGGACGACACCGGAGCACCGGGCGGCCTCCTCTCGGGACCGCTGGCGGAGCAGCGCATCGCCGCGCCCGTCCTCCCGTCGGAGGCGTCCACCGCGCTCCCGGGCAGCCGCGCGGACATCCTCGCCCGCGGTCGGGAGGTCGACACGGCGGCGTTCAACCCCCAGGTGACGTTCTTCGCCGGGCTGCCGCGGCGCTCGGAGGAGCTCACCGACCGGGCTCTCAAGGTGTCCACGCCGGCGCGCCTGGGCTACCGCGACCACATCACGCTCAAGGAAGCCGCGAAGGAGTACGGCGCCCGCCCCGGTGACGTCAAGAAGCTGCAGGAAGCGGCAGCCAAGGCCGGCGTCACGGTCGAACTCGACAACAGCGGGCTGTTCGCGCGCATGACGGCGCCCCTCGCGCGATGGGAGAAGCTGTACGGCCAGAAGGCCATCGTGAGCCCGCCCGCCAAGCCGCAGCCCTACCACGTGATCGTGTTCACCGACGATGACGGCTACCTCGGTGCCCCCAAGGCCTTCCAGGGCATGGTGCGCGAGTGGGTGGCGGTCTTCGCGCTCTACTCCGCCAAGGCCGACGTCCAGGGCTACAACGCGGCGGACGTGGCGGAGTTCGACGGGCTGCTCGCCTCGACGGGGGATCCCCGGAAGTGGCCCAAGAGCGCCGGGACCCTCCCGAAGGACACCTGCGACGCCCCCGCCCTGGACGAGGGCAAGGTGTACGCACCGGGGCAGATCCGGTCCGCGTACGGCGCGGACAAGCTCACCGAGCGCGGCTGGAAGGGCAAGGACACGCGCCTCGCCATCGTGTCCCTCGGCGACGGGTTCAATGAGAAGGACCTGTGGACCTCGGCGGACTGCTTCGGCTACCGCCAGCCCAAGGTGGGGGTGCGCCTGGGCACCGGCATCGGCAAGGAGTTCGTCAACTACGGGCCCGAGGCCCACCTCGACATCATGACCGCGTCGGCGAGCATCCCCGAGGCCGAGTCCCTCCGCGTCATCCAGGTCGCGGGAATCGCCCAGGGCATGACCGACGGCATCGCCCGTGCACTGGACCGCGACGAGCGCGGCGAGGTCGCCAACGACGTCGTCTCCATCTCCTACGGCATCTGCGAGGTGGAGTACAAGGTCGATCTCGGCCCGTTCGTGTCGCTCAACGAGGACCTGCTCAAGATGGGGACGGTCATCGGCACGAGCTTCCTGGCCGCCGCCGGCGACAACGGGACGTCCATGTGCGGCCCCAAGGCCTCGCTCGAGGCGCAGGCGCCGCTGGTGTGGTACCCGGCGAGCTCGCCGTGGGTCACCGGGGTCGGCGGCACGCGGCTCACCCTGGGCGCGGACAACGAGCGCGCCGGGGAGGTCGTGTGGAACGACATGCCCTTCGTCGGTGGCTATGACGATCCGCCCAACCCGGGCCCGGCCGGCAGCGGCGGCCCGAGCGCGGTGTTCCCTCGCCCGTGGTACCAGCGTGGCGCTTCGCTCACCGGCCCCCGCCTGCTTCCCGACGTGTCCGTGCTCGGGGCCATGCGCCCGGGCTGGCCGTTGGTGTACGACGGCACCGTCTACACCGTGGGCGGCACCAGCGGCGGGACGCCGTTCCTCGCCGCGAACTTCGCCCTGATGGCGGCGCACGAGCGCGGTCGTGACTACCCCACGCTGGGGCTGCTCAACCCCTGGCTCTACCGACTCGCCGCCAACGCGGAGGCGCCGCCGTTCTTCGATGTCGTGCGGGGCACCAATGCCGTGCAGCCGGTGGGCTGCTGCGTGGCGTACCGCGGATACGACATGGCGAGCGGCATCGGCGTTCCCATGCTCGGCCTGCTCGCGCGACAGATACCTCCGCCGCCGGGCTAGGAGCGCGGTGCTCGCCTCTACCGAGTAGACCCCAGGGCCCCGACCCGCTGCTCGAGATCGGCGAGTGACGCGTCGATCCGACCCCACAGTTCCGGGTCGTCCTCGTCATGCTCGCGCAGCAGGTCCTCGGCCACGATCTCCGAGGTCGCGAGAATGATGTCCGACAGCAGCGGCGCGGCATCCTCGGCATTGATCCGAGGCCCGGGCCGCTCCCAGATGCCCCGCGGCTCCGCCTCGGCGGCCGTCACGGCTCCGAGTGCCGCCGTACGCGCCGCCAGGACTGCCGCGCGTGCCTCCACGATGCCGGTGCCCGTGCGCACTGCAGCGGCGTAGTCGCGGAGCGCGGCGCAGGCGCGATGCATCGCATCCACGGCCTGGGGACCGCTCCGCCGCGGGCGCACCAGGGTCACCAGGAGCACCCACAGGCCGGCGGCGACGGTGGCGACCAGCCGCAGGATGAGGGTCTCCGGCTGGTCCTCCCCGGACAGGTAGTCGCTGAAGAGGACGAAGAGCGTGATGCCGACGACGGCGATCGGGTAGTTCGCCCAGAGGTAGGCCAAGGCGAGGCTCGCGGACGCCGCGGTCCCCAGCGCAAGGAGGGCTCCGGGAATCGGGGTCTGCATGATGATCGCGATGCAGGCGGCGCAGATCACGACCCCGACGACCGTTCCGAGAATGCGCATCGTGACGCGGGTGACGGTGCCCCCGAGGTCGGGCTTGGCCACCCAGGCCACGGTCAGCGGCAGCCAGTAGGCGTGGGGGAATCCCACCGCCACGGCCACCGCGGTCGCGACGCCGAACGCCACGGTGAGGCGGACGGCGTGCTCGGCCACGGGATCGCCCCAGTGCAGGTGCGCGCGCAGCCGCGCCATCACGGGAGGAGAGGGGACCTTGGTGAGCACGAACTCGGCGCGGCGGCCGACCGGCCACGGCTGGGCGAGCAGGTCGGCGGTGGACCGGAAGGCGCTCACGCCCTCGTCGCGCATGACCGT
>CAIVWG010000063.1 GCA_903909555.1 uncultured bacterium | reverse complement strand
GCTCCAGCTCGGCATCGGCTCGATCCCCGACGCCACGCTGCGGGCACTCACCCCGCGCCGCGGGCTGAGAATCTGGAGCGAGATGTTCTCCGATGGCATTCTCGAGCTGGATCGCGCGGGCGCGCTCGATGACCAGGTGCCCATGACGGCATCCTTCATGTTCGGCAGCTCGGATCTCTACGAGTATGTCCACCTCAACGGTCGGGTGCGCATGCTGCGCACCGAGAAGACCAATGCCCCGGGCATCATCGCCCGTCAGCGACTCATGACGAGCGTGAATGCCGCGCTGCAGGTCGACCTCTTCGATCAGGCCAATGCCAGCCGCATGCACGGGCGCATCTACTCCGGCTTCGGCGGTTCGGTGGACTTCATCGTGGGGGCGATCCACTCGCACGGGGGCGCGAGCTACATGGCGCTGCCCTCGTGGCACCGGAAGTCCCATGTCTCGACCATCGTGCCGCTCATCACCGAGCCGCTCACGTCCTTCCAGCACACCGCGGTGGTGACCGAGCAGGGACTCGCGCCGATGTTCGGGTTGAGTCAGGTCGGACAGGCCCGATCCCTCATCGACAACGCCGCGCACCCGGACGCGCGCGACTTCCTGCGCGAAGCAGCGGCGTCGATGGGCCTGATCCGCTGACCGGGACCGGCGCGGCGCCTAGGATGCGCGCATGCGCTACCTGGTGACCGGAGGCGCCGGGTTCATCGGCTCCCACTATGTTCGCGGCCTCCTCACCGGTCGACTGGGCTCGGATGTCGAGCGCGTCCACGTGCTCGACAAGCTCACCTACGCGGGCAACCTCGCGAACCTGGCCGACGTCGCCGACGATCCGCGGTACTCCTTCGTGCAGGGGGACCTCTGCAACGGGGAGCTGCTCGACGAGGTCCTGCCCGGACACGACATCGTGGTGAACTTCGCAGCCGAGACCCATGTCGATCGCTCGATCGCCGGGCCCCAGGACTTCGTCCTCACCAATGTCGTGGGGACGCAGACGCTGCTCGACTCGTGCCTGAGGTCCGGGGTCGGTCGCGTCGTCCACATCGGGACCGATGAGGTCTACGGGTCGATCGAGTCCGGGTCGTGGACCGAGGAGTCCCCCCTCCTGCCGAATTCGCCGTACGCCGCCTCCAAGGCCTCGGCCGAACTCCTGGTCCGCGCGTACCACCGGACCTACGGCCTCAATGTCTCCAGCACGCGCTGCTCGAACAACTACGGGCCGTATCAGTTCCCCGAGAAGGTCATCCCGCTCTTCGTGACCAACCTCATCGATGACCTGCCCGTGCCGCTGTACGGCGACGGCCTCAATGTGCGCGACTGGCTGCACGTCGACGACCACTGTGCCGGGATACAGGTGGTCATCGAGAAGGGGGAAGCGGGGGAGGCGTACAACATCGGCGGCGGGACCGAGCTCACCAACCGCGAGCTCACGGAGGTGATCCTGCGCCACATGGACCGCGATGGGGAGACCTGGGTGCAGGTCGTCCCGGACCGCCTGGGCCACGACCGTCGCTACAGCGTCGACGATGCCCGGATTCGCGCCCTGGGGTATCGACCCGAGCGCGACTTCGACCAGGGGATCGACGAGACCATCCGCTGGTACCGCGACAACCAGGCGTGGTGGCGACCCCTCAAGGGAGCAGCCGCATGAGCCTTCCCGCCGACGAGAAGACCTTCATGGGCCAGCCCCGCGCGCTGGCGACGCTGTTTTTCACCGAGATGTGGGAGCGCTTCTCCTACTACGGCATGCGCGCGATCCTCGTCCTCTACCTCATCGCGCCCCCCGACGGCGCGACGCCGCCCGGCGGCGGGCTGGGATTCTCCGCGACCGATGCCGCGGCGATCTACGGGACCTACGCATCCTTGATCTACCTGCTCCCCCTCGCGGGGGGGTGGGTGTCCGACCGGATCATCGGCCCGCGCCGTTCCACGCTCATCGGCGGCATCGTCATCGCGACGGGGCACTTCATCATGGCGGTGCCCGCGCAGGCGGCGTTCTGGGTCGGACTGCTCGTCATCGCCGTCGGCACCGGCCTGCTCAAGCCCTGCGTCAGCGCCATGGTGGGCGACCTCTACGCCCCCGACGACACCCGTCGTGACGGCGGCTTCTCGATCTTCTACATGGGCATCAACCTCGGCGCCCTCCTCGCGCCGCTCATCGTCGGCTACGTGGGCGAGGAGATCAACTGGCACCTGGGCTTTGCCCTCGCCGGCGTGGGCATGCTCATCGGGCTCGCGCAGTACGTCGCGGGATTCAAGGGCCTGGGCACGGTGGGAGTAGCCGTCCCCAACCCGGCGACCCGCTCCGAGAAGGGCCGCGCGCTCGTCTGGGTGCTCATCGCCCTGGCGGCAGTCGCGGCCGTCCTCGTCGTCAATGAGTTGCTCTTCGGGGGCTTCGACATCACCGACATCACCGTGATCTTCACGATCGTCGTCGTGGGGATCGCGGTCGTGTACTTCATCCGGCTCTTCCGGCAGCCGAACCTCACCGGCGTGGACAAGGAGCGCCTGCGCGCCTTCCTCTACCTCTTCCTCGCGGCGGTGCTCTTCTGGGCCATCTACGACCAGAGCGGGTCCACGCTCAACGAGTTCGCGTCGAAGTACACCGACCTGGAGTTCGGCTCCACGACGATCCCGATCAGCTGGCTGCAGTCGATCAACCCGATCTTCATCATCATCTTCGCTCCGATCTTCGCGACCATCTGGACCAAGCTTGCCGACCGGGCTCCCTCGACTCCGGCGAAGTTCGCGATGGCCCTCTTCGGGGTGGGGATCTCGTTCCTCATCATGATCCCGCCCGCCCTTCAGGCCGAGAATGCCCAGGAGTCGGCCGTGTGGTGGCTCGTGGCGGTGTATCTCGTGCAGACCTGGTCGGAGCTGCTGCTGTCGCCGAACGGCCTGTCCGTGACCACGAAGCTCGCGCCCGCGGGGCTGCTGAGCCAGATGCTCGCCGTGTGGTTCCTCGCGACCGCGGTCGGGGACTCGGTAGGAGGCCAGATCGTGCGACTCATCGACGTGGTGGGCTGGGCAGGCTACTTCGTCATCTGCGGCATCGGCACGATCATCCTCGCCGGGCTCTTCCTCCTCGTCGTCCCCAAGCTCAAGCGCCTCATGGACGGGGTGCGCTAGCGCCTACTGCCCGGTCGGCTGCGTGAGGTAGTCGGAGAGGTCGGCGGGGACGAGGCCCTGGGCCCGGGCCGCCTTCACGGCCACGCGCAGATCGTGCTCGAGGGTCGAGGTGTAGTGCAGCAGGATGATCGATCCGGGCTGCAGGGGCTTGCCGTGGGAGGTGTAGAGCGGTCCGCCGTCGACCAGCGCGTCCCACATCACGATCTCGGTGATGCCGCACCGGGCCGCGATCTCGTGGACGCGCTCGCTCTTCGCGCCCTCGCCGTACGGCGGCCTCAGCATCCACGGGGTGACGCCGAAGCGTTCGCGGTAGTCCTTCTGGACCGGGCAGATCTGCCGGTGGAGGTTCGTCGACGGGTCGGCGAAGTTGCCGTGGGTGGTCGTGTGGTTCTGGATCGACCCCCACTGGCTGATCTTGCGGAAGTACTTCTCGTGGCCGGGGACCTCGGACAGGGTGAGAAAGCTGGTGATGGGGAGCTTCTTCTTGACGACGTACTCCAGGGCTCCGCGCGAGGTGACGATTCCGTCATCGATGGTGATGAAGACGACGGGATCGCGGGTGTCGGCCGCATAGGTGACGGGCATGGCCGCGGCCTGGCTCACTGGGACGACGAGGAAGGCGGGGATCGCGGCGATGGCCGCGAGAAGACGGGGGATCCGGTGCATGTCAGGTCCTTCGACGAGGGAGGGGCCCGGTCGTGGACCCGGGCCCCTCCCTCGTGACTGCCTAGGGCGTCGTAGTCGGGACAGCGACTACTGGGCGCCGCACTTCTGCTCGTTGTTGACGTTGCAGACCACGGTCTCGACGACGGTGGTGCGCAGACGGCCCATGCCGAGGCCGGGCTTGAACATCGTGGTGCCGAGACGCTGGTTGATGTAGTCCGTCACCGACTTGTCGGAGGTGAGGTTCATCGTCGCGGTGACCTCCGTGGTGGTCTTGCGGACCCACTTGCTGTGCGACTTGTCGAAGGTGACGTTGACGCTCTTGTTGACGTGTCCGAGCCGGAACAGGTCGATCCGGCCGATCGCGGTGGTGAACTCGATGGCGCCGTTCTTGTTGTGCCAGGACATCTCCGGGTTGGTGGCGACGAACGTCGCCTTGCTCGGGCCGCTCAGCGTGAGCCCGCCGGACATGTCGGCGTAGTTGTAGCCGAACGCCTGGACGGGGAACATGAGCTTGGAGCCGTTGCGCTTGGCCGGGGCATTCGCCTTCATGGTGACGCCGGCGGCGGCGAACTGCGCCACGGTGTCCTTCTTGAGCGAGATGTTGGTCTTGCCGCTCATCTGGTAGGCGTGGGCGGGGGTGATGGTGGCGATGCCGCCGGTGGCGACGAGTGCCGCCGCTGCCGCGACGCCGACGATCCTGCGGGTGATCTTCATGTGGCCTCCGTGAGCCCTAGGGGGTTTCGCTCCATCGTAGGGGCCGGGGAGGCCCGGATGCAGCGGTGGGGACTGAACGCGATGTGGGGCCCGGGCCAGCCGGCCCGGGC
>CAIVWG010000062.1 GCA_903909555.1 uncultured bacterium | reverse complement strand
GGGCGGATCCGAATGTCTACGCGACCATCTCGACGACCAATCTCTGGCAGTCGAGCCAGAAGATGCCCTCGACGACGCTGGGCTGCACCGGCTTCCCCGCCAGCATCACGAACGTGTTCCAGTGCTCGAGCACCGGCTACTCGTTCGCGAGCCCTTCCCCCAAGACCCTGTACGGCGAGAGCCTTCTGGAGGCTGTCTTCGCGTCATCCTCGTGGAATCTCACCACGGGAACTGTCCCGACATCGACCAACGCTGCCGCCTGCACCACTATCGGAAGCGACTGGCTGACGGGGATCAACCCCCTCAACGCGTGCTGGACCGATACCTTCGGGCTGCTCGTCGACAAGGCGGCCGCGACCGGGGCAGCGGGATCTAACTTCTGGACTCCCGCGATGCTGCAGGGAGTGCCCAGCGGTGGCGTTGCCCCGATTCCGGTGCCGAACGCGCCGGTCACCGCGAGCTGAGGAGGGGCTGCGCACTGCCCCACGACGAAGGCCCGGCCCCCTGGGGACCGGGCCTTCGTGCGAAGTCAGGACTAGAGCACTGCGGCGCGCTTGGCGATCGCGGACTTGCGGTTGGCCGCCTGGTTCTTGTGGATGACGCCCTTGCTCACGGCCTTGTCGAGGTTCTGGCAGGCCTCGCGGGCCAGCTCCTTCGCCTTCGCGGCATCGCCGGAGTCCGCGGCCTCGCGGAACTTGCGCACGTGCGTCTTCAGGGAGGACTTGACCGCCTTGTTACGCAGCCGCGCCTTCTCATTGGTGCGGTTGCGCTTGATCTGCGACTTGATGTTCGCCACGGGTGAGCCTCTGCCTCTCGAATCGAACCGGTCAGCCTTGTGCGGCCAACCTCAGGCAAGGGTACCCGGGCGGCCTCCCGGGACCCAAATCGCCCCTCACGCGGCCCTTCAGCGCTGGGGAGGCGCGCATGGAAGGATGCTGGAGTGCCCGCCCCCCAGCCCGGCCGGACCGATCCGGCGGTGATCCGCAATTTCTGCATCATCGCCCACATCGACCACGGCAAGTCGACCCTGGCCGACCGGATGCTGCAGATCACCGGGGTCGTGGACGACCGGCAGATGCGGGCCCAGTACCTCGACCGCATGGACATCGAGCGGGAGCGGGGGATCACCATCAAGTCGCAGGCGGTCCGCCTGCCCTACCGGGCCCAGGACGGGCGGGACTACGTCCTCAACCTCATCGACACCCCCGGGCACGTCGACTTCACCTACGAGGTGTCGCGGAGCCTCGCCGCCTGCGAGGGCGCGGTCCTCCTCGTCGACGCGGCTCAGGGCATCGAGGCCCAGACGCTGGCGAACCTCTACCTCGCACTCGAGAACGACCTGCAGATCATCCCGGTGCTCAACAAGATCGACCTGCCCGCCGCGCAGCCGGACAAGTACGCCGCCGAACTCGCCCACATCATCGGGTGCGCGCCGGAGGACGTGCTGCGCGTGTCGGCCAAGACGGGTGACGGCGTGGGCGAGCTGCTCGAGGAGGTCGTCCGGACGGTGCCTCCGCCGGTGGGCAATCCCGATGCTCCGCTGCGCGCGCTGATCTTCGACTCGGTGTACGACACCTACCGCGGCGTCGTGACCTACGTCCGCGTCATCGACGGGCACGTATCGACCCGCGAGCGCATCGCCATGATGTCGACCAAGGCCGTGCACGACCTCCTCGAGGTGGGGATCATCTCCCCGGAGCCCATGGCCGCCGAGGCGATCGGGGTCGGCGAGGTGGGCTATCTCATCACCGGGGTCAAGGACGTGCGGCAGTCCCGCGTCGGCGACACGGTGACCAGCGCGTCGAAGGGCGCGACCGAGGCACTCGGGGGCTACCGCGATCCCAAGCCCATGGTGTTCTCCGGGCTCTATCCCCTGGACGGGTCCGACTACCCAGACCTGCGCGAGGCCCTGGACAAGCTCAAGCTGAACGACGCCGCCCTCGTCTTCGAGCCGGAGAGCTCGGTGGCGCTGGGCTTCGGCTTCCGCTGCGGGTTCCTGGGGCTGCTCCACCTGGAGATCGTCCGCGAGCGCCTGGAGCGGGAGTTCGGCCTCGACCTCATCTCCACGGCCCCCAATGTCGTCTACCACGTGACGATGGACGACGGCAGCGAGATCGAGGTCACCAATCCCTCGGAGTTCCCCACGGGCAAGGTCGCGGAGGTGCGCGAGCCCGTGGTGCGCGCCACGATCCTCGCTCCCTCCGAGTTCGTCGGCACGATCATGGAGCTCTGCCAGGCTCGTCGCGGCGCGCTGCTCGGCATGGACTACCTCAGCCAGGACCGCGTCGAGTTGCGCTACACGCTGCCCCTGGCGGAGATCGTCTTCGACTTCTTCGACCAGCTCAAGTCGCGCACCAAGGGCTACGCCTCCCTCGACTACGAGCCCAGCGGGGAGGAGGCCGCGAGCCTGGTCAAGGTCGACATCCTCCTGCACGGGGACGCCGTGGACGCCTTCAGCGCCATCGTCCACCGGGACAAGGCCTATGCCTACGGCGTCGCCATGACCGCGAAACTGCGGGAGTTGATCCCGCGGCAGCAGTTCGAGGTGCCCATCCAGGCGGCGATCGGGTCGCGGGTCATCGCGCGCGAGACCATCCGCGCCATCCGCAAGGACGTCCTCGCCAAGTGCTACGGCGGGGACATCACCCGCAAGCGCAAACTGCTCGAGAAGCAGAAGGAAGGCAAGAAGCGGATGAAGATGGTGGGCCGCGTCGAAGTCCCCCAGGAGGCGTTCATCGCCGCGCTCTCCACCGGCGAGGACGCCGGCAAGAAGTAGGGCTCGGCGCCCTAGGGGGTGTCCGGCGTTGCCGTGACGACGACGGCCGTCGTGCCGCCGCTCTCCGACGCCAGCACATTCACCTTGAGCCCATTGCCCACGAGGAACCACACGTCGGGAAGCGGAGCCGTGTAGTCCGGGTCATCGCTGAAGCCGCTGGCCTTGAGGGTGTCGACGTAGGCCTCGGCCGTGGCCCGCTGGTCGCCCTCGCCCTCCCACGTCGCGCCGAAACTGCCGTCGGCGCCGTACGAGGTCACCAGCGACAGGCCGGGGACGGCGGGGACGGACGCCGGCCAGTCGGCGGGGAGCTGCCCCGTGCCGATCTCGAAGGCTCCCTCGCTGGACTCGACCTTGACCGAGCCGTCCTCGCCGATCTCGACGTCGGATCCCTCGCCGAGCTCCTGCTCGACGGCGTTCTCCGCCGCCTGCTCCACGGCCTGCTGCCCGAGGCCGCAGCCGGTCAGGAGAGCGGCCACTGCGGCGGCGGCGATGCAGATGATCAGGGGGGAGGGCTTCATGGCGCGCACTCCTTCACATGACGGGCGCAACGTCGGTCCGGTGAAGTGAAACTCGTCGCTGACGATGCGGCTGGCTACTTGATGAAGCGGATGTTGATCGGATAGCGGTACTCGATGCCGTCCTTGTTCTTCAGGGCCGCCATGATCATGAAGATGAGGCTGAGGATCCACGCGGCGAGGATCACGAAAATGCCGATGAGGATGAAGGTCAGCACGAACCCGACGATGTAGGCGATGAGGACCGTGATCTGGAAGTTCAGCGCTTCGGTCGACTCCTTCTTCACGAAGGCGCTGCGCGGGCCGAAGACGAGCATGACGATGAGCGGCCCGATGACGCTGAGCAGGATGCCCGACAACTGGCCGAGCGCGGCCCACAGGCGCGCATCGGACTCCGACAGGGGCTGCTCGCCTCCCGAGGCGGGCGGAGGGCTCGCCGGCGGGGGTGGGGGTGCCGGCGGGGGCGGCGGAGGGGGTGGTGGCGTGTCGGACATGGCGCCTCCTCAGGGAGTGTCTCCCCACACTGTACGTCGCCCTGGCCGCGCCGGGGAGTCTTCGCGGTGGACAATCGGTCAGGTGTCGGTGACGCAGGCCTGGGCCGGACGCGGGCCCACGGGCCCGTGGGGCCTCTACCTGCACGTCCCCTTCTGCGCCACTCGCTGCGGCTACTGCGACTTCAATACCTACACGGCGGAGGAACTCGGTCCCGGGGCCGGTCGCAGCGAGTACGCCGGCACCCTCATCGAGGAACTGCGGCTGGCGCGGCACGCCCTGCCGGACGCCCCGCCCGTGTCGACCGTCTTCATCGGCGGCGGGACCCCGACTCTCATCGGCGCGGACAGCCTGGTGCGCATCCTCGATGCGGTGCGCGATGAGTTCGGCGTCGAGCCGGGCGCCGAGATCACGACAGAGGCCAATCCTGACTCGGTCGGCCCTGAGGCCCTCGAGCGACTCCTGGAGGGCGGTGTCACCCGCATGTCGTTCGGGGTGCAGAGCCTCGCACCGCAGGTCCTGCGCGTTCTCGATCGCACGCACACCCCCGGGCGTTCCCTGGCCGCGCTGCGGGAGGCCCGGGCGGCGGGTTTCGCGCACGTGAGCGCGGATCTCATCTATGCGACGCCGGGCGAGACTGACGCGGACCTCGCGGCGTCCGTGGACGGCGTGCTCGAGGCCGGCGTCGACCACCTGTCGGCCTACTCGCTCATCGTGGAGCCAGGCACGCGCCTCGCCCGTCAGGTGGCGCGCGGCGAGGTGGAGGCGCCGGACGATGACATTGCTGCCGAGCGCTACCGCCTCGTCGACTCCCTGGCCGGGTCCGCGGGCCTGGAGTGGTACGAGGTCTCGAACTGGGCGCGGCCCGGCGCGGAGTGCCGCCACAACCTGGGCTACTGGAGCAACCGCGACTGGTGGGGAGCCGGGCCGGGTGCCCACGGTCACCTCTCGGGCAAGCGCTGGTGGAATCTCAAGCACCCGGCCGCGTACGCGGAGGCGGTGCGGCGCGGGGACCTGCCGGTGGCGGAGTCGGAGGATCTCGGCGACGAGGAGCGTCGGCTGGAGAGGGTCATGCTCCTCGTGCGCGTGCGCGGGGGACTGCCCACCGGAGACGTGCCCCCGGATGTCCGTGACGCGCTGGAGGCCGAGGGCCTGGTGGAGGTCGTGGACGGTCAGGTCACGCTGACGCTGGACGGCCGCCTGCTCGCTGATCACGTGGTGCGCAGGATCGTCGGCTGACGCGCGCGACGTCGCCTAGGAGCGCAGCGGACGCCCGTCGGCATCGGTGGTGATGCCGGACCCGGTGAGGATGAGGATGCCCTCGATCATGCCCCAGAGGCTTCCGATGCCGCAGGTGGCAATGGTCACGAGGATCTGCAGGACGCCGATGCTCGTGTAGCCCAGGTAGAAGCGGTGAACGCCGAATCCGCCGAGGAAGATCCCCAGCAGGCCGGCGGTGAGGCGCGACTTGGCGAGGGGATCGACGTACACGTATCCCACCGCGTAGCCGGGCGGAGGCGCGTAGCCGGGCGGCGGCGCGTAGCCCTGCGGCGGATAGCCCTGCGGCGGAGGAGGCGCGTAGCCGGGCGGGGGGGCGTAGCCGGGGGGCGGATAGCCCTGCGGCGGAGGAGGCGCGTAGCCGGGTGGCGGAGGAGCCGGTGGGGGAGTCGCGTCCTGGGGCGCGGGTGCCTCCTCGGGCGGGGGTCCGGGGGGTGTGACGTCGGACATAGCCCCTCCTCACCAGTCTGTGCGGGCCTGCTCACGAGTGGGCGTCATTGTGTCAGGGGCGTACCATTGGCACTCGAGGACGGGGAGTGCCAACTCAGGCGGGTGCCCACCCAGGCCCCGGCCCGCGCGGGCACGGGCCGGGTGCCCTGCAGAGACCGGCAGGCCCGTGGCATCGGGCAGGGAGGTGCGCATGCTGGAGGATCGGCGCCTGGCCGTCCTGCGCGCGATCGTGGAGGACTACGTCTCCACGCGCGAGCCCGTGGGTAGCAAGGCCCTCGTCGAGCGCCATCGTCTCGGGGTCTCCTCGGCGACCATCCGCAACGACATGGCCGCGCTCGAGGAGGAGGGCTACATCGCGCAGCCGCACACGAGCGCGGGCCGCATCCCCACCGACCTGGGCTACCGCGCCTTCGTCGACCGGCTCTCGGGTGTCAAGCCGATGTCGTCCGCGGAGCGTCGAGCGATCTCCAGTTTCCTCGCGGGCGCGGTCGACCTCGACGACGTCATGTCGCGCAGCGTGCGACTGCTGGCGCAGATCACCCGTCAGGTCGCGCTCGTGCAGTATCCCTCGCTCGTCCAGTCGGCGATCCTGCACCTGGAGATCGTGCGACTGGGGGAGACCCGTGCCTTGCTCGTCCTCATCGCCGACACGGGTCGAGTCGAGCAGCGTGTCGTGGATCTACCCGCCCCCGTGAGCGACGACGACATCGCGCGCATCCGCTCCCGACTGCTGTCCGCGTCGGCAGGCGTCACGTGCTCCGACCTCGGGCCGGCGGTGGAGGGAGTGCCCGCCGAGTTCGAGCCCGGACTGCGTCCCTCCGTCGCGGCGATCATCGCCACCCTGCTCGAGACCACGCTCGACACCGAGGAGCAGCGCATCGTCCTCGGTGGCACCGCCAACCTCGCCCGCTACCGCGACGTGTTCTCCACGAACCTCGAACCGGTGCTCGAGGCCCTGGAAGAGCAGGTCGTGCTGCTGCGACTGCTGGGCGAAGTGTCCGCCGCGACGGAGGTCACCGTGATGATCGGCCATGAGAACCCGGTCGAGGACCTCCAGGGGACGAGCCTGGTCGGCACCGGCTACGGTCGAGGGGAGTCCCTGGTCGCGGGCGTCGGAGTGGTGGGTCCCACTCGCATGGACTACCCGGGAACCATGGCCGCGGTGCGCGCGGTGGCCGAGTACCTCAGCCGGATCCTCGACGAGAACTAGGCGGCGCGATGGCCGAGCCCCGAGATCACGGCACGCACGAGTTCCCTGACCACGAGTTCCCTGACCACGAGTTCCCTGACCACGAAGCGCTGACGACGAACGGACCAAGGTGACGACCGACTACTACGCCCTCCTCGGTGTCGCGCGCGATGCGGCCCCGGACGAGATCAAGCGCGCCTACCGCAAGCTGGCACGCGAGCTCCACCCGGACGTCAACCAGGACCCGGGCAGCCAGGAGCGCTTCAAGGAGGTGACCGCGGCGTACGAGGTCCTCAGCGACCCGGAGAAGCGGCAGATGTACGACCTCGGCGGCGATCCCTTCCATGCGGGCGGCGGCTTCGGGGCCGCCTTCGACTTCGGCGACCTCATGGATGCGTTCTTCGGGGGCGGGGGGCGGCGACGAGGTCCACGCCCGCGCATGTCCCGCGGACAGGACGCCCTCATCCGCATGGACGTCGACCTTGCCGAGGCGATGTTCGGCACGTCGCGGGACATCCAGGTGGACACGGCGGTCCTGTGCCAGGCGTGCTCCGGCGCGGGGACCGCACCCGGCACGCAGCCGGCCACGTGCGCGATGTGCAAGGGCCGCGGGGAGATCCAGAGCGTGCAGCGATCCTTCCTCGGCCAGGTGATGACCGCGCGCGCCTGCCCCCAGTGCCGCGGCTTCGGATCGACCATTCCGCACCCCTGCGTCGAGTGCTCCGGTGAAGGGCGCGTGCGCACGCGCACGGCGCTCTCGGTGGCGATCCCGGCGGGCGTGGACACCGGCACGCGGATCCAGCTCTCCGGTCAGGGAGAGGTCGGTCCCGGGGGAGGTCCGCCCGGGGACCTGTACGTCGAGATCGTGCAGGAGCCGCACCCGGTCTTCGAACGCCGCGGCGACGATCTGCACTGCTCGGTGCAGGTCCCGATGACGGCGGCCGCGCTCGGGTCGAGCGTGACGCTGGAGACCCTGGACGGCGAGGAGTCCCTGGAGATCAAGCGCGGGACGCAGCCGGGGTCCGTCCTCACCCTGCGGGCGCGCGGGGTCCCTCACTTGCGCGGCACCGGTCGCGGAGACCTGTACGTCCATCTCGACCTGGTCACGCCCACGCGCCTGGACGACGAGCAGGAGGAGATCCTCCGCCGGCTTGCCCAGCTGCGCGGTGAGGAGGGCGTCACCCTCGTGGTCGCCGAGCAGGAGGCGTCCGCGAGCGGGGGCCTCTTCTCCCGGCTGCGCGATGCGTTCAGCGGCCGCACGACGGGATGAGCATCCCGGTCTTCCTCGTCGACGACGCGCTCGCTGGCGTGTCTCCCGAGGCCATCATCGCCGTCACCGGAGCGGAAGGTCGCCACGCCGCGACCGTGCTGCGCCTGCGACCCGGGGACCACGTCGACGTGGTCGACGGCCGAGGCCGGCGCGTTCGGGGCACGGTCGCGGAGGCTCACCGCGACCGTATCGACGTGCGTGCGATCCGAATCGAGGATGAGCCGGCACCCGAGCCCCGGCTCATCGCCGTTCAGGCGCTCGCCAAGGGGGATCGGGGCGAGCTCGCCGTGGAGATGCTCACCGAGGTAGGCGTCGACGCGATCGTGCCGTGGGCAGCCCGGCGCTGCGTCGCGCGATGGACGGGCGATCGCGAACGCCGCGGACTGGAGCGATGGCGGGCCGCGAGTCGCTCGGCGACCAAGCAGTCGCGACGGGCGCGTGTCCCGGTGATGGACGCCGTCCTGGACACCGATGAGGTTGCGGGGCTGGTGTCCCACGCGGCGCTCGCCGTCATCCTCGATCCCGACGCCGATGCGGCGATCGGTGGCGTGGCCGTGCCGACCGAGGGCGATGTCCTCGTCATCGTCGGTCCCGAGGGAGGCATCGACCCTGACGAGAGGGATCGGCTCACCGGGGCCGGGGCCGTCGCGGTGAGGTTGGGTCCGGACATCCTGCGCACGTCGACCGCGGGTGCTGTGGCCTCGGGAATCCTCCTCGCGCGCACCACCCGCTGGGCGGGCTGACCGACGCGGCCGGTCCCCCGATCACGGCGGTGGCCGCGTGCCAGGATGAGGGCATGAGCGACTGTCTCTTCTGCGCGATTGCGTCGGGCGGCATCCCTGCCGATGTGGTCGCGAGCACCGACCGCGTCGTCGCCTTCCGGGACATCCAGCCGCAGGCCCCCGTTCACGTGCTGATCATCCCCCGGGCACACCACGATGACGTGCCCTCGATCGCCGACGTCGATCCGACGCTGGTGGCCGAGATGTTCGCCCTGGCCGCGCAGGTCGCGCGCGCGGAGGGGATCGACGCCACGGGGAGCCGGCTCGTCACGAACACCGGGGCGGACGGGGGGCAGACCGTGCCCCACGCCCACGTGCACCTCCTCGGGGGCCGTCGGCTCTCGTGGCCCCCGGGCTGAGGCGCGATACCATCGGCTGAGCCGCGGCACCGCGCCGCCGGCCTTCGACGAAGGGCAGGTCCCGGCCGCTCGCGGCCACACCATGTCGACACCCGCTCAATCGCAGGCGACGATCATCGTCCCCGCCAGCACCCCGATGGTGACGCTCCTCGGCCCAGGGGACTCCTTCCTCCGCGTCATCGAGTCGGCTGTGCCTGAGTCCGATGTTCACGTGCGCGGCAACGAGATCCGCATCACGGGAACGGCCGAGGACGTCGGCCTCGTGGAGATGCTCGTCGCCGAGATGCTCGCCGTCCTGCGCACGGGCCAGGGCCTCACGACCGAGTCGGTCGAGCGCAGCATCTCGCTGCTGCGCAGCGGCACCCGCCCGGCCGAGGTGCTCTCCACCAACATTCTCAGCTCTCGCGGGCGCACGATCCGCGCCAAGTCGCTCAACCAGAAGCGCTATGTCGACGCGATCGACGCCAACACCATCACCTTCGGCATCGGCCCAGCGGGCACGGGCAAGACCTACCTCGCCGTCGCCAAGGCCGTCCAGGCCCTCCAGGCGAAGAAGGTGACGCGCATCATCCTCACCCGACCGGCCGTGGAAGCCGGCGAGCGCCTGGGCTTCCTTCCCGGGACCCTGTCGGAGAAGATCGACCCCTACCTGCGCCCGTTGTACGACGCGCTGCACGACATGCTCGATCCGGACTCCATCCCTCGGCTCATCACCAGCGGCATCATCGAGATCGCGCCGCTGGCGTACATGCGCGGACGCACTCTCAACGACGCCTTCATCATCCTCGACGAAGCGCAGAACACCACTCCCGAGCAGATGAAGATGTTCCTCACGCGCCTCGGATTCGGGAGCACGATCGTCGTGACCGGCGACGTGACGCAGATCGACCTGCCGACCGCGGCCCCCAGCGGCCTGCTCGTCGTGCAGGACATCCTCACGGGCGTGGAGGACGTCGCGTTCTGCACCCTCACCGTCCAGGACGTGGTCCGCCACCGGCTGGTCGGGCGGATCGTGGAGGCGTACGGCCGCTATGACGCCGAGATGGCCGCGACGTTGCGGGCCGCGGCACCGCGCCGCCGGAAGTGACGTCCGTGGCCATCGACCTCGTCGACTCCTCCGGGTCTCCCGGACCCGACCCCGAGGCCCTGCGTGCGCAGGCCGCCTTCCTCCTCGATCGCTTGCACCTCGCCCCGGAGACGGAGGTGTCCATCGCGCTCGTCGATGAGGCGGAGATGACCCGTCTCCACGTGACCTGGATGGACGAGCCCGGTCCCACGGACGTGCTGTCCTTCCCCATGGACGACCTTCGCCCCGGCGAGCCGGGGTCACCGCGCGTGGCAGGGGTGCTCGGGGACGTCGTCCTGTGCCCGGCGGTCGCCGCCCGCCAGGCGGAGCAGGCCGGGCACGGGCTCGATCGCGAGTGCGCGCTCCTCCTCACGCACGGGATGCTCCACCTCCTGGGGTACGACCATGCGGAGCCCGAGGAGCATGCCCGGATGTTCGCCCTGCAGGACCAGCTCCTCGCCGCGTGGTGGGAGGTGAGTGCCCCGTGACCGCCGACGCCGGGCTGCTGGTCCTCGCCCTGCTGCTCGTGCTGCTCGCCGGCGTCCTGGTCGGATCCGAGACGGCCATCGGCCGCGTCTCGCGCTCGCAGGTCGAGGAGCTGGCCCGCGACAATGTGCGCGGGGCGGAGCGTTTGGCTCGGCTGCTCGAGGACCGCCCGCGCTACGTCAACGCGCTGCTCTTCCTCTCCACGGTGTCGACCGTGACGGCGACGGTCCTCGTGGGCTTCGTCGCCGTCGACATGCTGGCCGCCCAGGGCGGCTGGCCGGCGTGGGCGGCCCTACTGCTCACCATCGTCGTCATGGTCGTGGTGAGTTACGTCGCCCTCGGGGTGGCCCCGCGCACCCTCGGTCGCCAGCACGCCACCAGCATCGCGCTGCGCACGGCGGGAATCGCGCGGCTGTCCGCGGCCCTCCTCGGCCCCCTCACCAATCTCCTCATCCTGCTCGGCAACGCCCTGACGCCCGGGCGCGGCTACCGCGAGGGCCCGTTCGCGACGCAGGCCGAGCTCCGCGAGATGGTCGACCTCGCCGAGGCCGACAGCCTCATCGAGGACACCGAGCGCCAGATGATCCACTCCGTGTTCGAGTTGGGGGACACCTTCGTCAAGGAGGTCATGGTCCCGCGCACGGAGGTCGTCTTCATCGAGCAGGAGAAGACCCTGCGGCAGGCGCTGTCCCTCGGGCTGCGCTCGGGCTTCTCGCGGATCCCGGTGACCGGCGAGGGACCCGACGACGTCGTCGGCATCGTCTACCTCAAGGATGTCGTACGCCGCCTCTTCGACAGCCGTGAGTCACAGGACACCGAGAAGGTCTCAGCCCTCATGCGGGCGCCGTACTTCGTGCCCGACAGCAAGCAGGTCGACGAACTGCTCACCGAGATGCAGGCCGCGCGCGTGCACATGGCGATCGCGGTCGACGAGTACGGCGGGACTGCGGGCATCGTCACGATCGAAGACATCCTCGAGGAGATCGTGGGCGAGATCGACGACGAGTACGACACCGCCGCCCCCGAGGTGGTCGCGCTGGACGACGGGACCTACCGGGTGAGCTCGCGCATGCACGTCGAGGACTTCGCCGAACTCATCGGCATCCACGTCGACGGCGAGGAGGAAGGCGTCGACACCGTCCTCGGGCTCATGGCGAAGCGCCTGGGCCGGGTCCCGATCCCGGATGCCACCGTCGAGGTGGACGGCTGGGTCCTGCGCGCCGAGCAGGGAGCCGGGCGCCGCAATCGCATCGGCACGGTGCTCGCCATCCGCGAGAGCGAGATCGGGGAGACCGATGCCTGACGGCTCGGGCGGGCTCGGCGTCGACGCGAATCCCGAGGATGCCAAGCTCGTCACGCTCGCGCGCGGGGCGAAGGCACGCGTCTCGAGCCGTCACGGTGCGGCGCTGCGCGACGAGACCGGTCGCACGTACTCCGGAGCGGACGTCGGCCTGGACTCCCTGAACCTGAGTGCTCTCGAGCTCGCCGTCGCCCAGGCGGTGGCCTCGGGGTCGCGCGGGGTGGAGGCGGCGGTCGTCGTGAGCGACGATCCGGAGGCAGGCGTCGACATCGCCGCCGTGGCCGAGCTCGGCGGGTCCGGCGTCCCCGTGCACGTGTGCGCGACGGACGGGACCCTGAACCGCACCATCACGACCGGATTCCCGGGATGAGCTCGGCGCCCACGGCGACCGACGCTCCCGCGGATCGCCGGGTCGCGGGGCTGGCCGTCCTCGGCTCCGCGGCGCTCTTCGGCACGGCCGGGACCGCGCGCGCACTGCTCATGCCGGGCTCTCCTGCCCCCGGGGTCGCCGCGGCCCGGCTGTTCGTCGGCGGTCTCGGCTTCCTGGCCTACGCCGGCCGGAACCCGGACGGGCGGCGCGCCATCGTCGCCCTGTGGCGGCGTCCGGTGATCTGGGCCATGGGAGTCACGGTGGCCGCGTACCAGGTCTTCTTCTTCCTCTCGATGGCGCGCACGGGCGTCGCCATCGGGACTCTCGCGAGCCTGTCCTTCACCCCCTTCATGGCGGGTGTGCTCGGCTGGCTCCTCAAGGAGGGGGCCCCGGGCATGGTCTGGGCCTTCTCCACCGTCATGGCCGTCGTCGGCGTGGCGATGCTCACCGTGAGCGCGGGCGACCAGCGGGACCTCGTCGGCATCCTCTTCGGGGTCTGCGCGGGAGCGTCGTACGGCGTCTACACCGTGAGCGGCGTTCGCCTCGCGCGCGACGGCGAGCACCCGACGCACGTCCTGGCCGCGTCGTTCTCGATCGCGGGCTTCCTGCTCCTGCCCGTCTTCGTGGCCTCGGGGACCTGGTGGCTGACGTGGTCCGGCGTCGCGCTCCTCCTGTGGCTCGGACTGGCGACGACCACGCTGGCCTACGTGCTCTTCGGCGCGGGACTCCGTGTCCTGCAGCCCGGTCATATCGCGACCATCACGCTCGCCGAGCCGATGTTCGCGACCGTGCTCGGGGTCTTCGTCCTCGGCGAGACGCTCACGCTGCTCGGCTGGCTCGGCTGCGTCGTCATCGTCGTGGCCCTCGGCATCCTCGGTGCGAGCGAGGGCCGGAGGTCGTCATCGTGACCGCCCATCGTGCGGGCCTGGCGTGCTTCGTGGGGCGCCCTAACGCGGGGAAGTCCACGCTCACGAACGCCCTGGTGGGGCAGAAGGTCGCGATCACCTCGAGTCGCCCGCAGACCACCCGTCACGTGATCCGCGCGATCCTC
>CAIVWG010000061.1 GCA_903909555.1 uncultured bacterium | reverse complement strand
TGATGGTGGCCTCGATGCCGATGTCCGCGAGGTAGGACTTGAAGAACTCCCCGGCCTTGACCGACGTGGCCGAGTCGCTGCGCACGAAGAGCCGGTAGCTCATGGGCTGGCCGTCGGGGCCGATCCGGATGCCGTCGGGGCCCATGGCGTACCCCGCGTCGTCGAGGATCTGGTTCGCGCGCGCGGGGTCATAGCCCTGCGTGCCGGGATCCTCGTGCAGCGTGGAGTACAGCGGCGGGATGATCGTGGACCCCGGGGAGCCGTAGCCGTCGAGGATCTTGTCGACGAGCTGCTCGCGGTCGATCGCGTAGGAGATCGCCTGGCGGACGGCAAGGTCCTTCATGTGCGGGTTGCCGTCGCCGATCGGAGTGCCGTCCGAGAGCGCCGCGCCCATGTTGAACGCGAGCTCGTTGAAGCCGGAGTAGGCGCCGGCGTACGTCGTGATCCCCTCCTGGCCTTCCAGCGTGGAGAACACATCGGCGGTGAGGCCCTCGGCGAAGTCGACCTCGCCCTTGATGAGCGCCTGGGCGAGGGCATCGGGGTTGTTGTAGATCCGGAAGACCAGTTCGTCGACCTGGGGGCGTCCCATGTAGTACGAGTCGTTGGCAACCATGCGGATGAACTGGCCCGCCTCGCGTTGCGCGACGAGGAACGGCCCTGACCCGACGAGGACCTGGCCCTCCTCGGGCTCGTTGGCGAAGGACTTCACGGCCTTGGCGTCGATGGCACTCCACACGTGCTCGGGGAGGATGTAGACGGCCAGTCGCTCCATGATGGGCGACGGCGCCTTCACCGTCATCACGACCGTCCGATCGTCGGTCGCGGTCACCGACTCGATGTTGCGCACGTAGTTGCCGAAGTTGGTGCGCTCGTAGCGCCCATCCAGGATGCGGTTGAACGTGTAGACGACGTCCTTGCTCGTGAGGGGCGTCCCATCGGACCACACCAGGTCGGGGCGGAGGGTGTAGGTCCACGTCTTGCCGTCCGCGGACTCCTCCCACGACTCGGCCAGCCCGGGCGCCGGGGTGAAGTCCGTCGCGCTCGGCTGCATGAGGGTGGCGTACTGAATCTGGTAGATCTCGTACGCCTCGGCCAGGATCCCGGTGAAAGGGTTGAGCGAGTCGACGTCGTTGAGCATGCCGACCGTGAACACCACCGGGTCGGCCGCCTGCGCCTGGGTCACCGTCACCATCGACACGGGCACGAGCCCGATGGCCGCCGCGGCAATGCCTGCCAGAAGTCGCTTCATGACGCATCCTTCCTCGGGGCTGCCTTCCCGACTACTGTCGATGCGTGCAGCCACCCCTTGCGCGCCGGGACGGCGCCAGCCCTGCGGACCCGTACGCCTGGTTGCGGCACCCGTCTCCCGAGGTGACCGCCTACCTCGCGGCCGAGCGGGCCTACTACGACGACCGCACCGCCGCCCTCGCCCCGCTGGCCCAGGTCATCCTCGCCGAACTCCGCGATCGCACTCCCGACACGGAGCGTTCGGTGAGTGTGGATCACGGTCCCTATGCCTACTACACGGTGACGCTCCCGGGTCGGGAGTTGCCCGAATTGCGACGCAGAATGAGGAGCGGCGAGGACCGCGCCGAGGAGACCCTCCTCGACCTCGGCTCCCTCGACTCCCCCTACGCGGCCACCGGGGTCGTGGAGCCGAGCCCGGACGACTCCCTGCTCGCCTACTCCGTCGACCTCACGGGCTCGGAGGTCTACGCCCTGCGCTTCCGGGACATCGCCTCGGGAAGGGACATTGCCACCGGCCAGGACATTGCCTCGGGTAGGGACGTTGCCACCGGCGAACTCATCGAGGTCGAGAGCACCTACTACACCGGTGCGTGGTCCGCCGACGGGCGCTGGTTCTTCTACACCGTCCCCGACCACCTCAACCGTCCCCATGAGGTGTGGCGGATCGACGTGCGCACCGGCGAGCGACTCCTCGTCCTCACCGAGCCCGACCAGCGCTTCGAACTGACCGTCGAGCGGTCGCGGAGCGGCGCGTGGATCGTCATCACGTCGACATCGCGCACGACGACGGAGGCCTGGGCCCTGCCTGCTGACGAGCCTGATGCCACGCCCACGTCGCTGCGCGGCCGCGTGGACGGCGTGGCGTACGCCGCCGAGCACGACGCGGCCGGCAACCGATGGCTGTTCGTCACGAACGAATCCGATGAGGAGTTCGCCCTCGTCGGTGATGACGGGCTGCGCATCGCGAACGCCGGGGAGCGGCTCCACGACGTACTGGCGTTCGGCCCGGCCGGGGATTCCGGCTGCCTGGTCACGGTCCAGCGCGTCGACGGCGAATGCCGTATCCGGGTGCTCGAGGACGGACCGTCGGGCTGGCGGACCCGACTCGAGCTCGGCCCCGACGAGCCCGGCGGCAGCATCCGGCTGGGCCGCAACGAGGACGCGGACGCGCCCTTCGTCACCGTGGTGACGGAGTCCTTCACCACGCCCCCGACCTGGTGGGACGTCGACCTGCGCACAGGCGAGCGGACGCTGCGTCATCGCCGTGAGGTCCCCCACCACGATGCCTCCGCCTACGCCAGCGAGGTCGTATACGCCGTCGCCGAGGATGGCTGGCGCATCCCCATCGTGGTCACGCGCCGCACGGACACCCCGGTAGACGGCACGGCCCCGTGCCTCCTCTACGGCTACGGGTCCTACGAGTCGGTCGACGACCCCTGGTTCGACCCGACGCTGCTGCCGCTGCTCGATCGCGGAGTGGTCTTCGCCAAGGCCCACATCCGCGGCGGCGGCGAGATCTCCCGTCGGCAGTGGATCGACGGTCATCTCCTCGCCAAGCGCAACACGTTCACGGACTTCATCGCGGCGGCGGACCACCTCGCCGACGGAATCGTCGATGGCCGCCGCATCGTGGGACGAGGGGGATCGGCCGGCGGACTGCTCCAGGGTGCGGTCTACTTCATGGCACCGCAGCGTTGGGCCGGGGTCATGGCCCACGTGCCCTTCGTCGATGTCGTCAACTCCATGCTCGACACGGAGATCCCCCTGACCATCACCGAGTGGGAGGAGTGGGGCAACCCGGGGATCCCCGAGCAGCGGGCCTCCATGGAGTCCTACGCCCCCTACCTCAACCTGCCCGATCCGCAGGATCGGCCGCCCCTGCTCGTCACCGGAGCGGTGCACGATCCGCGCGTCCTCGTGCATGAGCCGGCCAAGTGGGTCGCCGCACTCCGCTACAGCGATCCCGAGCTCGGTCACCGGACCTCGACCTCGGATCGGGGGAGCGTGGTCTTCCGGGTCGAACTCGGCGAGGGATCCCACGGCGGCCAGGTTGCCCGCTACGCCGCCCTCGCCGAGGAGGCGGAGATCCTCGCCTGGGCGCTGGAGGTCTTGCGTTGACCGAGATCGCGGGCGTGCCCGTCGAGCGGCGCTCCTACGAGAACTGGTCGCGCGCGATCCGCGTGGACGACGTCCTCACGGCGATCCCGCGCACGGACGACGAGGCGCTCGCCGTCGTGAGGTGGGCGGCGGACAACGGCTATCGCGCGCGCCCCATCGGGGCCTTCCACACGTGGTCGCCCCTGCTCGTGGAGTCTGCGCGCGATGCGGCCACCGTCGTCTTCATCGACCAGTCGCATCTCACCGGGCTGGTCGACTTCTCCTACGACCCCGTCCCTGCGGTCACGCTGAGGACCGGGACCACGCTCGCCGAGGCGGTGCGGATCCTCGAGGACATCGATAATCGCGGCGCGAGCGAAGCCCCCGGCTGGGCCTGGCCCGACTACCCGGGAATCCCCGATGTCACGCTCGGCGGCATGCTCGCCATCGGCGCGCACGGAGCCGGTATCCGCCAGCGAGAGGATCAACCTGACCTGTACGGCACGCTGAGCAACCTCGTGCTGTCCTTCACCGCCATTGTCAGTGACGGTGACGAGTACGTCATCCGCGAGTTCACCCGCGAGGAGGCGCCGGAGCTCCTCGTCCACCTGGGCGCGGCGTACCTGCTCACCGCCACGCTCCGGGTCGTGCCCAACTGCTACCTGGGGCGGCGCGTGGAGTACCCCGACTGGCAGGTCGCCTTCGCCCCGGAGGCAGGGGAGGGCAGCATCCAGGCGCTCGTGGAGGAGCACGGCCGCGTCCAGGCCCTGTGGTTCCCGTTCACGAGCACCCCCGTCGTGCAGCACTTCACCGAGGAGGGCTACGTCGACGGACCGCGCGTGACGGAGCCGCTCGCCGTGCGGCTGTCGCCGGATCTGCCCGCCGCGTTCACGGCCGCGTATACCCGGTCACTGTCGCACCTGCCGTGGCTCACTCCCCTGGTAGAGCGGGCCGTCCTCAAGGAGATGCGGCACCTGTCGCCACCGGACCATGAATGGCACGGCACCTCCGGCAACATGCTGCTGTACGTCCAGCACGACACC
>CAIVWG010000060.1 GCA_903909555.1 uncultured bacterium | reverse complement strand
TCGCGACTTAGCAACCATTCACGGAACTCAAACGACGGGGGCTACCGGGTTTCGGTGAGGAGGGCGGTCATCCGGGCGAGGCCTTCCTCGATGTCGGCATCGCTGGTGGCGTAGGACAGTCGCAGGTAGCCCGGCGTCCCGAACGCCTCCCCGGGCACCACCGCGACCTCGGCCTCCTCGAGGATGAGGCCGGCGAGGTCCGCCGACGACTCCGGCCGACGCCCCCGGATGTCCCGTCCCAGCAGGCCCTTGACCGACGGGTAGACGTAGAACGCACCCTCGGGGGTGGGGCACTCGACCCCCGGGATCGCCGAGAGCAGGTCCACGATGCGGCGCCGTCGCCGATCGAAGGCCACCTTCATCTCCTCGACTGCGGCGAGGTCCCCGGATACCGCGGCCAGGGCGGCCACCTGCGACACGTTGGCGACGTTGGACGTGGCATGGGACTGGAGGTTGCCCGCTGCCTTGATGACGTCGTCGGGGCCGATCATCCAGCCCACGCGCCAGCCGGTCATGGCGTAGGTCTTGGCCACGCCATTGACCACGACGCAGGTGTCGGCGATCTCGGGGACGAGGACGGGCATCGACGCGAACGCCGCGTCGCCGTACACGAGGTGCTCGTAGATCTCGTCGGTGACGACCCAGATCCCGTGCTCGGCGGCCCATCGGCCGATCGCCTCGACCTCCTCGGGGGAGTACACCGCTCCCGTGGGATTGCTGGGGGAGACGAAGACCAGCAGCTTGGTCCGGTCGGTGCGCGCGGCCTCGAGCTGCTCCACGGACGCCCGGTATCCCGTCGCCTCGGTGGTCTCGACGATCACGGGGGTCCCCCCGGCGAGAGCGATCGCCTCCGGGTACGTCGTCCAGTACGGCGAGGGCAGAATGGCCTCGTCACCGGGATCCAGCAGCGTGGCGAAGGCGTTGTAGAGGGCCTGCTTGCCCCCGTTGGTGACGAGCACCTGGGAGGCGCCCACGGAGTATCCGCTGTCCCTGAGGGTCTTGGCGGCGATCGCCTCCCGGAGTTCCGGCAGCCCCGCCGCCGGGGTGTAGCGATGCCAGCGCGGGTCGCGGCAGGCCGCGACCGCGGCCTCGACGATGTATTCCGGCGTGGGGAAGTCGGGCTCGCCAGCGCCGAAGCCGATGACGGGCCTGCCGGCCGCCTTGAGGGCCTTGGCCTTGGCGTCCACGGCCAAGGTGGCGGACTCGGTGATCGACCCGATGCGGCGCGAGATGCGGTTCATGGCCCGAATACAACCAAACTCCCGGCCCCGGGCCTACGGCCCCCGACCGCGGCGCGGGGCCTCCGTCACGTCGGCGGGGCGCCCGGCCGAGGCGATTGGACCCGGCTGCGGGCACCCCCGTAGACTCACCTCCCGGTGGCTTTCCCACCCCTACGGCGCCCGCAGGGGGCGGGAGCGTGCGGGACGACGGTCGCCAGAGGGCCGTAGCTCAATTGGTAGAGTCCCGGTCTCCAAAACCGGTGGTTGGGGGTTCGAGTCCCTCCGGCCCTGCTCCACCGCACCACCGCCGCAGGCGCACGAGGCACGAGCGGACCAGCACCACGAGGACAGGCACGACCAGCACGACCGACCACGAGACGGAAGGCACAGCCGGTGAGCGAGGCCCAGAGCGAGGCGAAGGCATCCATCTTCGCCCGAATGGCGCTGTTCATCCGGCAGGTCGTCGCCGAACTGCGCAAGGTCATCTGGCCCACGCGCAAGGAACTCGTCACCTACACGATCGTGGTGATCGTCTTCGTGGTCGTGATGGCCGCCATCGTCGCCGCGATGGACTTCGTCTTCACCCGGGGAGTGCTCGCCATCTTCGGCTGAGCGCGCGACAAGGAGCCCTGCACCCGTGACCGACCAGAATCCCGACGTGGACGCCGCCCCGGGCAATGCCGTCGACCAGGCGTGGGCGGAGGCATTCGCCGCCGCCGAGTCCGAGGCGGCTGACGCCGACGGCGTCGAGGTCGTCGAGACGACCCCCGTGACCCTGGTGGAGACCGAGCCAGTCGTCCTCGAAGACCGCGAGCCGGTCTCGGTCGAGGACATCGACGCGGTGGTGCTGGAGTCGTCCTCCGGTGACGTGGTCGTGGCGGAGGTGGTCGAGACCGAGGCTGTCGACACCGAGGCTGTCGACGCGGGGGACATCGACGCCGAGGCCGACGAGGACCCCGTCGAGGCCTTCCGCGAGCAGATGCGCATGGCCGCGGGGGACTGGTTCGTCGTCCATTCCTACGCCGGCTACGAGAACCGCGTGAAGGCCAACATCGAGACGCGCATTTCCTCGCTCAACATGGAGGACTACATCTTCCAGGTCGAGGTCCCCATGGAGGAGGTGACCGAGATCAAGCAGGGCCAGCGCAAGCTGGTCCGCCGCACGAAGTTCCCCGGTTACGTCCTCGTGCGCATGGAGCTCACCGACGAGTCCTGGGGTGCCGTCCGCCACACGCCGGGCGTGACCGGCTTCGTGGGGCACGGGCACCAGCCCTCGCCGCTGTCGCTGGACGAGGTCGTCGCGATCCTGGCACCCGCCCCGGAGCGCAAGGCCGGGGTGGCCGTGGCCGCCGGGGCCGGTGCGGCCGCGGCGGAGGTGCGCGTCGTCGACTTCTCGGTGGGAGACTCCGTGACCGTCGTCGACGGCCCGTTCGCCACCCTCCACGCCACCGTGTCCGAGATCAACATCGAGGCCCAGAAGGTCACCGGCCTGGTGGAGATCTTCGGACGCGAGACACCCGTCGAGCTGGCCTTCAGCCAGATCCAGAAGAATTAGCCGCACGAGAACCACGAACTGATCGCCCGAGTGGACACGAGGACCTGACATGCCCCCGAAGAAGAAGATCGCCGGCCTCATCAAGCTGCAGATCCAGGCCGGCCAGGCCAACCCGGCGCCCCCGGTCGGTCCCGCCCTCGGCCAGCACGGCGTCAACATCATGGACTTCTGCAAGGCCTACAACGCCGCCACTGAGAATCAGCGCGGCCAGGTCATCCCCGTCGAGATCGTCGTCTACGAAGACCGGTCCTTCGACTTCACCCTGAAGACGCCGCCCGCGTCCCGCCTCATCCTGAAGGCGGCCGGGATCGAGAAGGGGTCCGGCAACGCCCCCAAGGTGGCCGGCTCCATCACGCGCGCCCAGGTCCGCGAGATCGCCGAGACCAAGATGCCCGACCTCAACGCCAACGACATCGAGGCGGCCATGAAGATCATCGAGGGCACGGCACGCCAGATGGGCGTGACCGTCTCCGGATAGCTTCCGGCACGAGCCGGAGTCGACGACCGTCGACATGTGGGAGGGCCAGCGCGGCCCGCCGACCACGACTGCGAGCAAAGGAGCAGCAATGAAGCGCAGCAAGGCCTACCGCCAGGCGATGGAGCTCATCGAGCCCGACCGCCTCTACACCCCGATGGCGGCCATCAAGGTCGTCAAGGCGGGCGCCAAGGCGAAGTTCGATCCCACCATCGAGGTCGCCATGCGGCTGGGCGTGGACCCGCGCAAGGCCGACCAGATGGTCCGCGGCACGGTCAACCTGCCCCACGGCACCGGCAAGACCGCCCGGGTGATCGTGTTCGCCGCCGGCGAGAAGGCCGAGGAGGCCCGGGCAGCCGGCGCCGACGAGGTGGGTGCCGATGACCTCATCGATCGCGTCGCGGGCGGCTGGACCGACTTCGACGCGGCGGTCGCCACCCCCGACCTCATGGGGAAGGTGGGCCGGCTGGGCAAGGTCCTCGGCCCGCGCGGCCTCATGCCCAACCCGAAGACGGGCACGGTGACCATGGACGTGGGCAAGGCCGTCGAGGACATCAAGGGCGGCAAGATCGAGTTCCGCGTCGACAAGAACTCCAACCTGCACTTCCCCATCGGGAAGGCCTCCTTCACGGAGGCTCAGTTGGCCGAGAACTTCGCGGCGGCGCTCGACGAGATCCTTCGGGCCAAGCCGTCGGCCGCCAAGGGTCGCTACGTGAAGAAGACCACCCTCTCCACGACCATGGGCCCCGGCGTTCCCGTCGACCCGAACGTCACCCGCAACATCACCTCGGAGGACGGCGAGGCCTAGCCCCGCCGTCCCTCCTCGTTTTGACCTCGAGGGTGCGGCCCCGTACCCTCGACTCGACCCAAGACCGCCGGTCGCCAGCCCCCGGGCTGGCCGAAGGTTCCCGAAGCCCCAGGCCTCGGACGACCTGCGCAGGTCGGACCGCTCCGCGGTCTGCCCTGCGCGCGGGTCCGGATCACCGGACCGCTGGCCAGGAGCAGCAGGAGGAGCGCATGCCGCGCGACGACAAAGCCGCCACCGTAGCGGAGCTCGCCGAGGAGTTCCGCACGTCGAATGCCGCCGTGCTCACCGAGTACCGCGGCCTCACCGTGTCCCAGATCAGCCAGTTGCGCCGCTCCCTGCAGGGGATCGCCAACTACGCGGTGGTGAAGAACACGCTCACCAAGCGGGCCGCCCGCGAGGCCGGTGTCGAGGGCTTCGAGGAGCTGCTCACCGGGCCGAGCGCGATCGCGTTCATCAAGGGCGATCCGGTCGAGGGTGCCAAGGGGCTGAAGAACTTCGCCAAGGACAACCCGCTGCTCATCCTCAAGGCCGCGTACATGGACGGGCGCGTCCTCGACGCCGCTGAGGTCAAGAAGCTCGCCGACCTCGAGTCCCGCGAGGTGCTCCTCGCCAAGCTCGCCGGGGCCATGAAGGCCTCCATGGCGCAGGCGGCCTCCCTCTTCGCGGCGCCTCTCTCGCAGGCCGCGCGCACCATGGAGGCCCTGCGCGTCAAGGCCGAAGCCGATCCCAGCGTCATCGGCGGCGCCGGGCAGACGAAGGAGGAGAACCCCATCGTCCACGCCGTCGACGAGGCCATCGCGGCGGTCGACCTGGCCGTGGAGGAGGGCGTCAAGGCGGTCGAGCATGCCGCCGAGTCCGTGGCGCACGCGGTCGACGGACTGCTGCACCACGATTCCGCGGCCGGCAGCGCTGACGCGGGCGAAGCCGCCGGCACAGAAGCCACCACGGAAGCCAGCACCGAAGCCAGCACCGAAACCGAGTCCACCACCGAATCCGAGGGCTGAGGCCCACCCACAGCCCGCCGGGTCGGCGGGCACCCCCGGCCCTCGGCCGGCACACGAAAGGACGCCGACATGGCGAAGATGAGCACCGACGAGCTGCTCGATGTGTTCAAGGAGATGACCCTCATCGAGCTCTCCGAGTTCGTGAAGGCCTTCGAGGAGACCTTCGAGGTCACCGCGGCCGCTCCCGTGGCCGTGGCGGCGGCGGCTCCGGCCGCCGGCGGCGGCGATGCGGGTGGCGCAGCGGCCGAGCAGGATGAGTTCGACGTCATCCTCGAGGCCTCCGGCGACAACAAGATCCCCGTGATCAAGGAGGTCCGCGCGCTCACCAACCTCGGGCTCAAGGAGGCCAAGGACCTGGTCGAGGCCGCCCCCAAGCCGGTCCTGGAGAAGGTCAACAAGGAGACCGCCGACAAGGCCAAGGCCGCCCTGGAGGGCGCCGGAGCCACCGTCTCCGTCAAGTAGGACCGAGCACGACCGGCACCACCAGAACCACCCACGGGCCCTCCGGGACGCCTGGGGAGCGCCTCGGATCCGCCCCGCGGACCCGCCGAGGCCCCCCTCGGGCGTCCCGGAGGGCCGGTCTCATTCCGGTCACGGTGCTTGACTCGAGGCCCGGGAGCGGACACGATCGTCCCGCGCACCACCTCCGGGGGCGAGCAATCGCCCAGGGTGCCGACGGGGTCCACAGCCCGTCGGAGGCCTGACCGGCCGAGGAGCGCCGAGACCGACCCGCGAGGGGGCTGTCGCCCCCGCGGAGGACCGGCCGGCGACTCGAGGGTCCGGATCAGCCAACCCCGGGGGTCGACAGCGGCGTGCCCTCAGGGTATGCTGCCTCTTTGCGCTGCCGCCGTCCGGTTGACACCGGGGGTGTCGCGCGCCCTTGGACGCCACTGTGGAAGGACCCCTCTTGGCCGCCTCGAGCACCTCCGAGACCACCCGCCTGTCGCCCGAACTCCACCGAGCCTCCTTCGCCAAGATCCGCGAGCCCCTGTCGGTCCCCGACCTCCTGGCCCTCCAGACCGCGAGCTTCGACTGGCTCCTGGGCAACGAGCGGTGGCGGGAGAGGGTGGCGCAGGCCATCGCCTCCGGGCGAGGCGACGTCCCCAACACCTCGGGCCTGGAGGAGATCTTCGAGGAGATCTCCCCGATCGAGGACTTCTCCGGCACCATGTCGCTGTCCTTCCGCGACCATCGCTTCGAGCCTCCGAAGTACACCCCGGACGAGTGCACGGAGAAGGACTTCACCTACGCCGCCCCGCTCTTCGTGACCGCCGAGTTCATGAACAACGAGACCGGTGAGATCAAGTCGCAGACGGTGTTCATGGGCGAGTTCCCGCTCATGACCGACAAGGGCACCTTCATCATCAACGGCACCGAGCGGGTCGTGGTCTCCCAGCTCGTGCGCTCGCCCGGCGTCTACTTCGAGCGGACTGCCGACAAGACGAGCGACAAGGACGTCTTCGTCGCGAAGATCATCCCCAGCCGCGGAGCCTGGCTGGAGTTCGAGATCGACAAGAAGGACCTCGTCGGAGTCCGCGTGGACCGCAAGCGCAAGCAGCCGGTCACGGTCTTCCTCAAGTCCCTGGGGTGGACCGAGGAGGAGATCCGGGAGCGCTTCGGGGAGTTCGACTCCATCATGCAGACCCTGGAGAAGGACCACGTCAACACCGAGGACGACGCCCTGCTCGACATGTACCGCAAGCTCCGTCCGGGCGAGCCCCCCACCGTCGAGAATGCCCGGGCGCTGCTCGACAACTTCTACTTCAACCCGAAGCGCTACGACCTGGCGAAGGTCGGTCGCTACAAGGTCAACAAGAAGCTCGGGCTGGAGTTGCCCCTCGGCCAGAGCGTCCTCACCAAGGAGGACATCGCCGCGACGATCGAGTACCTCGCCCGCCTCCATGCCGGGGAGACGGTCGCGGACAGCCCGCGTGGGGAGATCCAGGTCGAGACCGACGACATCGACCACTTCGGCAACCGGCGCCTGCGCACCGTCGGCGAGCTCATCCAGAACCAGATCCGCACCGGCCTGTCGCGCATGGAGCGCGTGGTCCGCGAGCGCATGACCACCCAGGACGTCGAGGCCATCACCCCGCAGACGCTCATCAACATCCGCCCCGTCGTGGCCTCGATCAAGGAGTTCTTCGGGACGTCCCAGCTCTCGCAGTTCATGGACCAGACGAACCCCCTCGCCGGCCTGACCCACAAGCGGCGCCTGTCGGCCCTCGGGCCCGGCGGTCTGTCCCGCGAGCGGGCCGGCTTCGAGGTGCGCGACGTGCACCCCTCCCACTACGGCCGGATGTGCCCCATCGAGACCCCCGAGGGCCCGAACATCGGCCTCATCGGATCCCTGTCGACCTACGGCCGCGTCAACGCGTTCGGCTTCGTGGAGACGCCCTACCGCAAGGTCGTCGCCGGCCAGGTGACCGACCAGATCGACTACCTCACCGCCGACGAGGAAGACCTCCACGTCATCGCCCAGGCCAACGCGGCCCTGTCGGCCGACGGCCACTTCGCCGAGGATCACGTCCTCGTGCGGCGCAAGGGCGGCGAGGTCGACTACGTCGTGCCGACCGACGTCGACTACATGGATGTCTCGCCCCGGCAGTTGTGGTCGGTGGCCACCGCCATGATCCCGTTCCTCGAGCACGATGACGCCAATCGCGCGCTCATGGGCTCGAACATGCAGCGCCAGGCCGTGCCCCTGCTGCGCGCGGAGGCCCCGCTCGTGGGCACGGGCATGGAGTTCCGCGCCGCCTACGACGCCGGCGACATCGTGACCGCGGACAAGGACGGCGGCGTCTCCGAGGTCTCGGCGGATCACATCACCGTGGCGAACGACGACGGCACCCACACGACGTACCGCATCCAGAAGTTCTACCGGTCCAATCAGGGCACCAGCTACAACCAGCGCCCGATCGTGAACGAAGGTGACCGCGTCGTGAAGGGCCAGGTCATCGCCGACGGCCCGTCCACGGACCTCGGCGAGATGGCCCTCGGCAAGAACCTCCTCGTCGCCTTCATGCCGTGGGAGGGACACAACTACGAGGACGCCATCATCCTCAGCGAGCGCCTGGTCCAGGACGACGTTCTCAGTTCGATCCACATCGACGAGCACGAGATCGACGCCCGCGACACCAAGCTCGGGCCCGAGGAGATCACGCGGGACATCCCGAACGTCGCCGAGGAGGTCCTCGCCGATCTCGACGATCGCGGCATCATCCGCATCGGCGCCGACGTCGTGCCCGGCGACATCCTCGTCGGCAAGGTCACGCCCAAGGGCGAGACCGAGCTGACCCCTGAGGAGCGCCTGCTGCGCGCCATCTTCGGCGAGAAGGCTCGCGAGGTGCGCGACACCTCGCTCAAGGTCCCGCACGGCGAGTCCGGCAAGGTCATCGGCGTCCGCGTGTTCGACCGCGACGAGGGCGACGAGCTGCCCCCGGGCGTCAACCGCCTCGTGCGCGTGTACGTCGCCCAGAAGCG
>CAIVWG010000059.1 GCA_903909555.1 uncultured bacterium | reverse complement strand
CGGAGTCGAGGTAGGCGATCCCCATGCCGCCGCCGAGGTTGAGTTCCTCCACCTCGATGCCCTGCTCGTCCCAGATGCGCTGGGCGACCGCGACCACGCGCGCCGCCGCGACCTCGAAGCCTGACGCATCGAAGATCTGCGACCCGATGTGCGAGTGAAGGCCGCGGAAGTCGAGGCTGGGAAGCTTCGCGATGCGCCGAACCGCCTCCTCCGCAGCGCCTGACGAGACGGACAGCCCGAACTTCTGGTCCTCGTGGGCTGTTGCGATGAACTCGTGGGTGTGCGCCTCGACACCGACGGTGAGCCGGACGAGGACGGGCTGCACGATCCCGGCGCGCGCGGCCGCATCGGCGATGCGGACGATGTCCTCGAACGAGTCGATGACGATCCGGCCGACTCGGGCCTCGACGGCCGCCTCGATCTCCTGCATCGACTTGTTGTTGCCGTGCATCAGGAGGCGATCGCCGGGCACGCCCGCGCGCAGTGCCACAGCCAGCTCGCCGCCCGACGCGACATCGATGCCGAGCCCCTCCTCAGTGACCCACCGGGCGATCGTCGTGGCCAGGAAGGCCTTGGCCGCGTAGTAGACCAGCCGAGCACCGGCGTCCACATAGCAGGAGCGGTAGCGGCGGGCCCGGTCACGCAGGTCGTCCTCGTCGAGAAGGAACACCGGCGTGGCGTACTCGGCTGCCACGGCACGGACGTCGACCCCGCCGATCTCCAGCGCGCCATCGGCATTGCGCCGCGCCGTGGCAGGCCAGATCGCCGGCGACAGCCGGTTCATCTCCTCGGCCGTCGACGGTCGCGGCACGCCTGCCTGATCCGCGATGACGTCGCCGTGCCGGGGTCCGGCGGGATGAGCACGCATGAGCCAAGGCTAACCGCCTCGATGCCTGGCACCTTGTCGGGCATCGAGGGACTACATGCGCTCCGGTGCGCTGACACCCAGGAGGTCGAGGCCGTTGGCCAGGGTCTGCCGCGCCGCCGCGCAGAGCCACAGGCGCGCGATGTGGATGGGCGCCAGTTCCTCATCGGACCGGGGAAGCACCCGGCAGTCGTCGTAGAACCGGTGGTAGGCCGTCGCGAGATCCTCGAGGTAGCGCGCCACACGGTGGGGCTCGCGCAGCTCAGCAGCGCCCGCCACGATCCGCGGGAACTCCGCGATCATGCCGAGCAGGTTGTTCTCGCGCTCGTGATCCAGCAGGGCCGGGTCGAAATCGGCACCCCGCCAGTCGACCCCGAGCTCAGCCGCGTTGCGCAGCACGGACGAGATGCGCGCGTGCGCGTACTGCACGTAGAACACCGGGTTCTCGCTCGTGGCGCGGGTGATCTCCTCCAGATCCAGGGTGAGCGGGGAGTCCACGGGGTAGCGCGCGAGCGTGTAGCGAGCGGCATCGACACCCACCTCCTCCACGAGATCGTCCAGGGTGACGATCGTGCCGGCTCGCTTGGAGAGCTTGACCTCCTCGCCTCCCCGGGTGATCTTCACCAGCTGGCCGATCAGCACCTCGACGTTGTCGTCCATGTCATCGCCGGCGCAGGCCGCAACAGCCCTGAGCCGGTTGACGTAGCCGTGATGGTCGGCTCCGAGGAGGTAGATGTTCATGTCGAATCCGCGGGCGCGCTTGTCGACGTAGTAGGCGGTGTCGGATGCGAAGTACGTGTACTCGCCATCGGCCTTGACGAGAACGCGGTCCTTGTCGTCG
>CAIVWG010000058.1 GCA_903909555.1 uncultured bacterium | reverse complement strand
GGATTCCCCCGCGGCCTCGGCCGCCGCGGCGTCCTCCTCCGCCTGGGCTTCCTCGACGTCTTCGGCGGTCTCGACCCGGGCCCCTCCGGATTTGTGCAGCGCCAGCGCGCAGGCGAGCACGACCGCAAGGATCAGTCCGGTTCCGATCATGCGCACCGAGAGGGCCGTATCGTCGGCAAGCAGTCGGGCCGTGGCGACGTCCTTGCCGATCACGGCCCAGGCGACGATCACGATCGTGAACAGGTAGGTCCCGAGGAGGACCAGCAATTGCCGATCACGAGGGAATGATCGCCCGTCCTCGTGCGCGGATCCGCCGTCGGTGAGAAATCCCCAGATGAGGCCGAAGATGAGGAGTGCCGTTGTCGAGGCCCCGATGAGGAACCCGAGGGGAACAGCGAAGAAGTCGGCCTGCCGGATCAGCGCCGACAGGAGGACCAGCACGAGGAGGAAGGCCACGCGGTGGGGCTGGAGCTCCCTGCGCAGAGCCCAGGAGGCCAACAGGACGGTGGCGAGGACCATGCCGACGTCGCCGATATCCGGCGGGGTCCAGAACCATCCCCCGGGCAGCAGAGGGAGGAAGAACGTGGTGCCGATAGCGACGGAGTAGACGGCCGCGATGGCCGCGAAGAGCGGGAGCGAGCGCCGCGCGAGGACGACGGCTCCGATGGCGAGGCCTACCACGACGGCAGCCCGGTTGAGGGTCACGGCGTTGTCCGAGCCCAGGATGTCGAGAGCGGCGAAGAACGGCTGGATGACGTCCGGGGACAGCAGGCTGCCCAGCGTCACCCCGAGCATGCCGGTGACTGAGCCGATGATGGGGATGGCAGCCAGACCGAAGCAGACGGGTATCGCGACCACGACTGCGGCGGTGGAGACGGTGGCGGGGCGTCCCTCCGGCCACCGCTCTCTGCGGTGGCAGCCCCACCAGAGCGCGGCGCTCACGACGACGACGATGGCCGCCGCCAGGAGGCTCGTGAGGCGCGTCGCCACGTCCTCGTCAGGCCAACCTCGGGCGAGGGCGATCCATTGCCATGACAGCACGACGCCAACGACGATGAGGGAGAACCACGTGGCGGCGCGCTCGCCCACCGCATCCCCGGTCCACGCGATGAGCGATACGCCCAGGGAAGCCGCGCTGACGCCCGAGAGGAAGGCCAGGGGGATCGCCAGGCTGGCAAGGAAGCCCAGCACGAGTCCCGCGACCAGCAGCGTTGCTGAGGAGTTCGACAGCAGGGTCTGGTTCACCACGCTGCGGTAGGAGACCAGGAAGATCCCGTCGCAGAGAATGACGAGGATGAGCGTATCCGCGCCGGGACGCGTGGGGGCTAGCCACATCACGAGGACGTACCCCACGGTGAGCAGCAGGAGCACGACCCCCGTCCACGCCAGGATCCCGCCGGTCCCGCTGGAGAATCCCACGGCGGTCACCGAGACCAGGACTCCGATGACGACTGCAAGGAACAGCAGCCGCCGCCACCACGGGGACCGCTGAGATCCGGCGAGCAGCAGGCCGAAGGCGACTCCGATGAGGCACAGGGCCGCCGGGATGAGGAACGTAGGGACGGCCTTGCTCGTCGTCGCATCGACGACGGTCTCGAGCTCGCTCGCCGACCTCAGGGGGTTCGCGGCGATGATCGACACCACGACGGCGGCGTAGAGGATCGCCACCGCCCAGGCGATCCCGGCGACGCTGCGAGAATGCCAGCGGACGTACAGGGTTCCGTACCTCACCGGCTGGTAGAGCACCACGCCCCAGAGGTCGGCGAAGAACTGACCGACGCGCCTCGGAAGTGACGCGGCCCCGCTCACGGTCCGCCTCCCGTATCGCGGGCGACGCCGAGGAAGGTCATGGACCCCTCCTGGGTCAGGGCCACCCACTCCGTGCCCATTGGGGCGAGGTAGACCTTGGTCGGCGTCGCGCCGCTGGCTTCCGTGATCTGCGCAACCACGTCGGTCGAGCCGTCGAGGGCCAGCGATAGGACGCGCCCCCGGTCAGCCACGAGCGTCCCGTCCGGGGCGAGGGACGCGGCTGATAGGTCGTCGTTCGCCCACAGCACCTCTCCCGTAGTGACATCGAGGCCGAGGAGCCCCTCGTCGGTGGGCAGGACGATGACCCCGTCCCGCAGGACCCCCCCGGCGAGGACCATTCCCTCGAGGAGCGGCACCGTCCACGTCTCCTCCCCGGAGGCGTCGAGCCTGGTGAGGAACCCCGTGGCCTGGGCGAACAGGTAGCTGCCGTCCCCGAGGGCAGTCAGTGGCTGGTCCACGCGGCTCAGGCTGCCGCCCCACTTCTCTTGTCCGTCCGCGCCCACGGCGACCACGTACCCCCCGCTATCGGCCACGACGAATTCATCGCGGCCGCTCACCGGCGGTTGGAGGACCACGTCGGAAAGCCGGACGCTCCACAGTTCCTGCCCGCCGGAGGCCTGGAATCCCCGAAGCGTGCCGTCGACGAGCGCGACCGCGACCACATCCCCGATGACTGCCGGCGATCCCACGGCGACGTCGGGGAGCCGGGCGCTCCACCTCATCCGACCGGCGTTATCGAAGGCAAGGAGGGCGCGCAGCGACGAGGTCACGAAGGTCCGGTCCTCGCCGCCCGCCATTCCGAGAACCTGGCCGCCGGGGTGCTGGATCCACAGGGCGGTGGAGTTGGTGTCGGGCGTATCGGCGAGTGGCGGCGTCACCGTGAGCGACAGGAGATCGTGGGTCGCGTCGTTGACGACGACAAGGCCGCTCTCCGCGGTGACGGGCGGTCGCGTGATCTGCACCAGGGAGGTGGGGAAGGCCAGGCGGGTTCCCGCAGGACGCGGCGAGGGGGATGACACGACTGCGTCGGTCCACGTCGCGTCCCTGGGCGAGGCCAGGCGAGTGCGGGCGCCCGTGACCAGGTCCTCCGACGCCACCGATCCCCACCCTGGGCACCACGTCGTGATGCGCTCGCTCGTGTAGCCCTCCCCCCCGGGGAACTCCTGCTCGATCGTCGTCTGCACGTCGCGGCAGCCCGCCAGGCCATCGAGGGGGCCCGGCGCCGTGTCCAGGCGCACGCCGTCAAGAACGTCGCCTTCGAAGGAGAAGGGGGCAATCCCGTTCGTGAGTCCCTCGCCCGACCAGGTCGACCCAGGGTCGGGAACCGCGGGGAAGGTGAGGATGGGAGGGGAGTACCACAGGACGCCGCCGTTCGCCGCGACCCCGATGGCTTCCGCGAAGCCGGAGTCGAGGAGGAGGGAGACGGAGATGAACGAACTCACCGACCCGTCCTCGTTCACCGAGGTGGACAGGGTGCGGACGACCTCTGCGGTGATCGGGTCCTGGCCCGCCTCCTGCAGGGCGCCGAGGAGCCAGAGTCCTGCCTCCTGGCCCGGAAGGGACAGGAGCGTACTGGCGGCGACCTCCCGCATGCTCGAGACGGTCGCCGCTGGCTGCGCTGTCGCCGGCTCGGCGATCACCGTGACGGGGACGATGGGGGGCGGCGCCGTGTAGGCCTGATACCCCCGGTCCCGGGCGGGCTCCTGGGCGGCGGCGTAGAAGAGCCCGGAGAGCACGGCGACGATCGCGAGGAATGCGACGAGTCCGGCCCAGAACCAGCGCCGTCGCCCGGGCAACTCCGACGATGCCTCGAGGTCAGAAAGCGGGAGTGGCTCGGTGGTGTCCGCGGGAGGCTCAGGCGCTCCCTCGAGGTCCATCGGCACTCACCCCCGCAGCCATCCAGGGTCGGTGACCGGTCCGCTGCCGGTTGACCCCAGGGTAGGGCTCCACAGTGGAGGCGAAGGGGTTCCCGAAGAACTGAGGCTGCGTTATCGAAGGGGCCGTCAGGGATGAGAGCCGACAGTAGGGTCGTCTCGTGGCGCCCTCGGACCATCGGCTTACCCGAGGCGGCTACCTGGCCTACGCCAGCGGCGCGGTCGGAACGGCCGGATTCGGCACTGTCCCGGGGCTCCTGCTCAGCATCTACCTCACCAACACGCTCGGGGTAGCGGCAGGTGTCGCTGCACTCGTGGTGCTCTTCCCCAAGCTCTGGGACCTCGGTTTCCTGCCCTTCGTCGGTCGGATCAGCGATCGTTCGGCCCGTCGTCGCGATACCCGCCGGCCCTTCCTCCTGGCCGGGGCGCTGGGACTCGTGGTGTCCTTCCCCGTCATGTTCGCTGTCCCCGAAGGCCTGGCGGCCGTCGCCGCCGCGGCGTGGGTCTTCGTCGCCTTCCTCGTCGCGACATCCGCGTTCGCGTTCTTCCAGGTCCCCTACATCGCCATGGCGGCGGAGATCACCGACTCGCCCTCGGAGCGCACGACGCTCATGGCCTGGCGTGTGGCCTTCCAGGCCGCGGCCATCCTCGCCTTCGGCGTAGGAGCTCCGCTGGTGCAGCAGTCTGCGGGGTCGCAGCGAGTGGGGTACCTCGTCATGGGGGTCATCGCCGGCCTGGCCATCGCCGCGGGCATGATCGTGTGCTGGTGGGGCTTGCGCCGGAGCGTGAGGTACGTCGCCGCGGTCGGCGACGCAGAGCATCCCGATGAGTCGCTGATCGCACAGTTGCGCCAGGTGTGGGCCGCACGCCCCTTCCGCATCCTCTTGGGCGCCTTTTTCCTCCAGGCACTGGGCACGGGCGCCACCCTGACCGCGATCGCGTACTTCTCCCTCTACATCCTGGGGATCCCGAACTTCGCACTCCTCTTCGGCGTGCTCATCGTGCCGGCCATCGTCGTGATGCCGGCATGGAATTGGTTCGGCCACCGATTCGGCAAGCGTGCGGGCTATCTCTGCAGCTCGATCCTCTTCATCCTCGGATCACTCCTCATCCTGCTGTCGCCGTACGTCGCGCTCCCGGTGACCGTCCTCCTCATTGGCATCGCGGCCGTCGGGTTCGCCGGCATGCAGATGTTCCCGCTCGCCATGCTCCCGGACACGATCGCGGCTCGGGCCGAGGAGACGGGCGAGCAGAGTGCCGGAGCGTTCACCGGCGTGTGGACCGCGGGGGAAACCGCCGCCTTCGCCCTGGGGCCCGCGCTGGTCCTGGGACTCCTCGAAGTCACCGGCTTCGTCTCCTCCACGGACAACTCCGCCCTCCAGCCGGCCTCGGCGGTGACCGGAGTCCTCATGTCCATCAGCGTCCTGCCGGCTCTCCTCGTCGCGGTCAGCCTTCCGCTGATCTGGAGGTGGCGTCTGCCGAGCCTGCGCGATTCAGAAGCGAGTGCCGCCGCGAGTACGTGAAGTAGATGACGAGGCCGATCGCCATCCACGCCGCGAAGGCGACCCAGGTGATCCAGTCCAGGCCGGCGACGATCACGGCGATGAGCACGAGGCCGAGGATGGGCATGAGCGGGAAGAGCGGCGTCGTGAATCCCCGAGGAAGGTCCGGCCGGCGGCGTCGGAGCACGATGACGCCGATGTTGACGACGGCGAAGGCGCCCAGCGTGCCGATGCTCGTGGCCTCGGCCAGTTGGCCGAGGGAGACGAACGACGCGGGAATCGCGATGACGGCGGCGACGATGATGGTGTTGGCGACCGGAGTCTGGGTGCGAGGGCTGACTCGGGTGAACACTTTGGGGAGCAGGCCGTCACGGCCCATCGCGAACAGGATGCGGGTCTGCCCGTACAGAGTCACGAGGACGACGCTGAAGATGGAGATGATCGCGCCGAGTGCGATGAGGGCACCGGGCCACGTGGCACCGCTGGCGGTGTCGGCGATCGTGGTGAGCAGGGCCTCCGATCCCTTGCCCTCGTCCTCCTGCCAGGGCTGGGCGCCCAGCGCGGCAAGCGTCACCAGGAGGTACAGGATCGTCACGACGACGAGGCTGCCGATGATCGCGAAGGGCAGGTCGCGCTTGGGGTTCTTCGCCTCCTCGCCGGCTGTCGACGCCGCGTCGAAGCCGATGTAGGAGAAGAAGACCTGGCCTGCCGCCGCGGTCACCCCGAGGATGCCGAGCGGGAGGAAGGGAGTGAGGTTGTCGGGGTCGAAGGCGGTGAAGGCGACCACGCAGAAGAACACCAGGATCCCGATCTTGAGCAGGACCATGACCATGTTCAGCTTCGCGGACTCGGACGCACCGCGGACCAGCAGGAGGGTGCACAGGACGACGACGAGCAGCGCTGGGACGTTGAAGATGCCACCATCTCCCGGCGGGTTGGCGAACTGTTCGGGAATGGTGATCCCGAAGTTCGCCAGGAAGTCATTGAGGTACTCGCCCCACCCGACGGCGACGGCAGCGACGGAGACGCCGTACTCCAGCATGAGCATCCAGCCGACCACCCAGGCGACGATCTCCCCCAGGGTGACGTACGCGTAGGTGTACGAGGAGCCTGATGCGGGGATCGCGCTGGCGAACTCGGCGTAGGACAGTGCCGAGAACAGTGCCGCGACGGCGGCGAGCAGGAAGGACAGGAGAACTGCGGGCCCGGCCTTGGGGATGGCCACGCCGAGGATGACGAAGATGCCGCTCCCGATGATCGACCCGACCGCGAAGAAGAGCAGCGCTCCGCGCCCCATTGATCGCTTGAGTTCGGAGTGCCCCGATGCATCCTCGATCGACTTGAGGCGGAAGAGGGTGGACGCCACGGTGCCCCTCCGATCCGGCCCCAGCCCGAGCAACTGCGGATACGGTAGCGCCTTGAGTGCTCAGCCGGGCTGGGTTCGCGGAGCGCGTGACGGCGGGAGGAGGGGGAGCGTGGACATCGTCGTGGGGCTGAGCGCCGACGACTCCGGCGAGGATGCCGTGGCGCTCGGGGCGCTGCTGAGCCATCTGCTGGGGGCCAAGGTCGTCTTGGTCTACGTCCACCCGCCCACGATCGACTATCCGAGTGTGGGCCATGTGGACGCGGAGTGGGCTGCCTTCCTCGCGGAGCGCGCAGAGGAGACGCTCACCCAGGCGCGAGGTCAGTTGTCGCGCTACTGGGCCGTGGACGACGTCGAGAGCATGGTTGTGCCCCACGTGTCCGCAGGGCGCGCCCTGAGAAAGGTTTCCGAGCAGCGTGGTGCGGCGGTGACTGTGCTCGGGCCCGGTGCCCGCTCGAATCCCGGCCAGATCTCCCTGGGCCCGATCGCCCAGTCGCTCCTGCACGGAAGTCCGACGGCCATCGCGCTCGCCCCCGAGGGATACCGTGACGTCGCCCCTGACTCCTTCGAGCGACTCGTCGTGGGATTCCAGGACACTCCGGAGTCCGCCCATGCTGTCGAGGCCTGTGTGCGGATGGCCCAGCCGCTGCGCCTGCCCGTGCACCTTCTCACCGTCGTCCTCCGGGTGAATCGACTGATCGGCGCTCGTGTCGGCCGGGATCCGGAGCGGATGGTCATGCAGTCCCTCGTGGAGCGCGAGCGGGCAGCACAGGAGCGCTTCATCGTGTCGTCACGACCTGAGGAGATCTCCGCGAGCGTCGTCACGGGTGACACGGCAGCTGCGGCCATGTCGCGCTTCGATTGGCACGACTCGGACCTTCTTGTCGTCGCCTCGAGCGCGCTCGGCCCGATCTCGCGAGTCTTCCTCGGCGATCTCACCCACAAGCTGCTGCGATCGTGCACCGTTCCGGCCATGGTCCTTCCCCGTCGCTTCGACGCAGACGCGCTCGACCAGATGTGAGGTCGCCGTCCTCTCAGCGCGCGGATCCAGGTATCCCTGGGGGACTGGGCTCTCGCCGAGGAGTTTCGACGGGCCTCCGTCGGTGAAGTGACGACGGACATCGCCTCAGGCTGGGCAACAACAGGCAACGCGGCCGTGAGACCTCCTAGACTGCCTCATGCCCTTCAGGATGCCTCACGCGCTCGTCCCTGCCGTCGGACTCGCCATGGCGGCGGGGCTTCTGCCGCTCGCGGGCCTGCCCGCCCTGGCTGCGGGAGACGCGCCGGTGGGGCAGCCAACCCCTACCTCCGACGGCCAGGCGCGCGCGGGAAGCCGCGAGTTCTTCTTCTCCTCCGTGGACAGCCCGGTGCGCCCGCGTGGCTCGGCGCCGGGTGACTCCGCGATCTCGGTTGCGACGCGGTTCGCGCGCCAGAGCGTTGCGGGCGAGGTCTCGGCATCGCGGGGCTTCGCGGTGGAGAGCCAGCAGGACTCGTCACGCGGTGGCACCGTCGTGCGCCTGCGACGCACGATCGACGGCGTCCCTCTGCTGGGCGGCGACGTCGCCGTCGACGTCGCCAGCGACGGACGGGTCCGCGCTGCGTCGGGCAAGGACACGTGGGACTCCACGATCGACACGACGCCGCACTTCGCAGCAGCGAGGGCCACGGACGTGGCCCTCGAGGTGACCGCTCGCGAGCATGGATTGGCTCCGGACTCCCTGGAGGCGTCCGAGCCCGAGCTCCGCGTCTTCGACCCTCGCATCTTCGAGGCCCCGGGAGCTCCCCGCGCACAGCTCGTCTGGGAGGTGGACGTCACCTCCTCCGAGCGTCCGGACGTGCGTCAACTCGTACTCGTGGGCGCCGTTCGGGGGGATCTCGTCCTGAGCCTCGACAACATCCACGGCGCCCTCGAGCGCCTCACCTGCGATGCGGCCATGACGCCCGGGCGCCTGCCCTGCACGGCCCCCCTGGACGTCGCCGCAGGCGAGCGCGGGGAAACTGACCCGCCGAGTCCCCTCGAGGATGTCAATCTCTCCCACCAGTACGGCGGGGACTCGTATGACTTCTTCTTCCGGCTCTTCGGGCGCGACTCCATCGATGACGCCGGCATGCCGCTGCTCTCCACAGTTCGCTTCCGCGAGGATCCGGGCAGCAGCTACAAGAACGCCTTCTGGAATGGCGAGCAGATGACGTACGGCGAGGGCATGGTGGCCCAGGACGTCGTGGCGCACGAACTCGCCCACGGTGTCACCGAGCACCGGTCTCCGTTGTTCTACTACTTCCAGTCGGGGGCCATCAACGAGTCGCTGAGCGACATCTTCGGCGAGTTCGTCGACCTGGAGTACCCCGGTGGCAATGACGATCCCGAGGTCCGCTGGCAGATGGGCGAGGACATCGTGCCGATCTTCGGGTTCACTCTGCGCAGCATGAAGGACCCGACGCTGTCCCAGCACCCGGACCGCACCGGCTCCATCTTCTTCCGCTCACTCGATGAGGACCGGGGTGGCGTCCACCGCAACAGCGGTGTCGGCAACAAGTTCGCCTACCTCCTCACGGACGGCGATACCTTCAATGGCCAGACCGTGCGGGGGATCGGCATCGAGAAGACCGCGCGCATCGTCTACGGCGCGATGCCGCTGCTCACCACGGGCGCTGACTACCAGATGCTGGCCAAGGCAGTTCGGGCATCGTGCGCGACCCTGAAGGGGACGTTCGGGATCAATGCCGATGACTGCCTCCAAGCGGACCGCGCGTTGCTCGCCACGGAGATGGACCTCGAGCCGGTGAACGGCCGTGTCGCGGCGGCGCCCGTGTGCGGGGAGTCGCCGGTGGACCTGGCCGGCGCCGCGATCCCCGCGCCCCTGTGGTCGGATGGCTTCGAGGACGACACGCTGGCCTGGGTGAAGTCGATCCACACGCCCGACAGCCCCGAGGTGCCGTTCGCGCTGTGGTACCGCCCCGGAGATGTCGTCGATGAGTACTCCATGGAAGTCGAGTCCTTTGCCACCGAGGGCGTGGGCAACCTCTGGGGCGACAACCCGAGCTTCCGCTACGACGCGAGTGTCGCGATGGCAGAGCCGGTGCTCGTTCCCCAGGGTCAGGTGTACCTCCGCTTCGCCCACTCCTTCCAGTTCCACCGGGAAGCCGGCGGGATGTGGGACGGCGGCGTCCTCGAGTACGAGGTCGACGGCCAGTGGCGCGATGCGGGGCCGCTGCTCTCCGACAACGGGTACACGGGTCGACTCTCCGGCTTCGGCTCGGACAATCCGCTCAAGGGGCGCGCGGCCTTCGCAGGAGTGTCGCGTGGCTACATCACGACGAGAGCCGACCTGTCCAGCCTGGCGGGGGAGAGTGTGCGCTTCCGCTTCCGGGTGGCGACCAATTCCACGGTAGGGAGCTACGGCTGGTACATCGATGACATGCAGGTGTACGCGTGTCCGAAGACCCCGCGCATCCGCTGGGTGGATTCAGGGCGGCGGACCCTCGACGTGCGTGCCACGGTTCCTGTCTCGCCCGCCGCTCCGGTGACGCGCGTCGAGTACCGGCTCAACGGAGGACGGTGGGTGTCCACGGGCCAGGTGACGGGACGCTTCACGATCACCGGCCTGCGCCCGGGCCGGCCTTACACGGTCGAGATCCGCACCGTGCACGGGGCGGGCCGGAGTGCCTCCAGCCCGCCCGTGACGGTGATGACGAGGGGCTGAGCCCTACATCTCCTCGGCGACGGCAATGGCCACGCCGAGCGCCTCGGCGATGTTGCCGGCGGCGGTGAGAACCCGGGCGGTGCCGACGATCGGTGCGACGGCAACGAGCACGTCCTGGAGGTCATCCAGGGTCACGCCGTTGTCGAGGGCCGGACCGATGTGCATGAGGTACGACGCAGCTGGTGCGTCGGACGCGATCAGGGCCGCGAGGCGCACCACGATGAGCACCGCGGGATCGAGTTCCACACGCGAGATGGACGCGACGTTCATCTCGGCGAGGGTGGCGAGGACGGGAGCTTCTCCCTGGGCCATGACGTTCTCCTTCTGTGATCGGTAGCGCCGG
>CAIVWG010000057.1 GCA_903909555.1 uncultured bacterium | reverse complement strand
TCGAGGGCGTCGCCGACCCGCCCGGGCCCCTTGTCGACGTCGTTCTGGACCACCAGGATCCGGACCGTGCGCTCCCCCTCCGCCATGGCGGCAGTATGCCAAGGAGCGCTGGCCAGAACCGGCTGGATCCGCCATGATCCCCCGCATGGCGGAGCGCGCAGTCAGGATCTCGGCGTCGGACCTCGACGCCGTCGCACCGGTCCTCGAGGACGGCGCCATGGCCCGCACCGCCGTGGGCCTCGACGCGGGCGGCGGGCTGACGTCCGGCGTCTGGGAGTCCGAGGCCTTCACCTGGGAGACCGACGGCTACCCCGTCGACGAGACCTGCGTGATCATCGAGGGCGTCGTCGAGTTCCGCTACCCGGACGGCTCGGTGGAGGCGTTCGGCCCCGGAGAGGCGTTCGCGATCGCGAAGGGGACGCCGCTCGTCTGGCACCAGGACGGCACGGTCCGCAAGTTCTTCGTGATCCGCGAGAGCTGAGCGGGGCCGTGCCGGCGGGCCGCGCCTACTCGACGTAGAGGGATGGCCGGGGCTGGCCCAGGATCGCGCAGGCCGCGTCGCGGCCCGTGCGCACCGCGCCCTCCATGTAGCCCGCCGCCCAGTGGTCGGAGCCGGCCACGTAGAAGGGCGGCTCGTGCGTGCCGTGGAGGGGGCCGACGCCCATCAGGTCGCCGGGCTCCCAGATCGCGACGTAGCCGAGCGTGTAGGGGTCGGTGCCCCAGTGCCGCCAGATGACGGCCTGCGGCTCGACCGGGCCGCAGAGGCGCTCGAGCGAGTCGATCAGGGCTTGTGTCAGCGTGCCGGGCGGAGCGGCGGCGATGTGGCCCTGCTTCTCCGGGCCGAGCAGCGTGGACAACGCGCCCTCGCCCTGGACCCAGAAGCCGCCGATCTCGTGCTCGGACACGGCGAGGCCGTTCCAGCCGGTGCGCCGCCAGACCGGGCCGTCGAAGACCGTCACGGCCTTCGAGGCCATCGCCGCGCGCTGGCGGTGGAGCGAGCGCAGGCGCGCGTCGGAGAGCCCCGTGATGCCGACGCGACGCAGCGGGCCCGCAGGCAGGGCGCAGACGACCGCGTCCGCGTGCAGGACCTCGCCGCTGACGAGCGTGACGGTGCACGGCGCGCCCACGTGGATCGAGGCGACCGGGGCGCTGTAGCGGATGCGGCCCGCGACCGCGGCCTCGAGCGCGTCGACGAGCATGCTCGAGCCGCCCTCGACTTTGAGGTTCTCCCACTGGCCGTAGTCGTTGGAGAGGACGCCGCCGACGCTGGCGGCCGCGCGTGCCCAGGCGAGCACCGACCCGCGCTCGATGGTGCCGTGCGCCGCCGAGAGCGCACTCGCCTCGCAGAGGCGGTAGGCGAGCCACGTGGGCTCGAGGGAGCGCAGGAGCGCACCGACCGAGAGGTGGTCGAGGCGCGCCGCGTCCGGGTGGGACCAGGGGTCGGCCGGGTCGAGGTTCCTCGCGATCTCGAGGATCGCCGCGTCGAGGCGGGCGAGCGCGGCGGTGTCCTCCTCGCTCAGCCAGCCCTCGCCGATGTGCGTGCCGTCGAGCATGTCGTAGCCGTCCTCGCCCGGCTCCGCGGTGAAGCTCGGCACGATCCCGAGCCCGAGCTCGGCGGCGAGCGCGCGGTAGGCGTGGTGGACGGTGCCGATCAGTTCGCCACCCATCTGTAGGACGCGCCCGTCGTCGAAGGCCATCCCCTCGACCCGCCCGCCCACCCGCGCCCGGGCCTCCAGGACGACCACGTCCGTCCCGGCACGCGCGAGATCGCGGGCGCAGGACAGCCCGCCGAGCCCGCCACCGACGACGATCACATC
>CAIVWG010000056.1 GCA_903909555.1 uncultured bacterium | reverse complement strand
ATGAGCATGATGGCCGCGGCCGTCCACAGGGCGAAGGTGAAGTAGTTCTCCGCGTTCTTGTCGAGTCCGTTGTTGACCAGGGTGTCCTCGACCGCCTGCTGGATGGCGGGATCTCGGAATCCGAAGGCGAGGGTGACCACGCCGATGGCGTTGAGGATGATGAGGATCGCGCCGATCCACACGAGGACCATGGCGATGGTGATGGAGGCTGGTCGCGTCATGCCGCCAGGATAGGGAAGCGCAACCTGCCTGTGCGTGAGGCGCGCGAGTAGTTTCCGCCCCTCACAGGCCCAGGCTGCGGGCGATCACGAGCAGCTGGATCTCGCTGGCGCCCTCGACGACGCGGAGCATGCGCAGGTGGCGCAGTGCCCGCTCGATGGGCCCCTCGCGCATGAGGCCCATCCCGCCGAGCACCTGCAGCGCCCGATCGGCGACCTCGTACGCGCGCTCGGTCGCGTAGAACTTCGTGATGGAGGCGTCGGCCATGATCGACAGGGGATCGCCCTCGCTGTCCACCCGCCAGGCGAGGTGGTAGACCAGCCAGCGGATGGCCTCGATGTCTGCCTTGCTCCGGGCGAGGGGGAAGGACACCCCCTGGTTCTTGCCCAGCGGCTTGCCGAAGGCCGTGCGCTTGGCAGCGTGATCCACGGCCGCGCCAAGGCACCATTCGGCGAGGCCCAGGGACTGCGCGCCGATGTAGGCCCGGCCGGCGTTGAGGAACGCCATGGCCTCGAAGAAGCCCATGCCGACCTCGCCGATGACGTGGTCGGCGGGGATCCGCGCGTCGTCGAAGAACAGTTCCGCGGGATGGGAGTCTGAGATGTTCCACTGCAGCTTGCCTCTGCGGAACTGGTCGGAGGGAACGACGAAAGCAGTGATGCCGCCCGCCGCGCGCTTGTCAGGGTCGGTCAGCGCGAACACGATCGCGAAGTCGGCGTTCTCGCCGTTGGTGATGTAGTGCTTGTGGCCGTTGATCACCCACTCGTCGCCCTCGAGCACCGCGCGCGTGCGGATCGACTGCGCGTCGCTGCCGGCCTCCGGCTCGGTGAGGGCGAAGCACATGGTCTTCTCCGCCCGCGCGACGGGGAAGACGTAGTCGTCCCACAGGCTCCGGGGCAACTTGAGAAGCAGGGTGGAAGGGCCGGCGGGGTTCGGGGGCGCGATCGCCGCCATGGCCAGGCGCATGCCCGACCGGGCGGCGTCCTCGACGAGGAGCGTCGTGCCGAGGACCGAGAGGTCCTGGCCGCCGGCCTCCTCGGGGAGGTAGGAGGAGTAGAAGCCCTCGTCGGCGCTGCGGCGGCGCACCTCCCGGATGACCGGGGCGAGGACGTCGCGATCAGGCGCCTCGCCCCAGAACTGGCGGGCGTGCTCCTCCTCCAGGGGGCGCACCTCCCGCTCGAGGAAGGAGGCGAACGACTGCCGCAGGGCGGTGAGTTCCTCGGGAACGGTGAAGTCCATCCCGGCATCCTCCCGCAGGTTCCCCTCGTGCGCAGCCCCCCGGGCGCCGGGCGATACCGTCGGGCCATGACCGACGCGCGCATCCCCGGCATCGACCCCGACTCCGTCACCCCCGTTCCGCTCCTGGGGGGGTGGTCCACGGGGGCCGCCGCCACCGAGGTGCGGGCGCCCTACGACGGCGCGCTGCTGGGGAGCATCCCGGCACTCGCCCCGGCCGATGTCGATGCCGCTGCCGCCTTCGCCCGCAAGGCCATGGAGGAGTCGCCCCTGCCCCAGTGGACGCGCGCGGAGATCCTCGACCGTGCCGCGCTGGCCCTGGCCCGGCGTCGCGACGAGTTCGCCCAGTGCATCGCGTTGGAGGCGGCCAAGCCCATCAAGACCGCGCGGGTCGAGGCCGAACGCGCGGTGGGCACGCTGCAGTTCTCCGCCGCTGTCGCGCGCACGCTGACGGGTGAGACCGTGCCGCTCGAGGCATCATCGGTGGGCGCCGGCAAGATCGGATTCGTCCTGCGCGTTCCGATCGGCGTCGTAGGAGCCATCTCGCCGTTCAACTTCCCGCTCAACCTCGTGTGCCACAAGCTCGGCCCCGCGATCGCGGCGGGGTGCGCGGTCGTCCTCAAGCCCGCCTCGCAGACGCCGTTCTCCGCGATCCTGCTGGCCCGCATGCTCATCGAGGAGTGCGGGCTCCCCGCGGCGTACCTCCAGGTCGTGACGGGAGGGGGCTCCACCGTCGGCAATGCCATCGTGGACAACCCCGACATCGCCCTGGTCACCTTCACCGGATCCCCGGAGGTGGGCTGGTCGATCCGTGGCCGCGCCCCGCGCAAGCGCGTCGGACTCGAGCTCGGCAACAACGCGCCCGTCATCATCGACCGCGACGGCGACTGGGAAACGGCGGTCGCCAAGATCAAGGTGGCCGGCTTCTCCCATGCCGGACAGTCCTGCATCTCCACCCAGCGCGTCTTCGTCCACGAGGACCTGCTCGAGCCGGTGACGGCGGCCCTCGTCGAGGGGGTGAAGTCGCTCGTGGTCGGTGACCCGATGGACGAGTCGACCGATGTCTCCGCCTTGATCTCGCGGGGGGAGACCGGCCGGGTCAAGGGCTGGATCGACGAGGCCGTGGCCGGCGGCGCGCGAATCGCGTGCGGTGGCGAGATCGGGGCGGACGGAGTGCTTCAGCCCACGGTCATCGTCAACGCGCAGCCGGAGATGAATGTGTGCGCGCTCGAGGTGTTCGGGCCGGTCGTGGCCGTTCGCAGCTTCCGCGACTTCGACGAGGCCCTGCGCGAGGCGAACGACACCCGCTACGGGCTGCAGGCCGCGGTCTTCACCTCGGACATCACCAAGGCGCTCAAGGCGGCCCGCACCCTGGACTTCGGTGGGGTCCTCGTCAACGAGGTTCCCACGTGGCGCGCCGACCAGATGCCGTACGGCGGCCTGCGGGACTCGGGCAACACCCGCGAGGGTCCGGCGTACTCCGTGCGTGAGATGACGGAGGAGAGGCTCGTCATCCTGCACGGCTGAGTCAGCCCGCGCACGCGCCCTCGAGCTTGCCCATGTCCTCCAGGCTGACGCCCTTCGTCTCCTTGATGTAGCGCATCACGAACGGGATCGACAGGATCGCGAACGCCGTGAAGATGCCGTACGCGAGCCCGAGGGAGATACCGGCCAGGCCGGGGAACGTCGTCGACACGATGAAGTTGGCGACCCACTGGGCCGAGGCGGCCACCGCAAGCGCCGCAGCACGGATGCGGTTGGGGAACATCTCCCCGAGGAGGACCCAGACCACCGGCCCCCAGGTGGCGGCGAAGAAGGCCACGTAGAGGTTGAAGGCGACGAGGGCCACGACGTCCGGGCCGTCGGACAGGACGGGCTGTCCGTCGGCGTTCACGGGAGCGGTGCCGAACACCCAGGTCAGCGTGGCGAGCGTGACGACCATGCCGGCGGAGCCCACCAGGAGGAGGGGCTTGCGCCCGACCCGGTCCACCAGGGCGATCGCCACGATGGTGAAGACGACGTTGACCATGGTGGTGATGAGGGAGGTCTCGAAGGCCTGCGACTCCGAGAAGCCCACGGCCTCCCAGATCGTGTTCGAGTAGTAGAAGACCGCGTTGATCCCGACGAACTGCTGGAAGGCGCTGAGGAGGATGCCGATCCACACGATGGGCATGAGTCCCAGGGTCCGTCCCCGGAGGTCGGACATCCGAGGCTTGTGGTCGCCGTCCATCGACTCGCGGATGTCGGCCACCATCGCCCCGACGTCGCCCGTGTAGATGGTCGACAGGACCGCGCGGGCCTCGTCGTCCCTGCCCTCCGCGACGAGGTAGCGCGGGGACTCGGGCACCCGCAGCACCAGCAGGCCGTAGACGAGGGCGGGGATCACCATGCTGAGGAACATCCACTGCCAGGCCTCCAGGCCGAGCAGCCACGTGTTGCGGGCATTGCCTCCCGCGGCGTTGAGGACGACGAAGTTGACCAGGCCCGTGGCGAAGATCCCGATCACGATGGCGAATTGCTGCAGGGAGCCCATGCGCCCGCGGATCTGCGCGGGGGCGATCTCGGCGATGTACATGGGTGCCATCACGCTCGCGACGCCGATCCCGGCGCCGCCGATGAAGCGCCACAGGAGAAGGTCCCAGACGCTGAAGGGGAACGCCTGGCCGACGGCGGCGACGAGGAAGAGGACGGCGGCGACGAGCATGACCTTGCGCCGTCCGAACCGGTCGGCCAGGCTGCCGGCGAACCACGCTCCGATCGCGGATCCGACGAGCGCGATGGACACGACGAAGCCGAGGGCGAAGTCGCTGAGCCCGAAGATGCTCTTGATCGCCTGCGCGGCGCCGTTGATGACGGCGGAGTCGTAGCCGAAGAGGAAGCCGCCCAGCGCCGCCGTCGAGGCGAGCGCGACGACGCGACCGGTCCGGTAGTCCTTGACCTGCGTCGAGTCGGGCACGGGACCTCCCTGGGCGAAACGGTGCGTGGCCGCACGCTACGGCCTGCTGGTCACGACCGGAGGAGTTTCCGCGGGGTTTCCCGAGGCTTGGCCGCCCGCGGGCCGCGTTTTCGAGGGGAATTTCGCGGCTGGTGGGCGGCCAGCGTCAGGTGGGTGTGTCGGCGCGGTGGAGGGTGCTGCCCTCCCCGGGCGGGCCGGGCACGACCTGGATGCGGTCGTGGACCCAGTCGCGCATCTCGGTCACGTGGCTGATGACTCCGACGCTGCGTCCGCGCGAGCGCAGGGCGTCGAGTTGGTCGAGCACGGATTGCAGGGTGACGGTGTCGAGGCTCCCGAAGCCCTCGTCGACGAAGAGCGTCTCGAGGTCCACGCCGCCGGTCTCCTCGCGGACGATGTCGGCCAGACCGAGCGCCAGCGCGAGTGCGGCGTAGAACGTCTCCCCGCCCGACAGGGAGGAGGGATCGCGGGAGCGTCCGGTCCACGCGTCGAGCACCTCGATGCCGAGCCCGGACTGGCCGCGACCGGCCTCCTCGTCGAGCACGAAGGAGTACTGCCCGCTGCTCATCCGCTCCAGGTGCCGGCTCCCGGCCTCGAGGACGGCGCGGAATCGACGCTGCACGGCGTAGGACTGAAGGGTCATGCGCCGCAGGTTGGCGGGGCTGCGCGCGGAGACGAGATCCCCCAGGCTCACCGCGATGGAGGTGGCGTCGGTGACGTCGTCGAGGACTCGCGTGGCGTCGGCGAGGTCGTCGAGGTGACCGAGCAGTGCGGTGAGGGCGTCGGCCAGCCGCGCGGCGTCCTGGTCCGCTGCGGCGAGCGCGGACTCGGCCGCCGTGAGCCGGGCGATCGCGCGTTCGAGGGCGGCCTCGCGGGCTCGGAGCTCGGCCTCGGGGTCGACTCCCTCGGCGGGCAATGGGTGCCGGCTCTCCTCTCCGAGCGCCGTCTGCAGCGCCAGCAGCGCCTCGATGCGCTCGGAGAGTGCCCGCAGCGCCTCGGCTGCCGAGGCTGCGTCGCCCACCTCCGCGTCACGGGCCGCCTGGTCCTGCTCCGTCTGCTTGCGGAAGGCGGCGAGCGCGGACGCGGCGGCGGTGCGTCGCGTCAGTGACGTCTCGACGAGGGCCCCGCCCTCGGACTCCTCCGCCTCGATGGCCTCGCGCTGGAGTTCGAGCCCGGGGAGTTCCTGCTCCGCGAGGGCGGCCTCGTCCAGCGCACGGCGAGCCTCGAGCGCCTGGGCGCCCACGGATTCGACCGACATGCCCTCGATGCGCGCGAGGAGGGCGACGTGGCGCGCCTCCAGGCCGACGACCGACTCGCGCGCACGGGCAAGCGCGGCCGCGGCCTTGTCGGCGGCGGCGGCGGCCGCGAGGACGCGGGCGTCGGAGCGTCCGATCTCGTCGTCGCCCACGAGGTCGTCGCCCGGTGGCGTGGCGGGGCTGGGGTGCTCGGTCGATCCGCACACCGGGCAGGCGGCGCCCGCCTCGAGCATCGCGGCGAGATGGGCGGCGCGTTGCTCGAGCTGGCGCTCGAGGAGGCGCACGTGCTCCTCACGGGCCGTGACGAGGCTCTCCCGGGCCTCCGACTCGGCCGCGCGGCATCGGTCGGACTGCGCCGCGGCGTCGGCGAGGAGGCGACCCACGGTGGCGGCTTCCTCGATCTGGGTGGCGTCCGAGTCGAGGCGGGCGAGTGCGGCGCGCAGGGACTCCGCGGAGGCCGCGCGCTGGGTGGTGGCGAGCGTGCGGGCAGCGAGGTCGGCGCGCCGTTGGGGAAGGGACGCTGCGCGCTCGCGGGCCTCGGCGAGCAGGTCATCCGCGGTCGCGAGCTCCCCCGAGGAGGCGCTGGTCCTCCCGCTCGCGCTCACGAGCGGCGGCGTCCCAGGCGGCCCAGGGTTCGAGCCGGGTGCGCCGGGACACGAGCTCGGTCAGGCGATCCTGCAGCGCGGTGCCACCGAGGCCCCGGTCGTCCGCGCCCGCTCGGGCGCGCGCTGCTGCCACGCGCGCGCGGGCCTCGGTCGCCTCGGCCATCGCCTGCGCGGCCTGACGCGATGCTGCCGCGTCGGCCCGCGCCGCGGTGCAGGGTGCGAGGAGTTCCTCTGCGCGATACCGCGCCGCCTCCGCGGCCGCGGCCACGCGATCGACGCGGGCCCCGGGGTCGAACTCCGGCGGCGGAGCGCCGGCGGCTGTCGCGTCCTCGGGCCCGGTGTCCTCGGGTGCGGGGTCCTCGGCTGCGACCTCGTCCTCGCCCTCGAGAACGAGGTCGACCGTCGGCTCGATCTCGCGCAGCCGCGCGCGCAGGATGTCGTGAACGGTCTCGACGCGCTCGCGGGCCGACTGCCTCTCCTCGGCGGCGGCGTCCGCGCGGGCCTTGAGCTCCTCCTGGACTCGGGCGAGGAATCCGTCGTCGATGAGGTTGCCGAGCACGTCGTAGCGCTGGCGCGGGCTCGCGCGCAGGAGGGCGTCGAACTCTCCCTGGGGCAGGATCACGAGCTGACGGAAGTGCTCGGCGGAGAGCCCGATGCGCTGCAGGAGGTAACTGCCGATCTCGCGCGCCTCGCGCATGGGAGGCACTGAGCCGTCCAGCACCTCCAGTGTCTGGCGGGCGGACTCGGTGGTCGTGCCGGCGCCGCGCAGCTTGGGACGCTCGTACGCGGGGCTGCGCCGGATGCGGTGGCGCACTCCGGCGACGCTGAACTCGAGCATCACCTCGCTGGAATCCCCGGGAGCGCACAGGTGGCTGCGCATCCGACCGACGTCGGAGGCCTTCCCGGACACGGTGCCGTAGAGGGCGAAGACGATGGAGTCGAGGAGAGTGGTCTTGCCCGATCCCGTGGGCCCCTCGATGAGGAACAGGCCGGATCGGGAGAGTTCGTCGAAGTCGACGCGCTGCGTGCTGCGGAAGGGCCCGACGCCGGTGACCTCGAGGACGTGCAGTCTCACGCCGGCACCTGCCGCGCGCGCACGGCCTCCACGGCGTCGCGCAGCGCGCGCCGCTCGGGATCCCCGGCAGGGGTCTCGGTGACGTGATGGACGAACGCCTCGGCCAGGGCGAGCGGGTCGGTCGGCGCACCCGACTCGTTCGTCGACGCGCCGCCGGCCGGGGCTGTGTCGCCGCGGTCGAATCCGATCTCGGCGACGAAGTCGTACCGGGTGCGGAGGCGTCCCAGCGGATTGTCGGGACGTCGCGGGTCGGTGAGCACCGCGCGGAGCCAGTGGTCGCGGCACTCGTCGCGACGCGGATGCTCGAGCAGCTCCTCCAGCGTCCCGCGCAGCGTCGTGAGAGGGCGCGGCACCGGCGCGGGAATTCGCTCGAGGGAGGGGGGGCCCGCCGCGGGCAGATCGACGATGGTCACGGACTTCACGTGCTTCTCCTCGGAGAAGGAGAAGGGGAGGGGCGACCCGCTGTAGTGCAGGGCGGAGGGGCCGCGCACCTCCTGCGCCCCGTGGAGGTGGCCGAGGGCGACGTAGTCCACCCCGGCGAACACGTGGGCGGGAGCGTCGCCGATGCCGCCGACGCGCAGGTCGCGCTCGGAATCGCTCACGGACGACGGGGTGCCGGCACCGGTGACGAAGGCATGGGCGATCACGATGGAGCGCGCATCCCCTCGCGGGGCGACGTCCGCGCGCACGATGCGCATGGCGGCGTCGAGGACCGACTCGTGAGAACGCTCGGCGGACAGGTCTCCCCGGTGGAGGTCGGGCTCGAGGTAGGGGATGCCGTAGAGGAAGGCCTCGGTCCCGTCGCGTCCGGTGACATGCACGGGGTCGGCGATGGCGGCGATCGACGTGCGCAGGTGGATGCCGCTGCGGTCGAGGAGCGCACGGGCGAAGCCCAGCCGCGTGGGCGAGTCGTGGTTGCCCGATGTCACCACGACCGGACAGCGTCGGCTCAGGCTGGTGAGCGCGAACTCCCACAGGGCGACGGCATCCACGGGCGGCACCGCGCGGTCGTAGACGTCTCCGGCGACGACGACGGCATCCACGGCCCGCTCGTCGACGAGCTCCAGCAGCCACTCCACGAAGGCCCGCTGCTCCGCCATGAGCGAGTGGCCGTGGAAGCTGCGGCCCAGGTGCCAGTCGGAGGTGTGCAGGACGCGCATCCCGGCAGGCTAACGGCCGAGTCCGACAGCGCGGCCCGCTCCGGCGTCCCGCGGGGGCGGGCCTAGGGTCGTGGGGTGCCGACGTTCGCCGACCTCACCACCGTCCGGGACGGCCGATGGGCCGTGCGCGAGGGCTGGTTGCAGGGCCGAGGCGCCTGGGGCGGTCTCATCGTGGGGATGGCCGTGCGTACGGCGCTCTCGGTCCAGGAGGCGGTGGGCGCGGATCGCCTGGACGTGCGCGAGGTCACCGCCCACATGCTCGCGCCGGTGCCGGTGGGCTCCTGGCCCGTCGCCATCCAGGCATTGCGCGTGGGATCGGGAACGGCGTCGTACCGGGTGGATGTCGGCGGCGAGCCCCCGCCGGGCGGGATAGCGGAGGTGCTCGCCGCGTGCACGGTCGTGCTGGGCCGAGCGCGCGCGGAGGATCTCCCGGAGTACCGCGCCCCGGGGCTCGTCATGCCCGAGGTGCCGCCGTGGAGCGAGGTCGCCGCCATCGAGCTGGGCGCGCCGCTGGCTCCGGAGTTCACCCGGTTCCTGGAGTTCCGCCCCGTGTCCGGGTGGCCGTACCAGGGACGCCATGACGACGTCGTCAGCTGGGTGCGCTTCCCCGACGACTCCGTACCCGATGCCGCGCGCCTCCTCGGCCTGGTCGACGCTCTGTGGCCGGCGACGCTGGTGTCGGTCGGCGAGATGCGCCCCATGGCCACGCTCACCTTCACCGCGACCTTGCACGTCGATCCCGCCACGGTCGATCCCGCGCAGCCGCTGCTCCACCACGGTCACCTGGTCGCTCTCGACGACGGCTACGCGGCCGAGACTCGGACGCTGTGGACGCCGGACGGACGGCTCATCGTGCGCAACACGCAGGTCCTCGCCGTCATCCGCTAGCCGCGCTGCCGTTTGAGTTCCGCGAATGGT